>CAZSTZ010000013.1:0-5215 GCA_964609515.1 uncultured bacterium | reverse complement strand
CTGGTTTTAAATAAATTTTCTAGTTTTGTAAGGTGCCCATTGCGCACCCTACTGGCTGGTTTTAAATAAATATTTGGCAGTTAAACGTGGGGCCGGGGCAAAGCATTCGGATATCAATATTGATGTTTTTTAACTTAATTTACCGCCCTAATGCCCTGTTTTTTTCGTAGTTGGCAGGCAAAAGGCCAATTTTTTCTAATCTAAAATCTCAAACGCGAAAGGTAGCTGAAAGCACAAAATAATTTTCAAAAGTGCAACAAGCGATACATTTTCTGGGAGAATTTGGTACTCTAGTCAGAATACCCATTTAATTTGCCAAACAAAAAGCGACGATCGCCCCCCAATATCGGTCAAGAAACCCGGTAACTCATGCGAAACCGGGTTTCACCAGATACAGGCATCGCGCACTCTACCAGCGTACTTCATCAACTTCAATTACCAAATGGAAACCCTCACTAAAACACAAACAGAAAAAGCACCGAGCTCGATCGAGGTCCAAGAACTCAACCGACAAACTATCGCCATCCTCGACTTCGGTTCTCAATACTCGGAGTTAATCGCCAGACGCATTCGGGAAACTCAAGTTTACTCCGAAGTAATCTCCTACCGTACCAGCGCGGAAAAATTAGCGATGCTCAACCCCAAGGGCATTATTCTTTCTGGCGGTCCAAATTCGGTTTACGACGAAGGGGCCCCCCACTGCGACCCGGAAATCTGGAATCTGGGCATACCTATATTAGGCGTCTGCTACGGAATGCAGCTAATGGTAGAACAACTTGGCGGTAAGGTGGAACGAGCTAAATTAGCAGAATATGGTAAAGCTTCTTTATTGATAGACGATCCTACAGATTTGCTGACTAACGTGGAAGAGGCCAGCACTATGTGGATGAGTCACGGGGACTCGGTGGCGAAGATGCCTCCGGGTTTTGAAATTCTCGCCCACACGGAAAATACTCCTTGTGCGGCGATCGCTCACCACGAGAAAAAACTCTATGGGGTGCAGTTTCATCCCGAGGTGGTTCACTCGGTTGACGGACAAGCTTTAATTCGTAATTTTGTTTATCATATTTGCAATTGCGAGCCTACCTGGACGACTCAAGCTTTTATCGATGAAGCTATTCGAGAAATTCGGGGGAAGGTCGGGGATAAACGAGTTTTGCTCGCCCTTTCTGGGGGGGTTGACTCTTCGACTTTGGCTTTTTTGCTCCACGAGGCAATAGGCGATCGCCTTACTTGTATGTTTATCGACCAAGGGTTCATGCGCAAGTACGAACCGGAATATTTAATCGAGACTTTTCGGGATAAGTTCCATATTGATGTGGAATACGTTAACGCTCGCGATCGCTTTTTGGCTAAACTTGACGGGGTGACGGACCCGGAAAAGAAACGCAAGATTATCGGTCGCGAATTTATCCGGGTTTTTGAGGAGGAGTCAAGGCGTCTCGGACCTTTTGATTATCTGGCTCAAGGTACTCTCTATCCAGATGTTATCGAGTCGGCGGATACTAATATAGATCCCAAAACGGGGGAACGAGTGGCGGTAAAAATTAAAAGCCATCACAATGTCGGCGGACTGCCGGAAGATTTGCAGTTTAAGTTGGTGGAACCTTTGCGCAAGTTGTTTAAGGACGAGGTGCGTAAGGTAGGGCGTTCTATCGGACTCCCAGAGGAAATCGTCCGCCGCCATCCTTTTCCGGGGCCGGGTTTGGCAATTCGGATCTTGGGCGAGGTGACGGCGGAGCGCTTGAATATTCTGCGGGATGCCGATTTTGTGGTTCGCGACGAGATTAAGCGCCGGGGAATGTATCTCGATTTTTGGCAGGCTTTCGCGGTGTTGTTGCCTATTCGCAGCGTGGGAGTTATGGGCGATCGCCGTACTTATGCTTATCCGGTGGTTCTGCGTTGCGTCTCCAGCGAGGATGGCATGACGGCAGATTGGTCTCGGGCTCCTTACGACCTTTTGGAAGCGATTTCTAATCGTATTGTTAATGAGGTGAAAGGGGTTAATCGCGTGGTTTACGATATTACTTCTAAGCCGCCGGGAACTATTGAGTGGGAGTAGTAGTATCTGCAGAAACCCGGTTTTTTTGATGAAATCTCAGAAACCCGGTTTTTACAGAAATTCCGGGTTTCTTGGTCGGCATCTGGTGAAACCCGGTTTTTACAGAAATTCCGGGTTTCTTGGTCGGCATCTGGTGAAACCCGGTTTTTACAGAAAAACCGGGTTTCTTGGTCGGTCCTTCTAGTTAACTTGTTCTTAATGTTTATTTAATTTGTGTTCTTTGTTTAACTCGTTTCTCTGAGGATAAGCTGGTAAGTTCTGTGGAAAACTCTATTTTTTCTGTGGAAAACTCTGCTACCACTGTTACAGTTATGGTTGGCAGGAGTTGGCTAATTCTCTCTAGTTTGCAATTACCGAAAAGGCGAAAGCCTTAGTAAATTAGGAAAAATTGCGATGTTCTCTTTACCTTTTTTCCGTCTAAATGGTTTTTTAACGGTCTTTGCCTGGAGGTTCTCCCTACTGTGGAAAACTCTTTTAGTATTGCCGATCGCTTCACAAAAATTTTTTCCCGTAGCCTTGACAATTTCTTTTCTTATGTACAAAGTCTGGTATTTGCCAAAAACAGACTAATTGCATTTTAATTTTTAATTTTTAATTTTTGATATTGCTCAAACGAATTCCAGGGGAAAAAATCCTGCTATAATTAGGGTAGTAGTGAAAAAAACAAACATTGTCTGTGTTGTTGGTAATGGGTAATGGGTAATGGGTAATGGGTAATGGGATCGGAGTAAGATGGCAAAAACATCTCGAAGAAATCGTTCAATTTGCTTGGGATTTATTACCTATTACCTATTACCTATTACCAATTTTGTCAGCTTTTACGGTTTTTCGTGCCGCCCCTAATTATTAAAATGAGTGCCAATGAGTGCGATGCGTTGGGCCAAAGAAGCCATTAAGCAAGATGGTCCGTTGGCGAAATAGAGTGTCCCGCAAGGACATCGCCTTTTGCCAAAAACTGACGGGGGAAATAGCCGTAGCCTTCCTCACCGACGAACCCCTAGACAGGCCGTTAAAAGTAAAAGGCTTTCCCCCCAATCAACCGAATCTAATCTCTGCCATTGAAATCTGGTTAGAGGAGATTTAATTAGCCAAGAAACCCGGTTTCCGAACCCTCACTCCAAGTTCTCAAATTTGCTAAAATATCAGCAAACCCTAGCCCCCAGCTAAAAAATGACTCAAACCATCGATATCACCGAACTCACCCCAGAACAAATCGAGCAAATTATAATCTTAAAAGGATAAAATTAACAGCAAGCATTTAAAGTAAAGAAACAATGCCCATCATTAAAATCCCAAAGCAGTATTTAATCGACCAGAATGAAGATTTTATTACAGTAGATGTGCCTGCTTCAGTAGTATCGTTCTGGCAACGAGATTATGCAAAAGTTACCAAAGCCAAGGGATTGCTAAAAGATAAGCGAGACAAAATGCTGGCTCATCTCGACGATACGTCAGGAGTGGGATCGGTGAAGTATCTCTACGATACCAACATCTTTATTTACTACCTGGCTGAAGAGCCAGCAGTATTGCCGCTTTTCTCAGAAGCATTTCTCAGCCAACATGAGGTTATAACTTCCTCCATTGTGCGAATTAAGTTGCTGAGTTTCCCAGAGTTATCCAACGAAATTGTGCAATCCCTTTGACATGGTGAAGGAGAGTAATGACACAGATTAGCCATAATTCCTGGAAAGCGAGGCATAAGGTTATGGCAGAAACCGGGTTTCCAGGATGTGGGTGGGGGGCAAGAAACCCGGTTGCTGGGACGATTTGATAGGATACGATCGCTCCAAGAATGAAATGATTTTTTGGGAATGGAGAATGGTCCATGGGGAATTGGGGATGGCAAAAGGTTCTCGTTTCCCCCGAAGGGAGAGTATTTTTACAAAGATTCGATGCTCCTAAAGTTTAGAGAGTCTGCCCGATGAGGCGATCGCTCACTATTTACAAGCGATATTTACAAGCGATATTTACAAGCGATTTATTCATCTTCGCCGTCATAAGCGATCTGTTCTGACTTATAGGCGGGAGGTTCGACGTGAATTAAAACGCGAACTGGGGCGAAACGTTCCCGCAAGCGAGCTTCTACATTTTCGGTAATTTTGTGGGCGGTTTCGACATCGGTGGCATCGACGATCGCGTGCATTTCTATGAAAACTTGACGTCCGATAACGCCGCGAGAGGCGATCTTGTGACAGTTAACCACTCCGGGAACTTCCATGGCGATCGCGTTTATTGCTTCTGGGGCGATCGCCACTCGATCTACCAACCAAGGCAAGTTTTCTTTTAAAACGTTCCAAGCGCTAGCAAACACTAACAGCGCCACTGGGAAGGCAAAGGCGACATCAAACCAGTTGAAAAGCGGCAGATTATAAATATTGCCCAACCAGACGCCAACTAAACCGGCTATGACAGTTATAGTCACCCAAATATCGCTCATCGTGTGGTGGGAGTCGGCGATTAAAATACTGCTGCCGATTTTGTTACCTACACTTCGTTCGTAAAAAGCAACAAAAATGTTGATACCTACAACTATCAATAAAATCCACAATGCGGCAGCAGACATCTGGACTTCTTTACCTCCTGTAACGATACGTTCGACCGCACCGCTGAGAATTTCAAAGCAGGCAATAGATAAAAAAGCCGCTATGCCTAAAGCGCCCACGGCATCGAACTTTTGATGTCCGTAGGGATGTTCGCGATCGGGTTTGGGGGAGGCGAAGTGATTGGTCACTAAGCCTAAAACGTTGTTAGCGCTATCGGTAACGCTGTGTAAAGCGTCGGCTAACAAAGTAAGAGAACCAGTCCGCCAACCGACAGCAACTTTAATGACCATCACTAGAAGGTTGAGTAAAAGAGTGATAATTAATACTCGACGTACTTGAGAGCGATTATCTGTAGTCATAGAATTTTAAGAGAATTTAGATTGGGTTAGCGATCGCTCTTCATTTTACCTCAGTTACGTTCCCAGACCCAGGCTCATACCCATACTAATACCCCTGCTCATACCCATACTAATACCCCTGCTAATACCCCTGCTCATACCCATACCCATACCCCTGCTCATACTCATACCCATACTCATACTCAAAAAGAGAATTTTAGGGAGCATCTCAATGCAAGAATAAACCCAAAATTTGAACGCTTTTAGGGAAC
>CAZSTZ010000012.1:21790-55985 GCA_964609515.1 uncultured bacterium | reverse complement strand
GTCAGCCTTCGGTGCTTATGGACGCAATCTCAAGTTAAATCTATGAGATTGCCACGGGGGCGAAGGCGATCGCGCTCTGCCGTCGATCCTCCACTTTCTGCCCCCAAGCAACAATAGACAATCTCGATAAAAAAGCAATGTCGAAGAAAAAATCTTATTTTTGAGTAAGAGTATGAGTATGAGCATGACAAGCGCAATTCCTTTTTCTCGAAAGCCATACCCCCTTTTGGTGAATTTCTGCTAGATTATTGAAGTTAGAGGTTAATAGGAGCTTACACCCTTTGGGGGCCATAACCTTAAACTAACAACTAAATACCAATCGGGAGGCTACTACTATAATGAACAACGATCGAATAATAGATCGCTCTCTAACTCAAACCAAAAGTCAATCTAGCATTACTCGCAAGTTTTCTCTTGCCGCTGGGGGACTGTTATTATTGATAGCGGCAGTAGCGGCGACTAGCTTTTTTTCCTTAAAAGTGGTTCGCCACCGCACCGAGTCGGCCATAATAAGCAGCATCAAAATGCAGCGCTTGGTATTTGAAATGAACAAAGCATTAGACAGGGCCCGGGTAAAAGAAAGAGAATTTTTCGATCGCTGGCAAACTGTAGGCTTACAAAAGGCGCGGACTGATTACGCGGTTCCTTTCGAGGAAGAACTTCTCAAAGTGCAGCAAGCAGGCGATCGCCTCCAAGGATTTCTCGCCAGAGACACCAGCGATCGCCAAGATTTACTCGAATATACCCAAAAAATTCAGGAGTATCAGAGCAACTTTCGGCAAGCAATAAGGTTGGTGGGAGATTTAGGAGAAGATGGAGTGGGGTTGTTGGCGCGAACCGAAAGAGCGGGAGATTGGTTAAAGAACGTGCTACAACTAGCAGACGAACCGGAGTTAATCTCTGATTACAACGAAATGCAGGTAGCCGAACAAAAATATAGGTTAAACAATCGAGAGGAGGACAAAACGGCCTTAGCTTTAGCCGTGGAAAAGTTAAGGGAGGCGATCGCCGACTCCCAGGGATTGAGTGTCGAACAAAAGCAAACCGCAAACGAGTTTCTCTCCGTCTTCGAGTCCGAGGCCCAGCAAAGTTATATTCGCAAAGAAGACGTTCGCGCCATCGGCGACACCTTAGACCGGCAAACCAGCGCTTTTTCTGACAGACTCTTCGATTTTGCCAACCAAGAAGTAGAACGCGCCCGCCTGCAGATAGAACAGACATCCGAGCAAATGACAGTGTTGCTATTGGTAGCGGTGGTAGCAGCAGGAGGGTTTGGGGTGGCGATCGTTAGTTCTTTTCGGTCAGCTTTGGAACAATTGGAAGAAGAACGGGAAAAGTCAGAACGACTCTTGCTAAACGTCTTGCCTTTATCGATCGCCCAACGCTTGAAACAAGGCGCCGGAACAATTGCCGATTCTTTCGAGAGCGTGACAGTATTATTTGCCGATATTGCCGGTTTTACCAAACTATCCGCCACTGTTTCGCCGACAGATTTGGTACAATGGCTCAACGAGATTTTCTCCGAATTTGACAGCATAGCCGCCGAGGCAGATTTGGAGAAAATTAAAACCATTGGAGATGCCTATATGGTAGTAGGCGGTTTGCCTCACCCGAGAAACGACCATGCCGAGGCGATCGCCGAAATGGCTTTGAAGATGCAGGAGGCTATTAACCTTTTTAATCGCAAGCGCGACGGCAATTTTCAGATGAGGATCGGTATTAATAGCGGTCCGGTAGTTGCTGGGGTTATCGGTACGAAAAAATTTATTTACGATTTGTGGGGGGATACGGTGAATACCGCCAGTCGGATGGAATCTCATGGAGCGATCGGAGAGATCCAAGTTACCGAAGCCACCTACGAACTGTTAAAAGATAAGTACCAGTTTGAGGAAAGGGGAGCGATCGCCGTTAAAGGAAAGGGAGAAATGCCAGTTTATCTGTTAAAAGGTAAAAAAGAAAATCGGGTTCCAGAGGCGATCGCCGTGGAATCTCGACCGTAATATCAACGAACGATTAACAATTAGGTTAGAGGCGTGGAACCCTTCGTTTAACTGGCATTTCCTCTTGCCTCTTGCCTATTGCCTCTTGCCTACTTCTATTGTTTGAGAACTACGCGATCGCGTCCTTGTTTTTTAGCTTCGTAGAGGGCCTCATCGGCAGCTGCGATCGAATGTGCCGGGGATAATTCCGGTTTGGGAACCATGCTAGTCACTCCCATACTTAAAGTCACATATTCACCTACCGTCGATGTTTTACGATCTATTTTTAATTTTTGTAACTCCCATTTAATTTGTTCGGCAACCTTCATCGCATCTGTAGCGGTTGTATTCGGCAAAATTACCGCAAACTCTTCGCCACCGTAACGAGCTACTAAATCTGCTGGATATCTGACAGAACGTCTGAGAGCTCGTGCTATTTTTTGCAAGCATTCATCCCCGGCTTGATGTCCGTAGGTATCGTTATAGAGTTTGAAATAATCCACATCGCATAAAATCAGAGATAGGGGCTGTTTCTCCTCTGCCATTCGGGCCCATTCTTGCTTGAGATATTCGTCGAAGCGGCGGCGGTTGGCCAGGTGGGTTAAACTGTCGGCGTTAGCTTTTTGTTCTAAGATTAAATTAGCTTGTTGTAGGGTTAGTTCCATTTGTTTGCGATCGCTAATATCGCGGAAAGTAACCGCAACTCCATCGCCAATTTTAACCGCCACCACTTGAAACCAACCTTTAAAGTATTCGCGATCGTAATAAAATTCTTTATTAATAATAATTCCCGTGGTAACAATAGACTTATAATAATCCAATAAACTCGTATTTTTTAAACTCGGCAATTCCTTCAAAAAATGTTTTCCTATCAAATTATTTTTCGTTTTGCCAATAGTTTCTGCCGCTACTGGATTAACCAGCAAACATTCAAAATCCACAATATTTCCCTGGCCGTCTCGAACCGAATTAAACGCCATAATGCCATCCAAAGAACTATTTAAAACGCTAGATAAAAGCTGCCGGGATTGTTGAAGGTTTTCTTCAATTTTTTTCCGCTCTTCAATTTCTTTTTCCAAACGTTTTTTTTGCCTTTGGATGGTTAATTGATTCTCAATTCTCGCTAAAACTTCTACATTTTCAAAAGGTTTAGAAACATAATCGACCGCACCAAAATTAAAAGCTTTGACTTTATCGACAGCTTCATCTAAAGAGCTAATAAATATTACTGGAATATCTTGAGTTTTTTCGTCAGCTTTTAACAGCTTGCATACTTCATAACCATCAATTATGGGCATCATAATATCTAGCAAAATCAGATTTGGAGGATAGTATTGAACTGACTTTAATGCCAATTGTCCGTTAGGTGCCACTCTAACTTTATAGCCTTTAGCAGATAGCATTTGAGTTAACAGACTTAAATTGGACGGACTATCATCCACAACTAAAATGTCTCCTTTAGCACTAATAGACTGCTCCTGATTCATAAATATCCAGGGAATTCACTTAGATGAGAAATAGGCAGTAGTAGGTCCTTAATTTAGTATAAAGCATTTTTTCTTATTTTGCCAAATTTAGTCATCTTCCCGGAGATTGCATTCTAGGGGTAATTGGACTGGAATTTCCATAATAAATTCCGATCCCTCCCCCAATTTGGAATTGCAAGTAAGTTGACCTTTATGTTTTTCAACAATAATCCGATAACTACTAAATAATCCCAAACCAGTGCCTTTTCCCACAACTTTAGTAGTAAAAAAAGGATCGAAAATTTGCCCTATTATCTCTGGACTGATTCCCGGTCCGTTATCAGCAATAATAATTTTGACAGTCTTATTAGTAGTTGTTAAACTTTGAATGCGAATAGTAGGTTCCTCTAAAGCAGTTTTTCGACTTTGGATTTTTTCTTCCAAAGCATCGATCGCATTCTTAATTAAATTCATAAATACTTGGTTAAGAGAACTGGCATAACAGGTAACTTTCGGAAGTTGGGCGTAGTCTTTAATAATCCTAATACCAGGTCTGGCATTTGTTTCTCGTAATTGGTGTTGTAAAATCATTAAGGTACTGTCAATTCCACCGTGGATATCCACAGCTTTAATTTCCGATTCGTCGTGGCGAGCAAAAGTGCGCAATCCCCCAACAATAGTAGCAATTCTTTCCGCCCCAGCTTGCATAGAATTTAAAAGTTTAGATAAATCTTCCGTAATAAAATCAATATCTATTTCTTCCAAAATTGTCTCAATAGCGGGGTTAGTTTCCGAATATTGCTCTTGATATACTGCGATTAACCTCAATAAATCTTGAATGTATTCTTTTGCTGGAGTAAGATTGCCAAAGATAAAGTTAATTGGGTTATTAATTTCGTGAGCAACGCCAGCGACAAGATGCCCTAAAGCCAGCATTTTTTCGTTCTGAATTGCTTGAGCTTGAGCCCATTTCAGGTCTTGGATGACCTTCTCTAAATTTTGGTTTTTTTCTACGAGTTGTAATTGGAGCGATCGCGCCCGCAATTGATTTTCTACTCGGGCTAAAACCTCCACTGCCTGAAACGGTTTGGTAATATAATCGACACCACCGACATCAAAAGCTTTTACTTTATCTAAAGCCTCATCCAAAGCGCTCAAAAAAATCACCGGTATGTCTTGAGTTACTGGATTTGCTTTTAACTCGTTACAAACTTCATAACCGTTCATTTCTGGCATCATAATATCCAGTAAAATCAAATCGGGAGGATTTTTGTCAATGGACTTGAGAGCAAATTTACCGCTGGGTGCCGCCCGAACTTTATAGCCTTTTTCCGATAAAAGTTGAGTTAAGAGACTTAAATTAGCAGGAGTATCGTCAATAACCAACAGAGAGCCTTTATAAGCAACAGATTCTTTCTGATTCATAAGTATTAGGTGGGTTTCGATTCTTGAATGTCAAATAGCAGTTATGTTTGCCCAAATTTTTCTTTAAAATAAGTTCATTGTCAGGTTATACTCAACTAAATAAATCATCTTTTTGGGAACGGGCTTCTTGCCCGTTCTACCAACTGACAATTATGAATTTTTAAACATTTCTACCACCCTATTTAGTTGCACGGAATGAGATGCTTTAAACAAAAGGCGATCGCCCGGTTCCACAAACTCTTTTAACCGCCTCGCCAATTTCTCCCGACAATCCTTATCCTCGATATTTTCTATTTCTAAAAAAGGCAAACCCACAGCCCCCTTTGCCATAGCCTTAGCTTCTTCAAAATCCGCCAAAATAAATAAAGCATCCAGCTTCAAATCTCGGGCAACAATTCCAACTCGCTCGTGAAAATCGAGAGATTTTTCTCCCAATTCTTTCATAGTTCCCAACACGGCAATATGGCGCTTGCCAGGAGTTTCAGCTAATAATTGAAGGGCGGCAACGGTAGATTCTAAACCGGCATTATAAGTCTCGTCCAAAATGACAATATCGTTAGCTAATTCGTACCGTCGCGCCCTTCCTTCTGGCAGTTGTACCGATAAACCTTGACTGAGAGATTCCCAGAGAGAATTTGCTGGTAAATTCTTGCCGATTAAAACTTTAAAAACTGCTAAAGCAGCTAAGTAGTTAACGGCATTATGTCGCCCGGGTAATGGTAGGGGAATTTCGGTCCCTTCTATCTTAATCGTCCGAGCATCGATTAATTCTCCCCGGAATTGGCCAGCTTCTAAACCGTAAGTTAGGGTTTCTCCCGACCATACCCCTGCGGCAGTTTCTATTAATCTGCCGTTGTCGCCGTTGAGGATGGCAATGCTGTTTTCTGGCATCTCTGCCAGTAACTCGCATTTAGCTTTAGCGATCGCCTCCTCCGAGCCCAGACGCCCGATATGAGCCGTACCCACATTAACGATTACTCCCACGGTGGGACGTGCAATTTGAGTTAATAAGGCAATTTCCCCCTGGCCTCGCATGGCCATTTCTATGACTGCATATTGATGCTCTCCAGAGAGTTCCAAGAGAGTTTTAGGGACGCCGATTTCGTTGTTATAGTTAGCCTCGGTTTTGAGGACAGGCCCTTGGGTGGCCAAAACTGCCGCGATTAATTCCTTGGTAGTAGTTTTACCTACCGAACCCGTCACTGCCACGATAGGAATCGAAAAGCGATCGCGCCACCAACGAGCGATGGCCTGATATGCCTTGAGGGTATCTTCCACCAGCAACAAAGGAATTTCTGGCAGCTCCCTGGCCCTCAAAGAAGGTTGTTTGCTGACGATGGCGGCAGCAGCACCTTTAGCAATGGCCTCTTCCAGAAAATTATGGCCATCAAACTTTTCTCCTACCAGGGCTACAAACAGATTTCCTGGTGTAAGGTTGCGGGTATCAGTGGTAATCCCCGTCGCCGTTTCGTTCTTGCTGCCTGACTTATTTAGCGATCTAGCACCCAGTAATTCAATTAATTGGCTAGTGGTAATACAAAAATTCATAATTAGCGACACTTTGCCCTTCAAAAAAGATGTGCCATAATTATCTTAGACATCTTCTACTTTTATCAAGAAGAAGACCGGGCCTTCTAGTCTTTACCTTAGTTTTACGGAAAATTGTTAATTGTTAACTCGTAATGACATTTAATTAAACAAACCATCGCAGCCTGGGGGTACACAAAAGTGAAAACTATGCAAATTCCTAAGAACCGAGAAACCACAGAAAATCGAAAACAGCAACTTTACGACCACTTCCTAGACTTGGTAGAAAAGGACTCATCTGACGAAGTAATCGATCGCTTCCGAATGTTATTTATCCAAGGCTGGGGATACCCCGATGGCGAAATAGTACAAGCATTAGAAAAGATCGTTGCTTCAAAAGAAATAGAAGCAGAATTTAACTTTATTCTCAACCGTTGCTGTCATATTTTAATCAATCGCTGGCAACCTTACAGCGCGAAAAAAGATGCCATCTTGGAGTTGATTCAGCTATTTGAAGAGGTAGAAAATAAAAGCGTAACTAGGGCTTTTGGCTCCAAAGGTGCCAGACGAGTTTTAGAATTAGTAAAAGATTTTACTACCAGCGAACAATATCTCACTCTCAAGCGTTTGGCTGAAGTGATGAACGAATCCCCAGGTGCATCTAGCAATAGTAAAACTGCTTTAGCTCAACCATTGAGAACTTTAATACCTCGCTATCCTTATTTGTACAAGCATTGTTTGGTAAGCCCCGATAGCAATTACGACCATCAGCAAGCTATCAAAAAAATTCAACAAGAAAAGCAACAAGAATATGAAGTAAATTTATCTCAATACGTCACTCATAGAATTAGAGAAATTAAACTTGCTCGCAAGGGCAAGCAGCCTTTGAAAAGAGAAAATGCTACGATTATAACTAACCCTAGTTTATTGAGAGATCCAGAGCTCTTTTTTGCCCTGCGACAATATGTCGGTAAAGTGGAAACGGGTTATACCTATAAAGATTTAGCCCAACGCTTTTTGGCTCATACGAAACAGCCTCAGTCATACCGCGCTTTTAAAGATAGCTTCTATGAATATCTCAGCACTTCTTTAGAAGTTGATTCTCGTACTATTACCCGCAAATTTAATAATAAATTCTACAAGCAACTGCAAAGAACTTTAGAACACAGCCATGACAAACAGTTAAACGACTCTCTAATGATGAGAACTTGCAGTACCATGCTCAACTTTTTAATCGTAGAAAGTACCCAGCGACCCCAGCATTTTCTATTCCTCGATTTGTTGGGAAATTTAGGACCAATTGTCACCACTGGTATGCTGCTGAAAATCGTGCTAATATGTAGCAGGATTAGACCATATTTAGAACAACGATTTGCCATTTTGTTTAACCATTACGAATCGAACAATAGAGAAGCAGTTCAATGGTTAGTTAAAGCTTTAGAAAATATGCATTTGGCTTTAACTACTAATTTGGGCAAAGTTGACCTTTCCTTTATTCGCTGATTTGGGAATGGGGAATGGGGAATGGGGAATCACTGCTAATTGGGTTCTTTAATATTACCGATTACCGATTACCGATTACCGATTACCGATTACCGATTACCAATATCTTGTTTTATAAAATTGCAAATGGATTTAGATCGAGAATTAGACAAAACCATATTAAACTTCTCAGACATTCAAGCAGAATTAAATCTACGTCACGCCAAAGACGCTCTGGCAGAATTAGTAACTAACCTAGATTTAACCACCGAAGAGCGATCGGGATTGGAAGAGGAAATCGGCGGACTCGAAGCAATGCTGGAAAAATTAGAACGAACCTGCGTCCAAATCGCAGTATTCGGCATGGTGGGGCGGGGCAAGTCTTCGGTCCTCAACGCCCTTTTAGGAGAAAATGTCTTTGAAACAGGCCCCATTCACGGCGTGACTCGAAATACTCACGTCAAGCAGTGGCAGCTACAGCGAGAAACAGCCCCAGAGGAAGAATCCCCTGCTAATACCCTCACCTCTTATCGCATCTCCCAAATCGAACTCATCGACACTCCCGGCATCGACGAAATAGACGGGGAAACTCGCGAAGCTCTGGCCAAACAAGTCGCCCAACAAGTCGATTTATTGCTGTTTGTAGTTGCAGGGGATATTACTCAAGTCGAATACGATGCTCTTTCTCAACTGCGAGATGCCGGCAAACCGATGTTATTGGTGTTTAACAAAATCGACCAATACCCAGAAGCCGATCGCATGGCAATTTATCATAAAATCCGCGACGATCGCCTGCGGGAGTTGCTCTCTCCAGATGAAATTGTCATGGCCGCAGCTTCTCCTCTGGTAGCTAAGGCCTTCCGCCGGTCGGATGGTACTATGGGAGTTCAAATGAATCGAGGGGAGCCCCTGGTTGACGATTTAAAGCTGAAAATTTTGGAGATTTTAGACCGAGAAGGTAAGTCTTTGGTGGCTTTGAATACGATGCTTTATGCCAGCGACACCAACGAACGGTTAGTGCGCCGGAAGATGGAGATTAGGGATAAGAGCGCTAATCGGGTGATTTGGAATGCGGTGATGACTAAGGCCGTGGCGATCGCTCTCAATCCGATTACGGTGGCCGATATTATCACCGCTGCCATAATTGATGTGGCAACTATCTTGACTTTATCTAAACTTTATGGTATAGAGATGACCCAAGCCGGGGCCGTGGAGTTGTTGCAAAAAATCGGTATTAGCATGGGCGGCATTACGGCCAGCGAAATGATGGCTAATTTGGGACTGAGCTCTCTTAAAGGGTTATTGGGGTTGACTGCCCCAGTCACGGGAGGCCTGTCTTTAGGGCCTTATTTGTCGGTGGCGGCGACTCAGGCGACGGTGGCGGGGTTATCTTCTTACGGTATCGGTCAAGTGACTAAAGCTTATCTGGCTAATGGCGCTTCTTGGGGAGAAGCAGGTCCGAAGGCCGTAGTCAGTCATATTTTGGAGTCTTTGGACGAGACCTCGATTATGAATCGAATTAAGGCAGAATTGTTGGCAAAGTTAGATGTGAGGAAAGCGGGCGATCGTCTCGCATAAAAAATATCGACCATCTTGTAGTTGAGTTCCTCTTGTAGGTCGGGTGGAACCCAGACCGAACCCGACAAGTAGGGGCAAAGCATTCGGGCGGTAAATTTTCAGAAAAAACATTAAATCTTGTTTCCGAATGCTTTGCCCCCACCCAGAGTTTAACCTTCTGGCGAAGGGATATTTTTGATTTCCGTAGAACAGGCAAGATGCCCGTTCTACAGGACACAGGCAAGATGCCCGTTCTACTGCTTCTTAAAGCTATCCAACCATTCCTTAATTTGTTCGGCAGCAATATCGCGACCGCCCAAACCGAAAGCCAGAGCAATAGCAACAGCGATCGCCCCCAACAACAAACCAAAAGCCAAATTGACGATATCGCTAGCAATACCCATTTGTTGCAAGGCCATAGCCGACACCAACACAATAATCCCCACCCGAGCTGCTTGAGCCAAAAATCGAGCTTGGCGACTGCCAGAACTGTTAATTAAATTGAAAGCCAGATTGGCAAAATACAAACCAATAGCAAACACCACCACCGCCACCTGCACTTGACCGGAGATCGACAAAATCTCGTTGACAATCAGAGTTAGAGCTGCAAGTCCCAGAATCTCCGTAGCCGTAACCGCCGCAAACAGCATGATGCCAACTAAAGCAACAATCCCGACAATCTCCGAAGGAGTGCGCCGAGGCATCTGCGGGGAGCCACCTTCCTCTTGGAGGACTGTAGCATTAGGGTCTGCAGGTTGGCTGGAAGTTCCAGGAGTCGATGGCAAACCCAACCAATTGAAAATATTATTGAAACCAATACCGGTCAGGATATTAGTAAGCAAATCCGAGACAAACTGTCCGATAACATAAGCCACCACCAAAATTAAAGCAGCGGTGAAAATATCGGGAATTGCTTCGAGAACTTCCTGGAGCATCGCCACCGCCGGAGCGGAAATCGATTCAATTTCCAAAGCCTCCAGAGCCGAGATGGCAAAAGGAATCAGGATTAAAACGTAAACAACGGTGCTAATAATAGACGACAGGGATTGTCCGCTAGTGGAAGAGCTAATCCCAAAACGGGAACCCAGGCGATCTATACCGGTTGCCGCTAAAAGATTAGTCACAATTCGGCGTACCACCGTAGCGATTAACCAACCCGCACCAACAATAATCACCGCCTTAAGAATATTCGGCAGGGCATCCAGAATTCGATCCAGCATGCTCTGAACCGGCTGGAGGGCCTGTTGCAGTCCCAAAGCTTCCAATACTGGCGGCAAGAACAGCAAAAAGATGAACCAATACAAGGCATTAGCCAGAGTATCGGTCAGTTGTATTTGACTTGCCGGTTCGGAGTTGCCCACTTGTCGGTTCAAGCGTTCGTCCAAACGCACGGCCCCGAGAACTTCAGTAACGGCCAACTTGACCGCCGTAGCCACCACCCAGGCGACGCCCAACCACAGCAGGGCCGCTCCTAACTGGGGCAAGAAACCTGTGATGCGATCGAGAAAAGTATTTAGGGGCTGGGAAACCTCCGTCAAACCTAGTTGGTTGAAGAAGGCAACCAGGACAAAGATCGTTAAGAGCCAAAAAACTCCTGTGGAAATCCATTTCTCTACTGGTGGTAGCTCTTGTCCTTCTCGATTTCCCCTTACCCAGCTAGCAATCTTATTATCTATGTTCGTTTTTTTGAACAACGAGCCGATCGCTGCAGCTACGATCCAGGCAGCTATAGTGCCTATGACCAAAATCGCTACGGCTCTGCCGATATCCCAGAGGTTGGCTTGAAGCACATCTAAGCTAAAGTTAGAAGAACTTTCAGTTGCCTGTGCCAGAATCTGGGGCCGCAGCATTAAATCGGATGGGAGGGTTCCCATAAACCGATCTCCTATTATCTGTTGCCAAATTCCATTCATGGTTTTATTGAGTGTTAAGCTTTTTTTTGACTAGCAAAAGAAACTGCTAGGTGACAGCCTTGAGAAACCAGGTTTTTTGAAAAAACCTGGTTTCTTTCGGTATCTGGTGAAACTCGGTTTTTTGAAAAACCGAGTTTCTCAGACCGGCTCTCTAGTAATATGCCACAAGCTTCGTTCTTAAAATGCCAATTCGTCAAGTTTTCGAGCAATCTATTTTTATTAAAACCCCTGCTACTACCGTCGAGAGTTGTATTACAGACAGGGATTTAATGCATCGATGGTTAAATCCTTTGTTGCGTTGCGAGCCCGTCGGCCACTGGGACACTTCTTTGGGGAGTCGCAGTCGGTTTATCATTAAAATTCCTTTTTTACAACCCTCTTTAGATAGTATTGTCGTCGAACGAGAACCGGGGTTAATTGTTTGGGGGTTTGAGGGATTTTTTTCCGGGCGCGACCGGTGGGAATGTCAACCATCTGCTGAAGGGACTTTATTATTAAATCGATTTGAATTTGAAATTCCCAATCCTTTAATTAAATTTGGTTTTAATACTTTTGCTGCTTCTTTAACTAAAGCTGATATGGAAGCACAATTGCGACGGTTTAAACAGGTAGCTGAAAGAGAATTTTTGGGTACACTGTAATGCCAGAAGAAAACCAATAATTTAGCGCTTTTTGGGAATGGGGAATGGGGAATAGGGAATGGCAAAAGGTTCTCGTTTTTGCCTGTTTGTATTTTTACAAAAAAGTATGAGATGCTCCCTAAATGCGAGATCATCTCATATTTGCAAAAAAGCTTTCTGAAACAGTTAACCATTGACAATTGACAAAAAGCTTTTAACCCTTGGTTTTCTTCTGGCATTGCAGTGTACCCAATTTTGCCTCTTGCCTCTTGTATGCATGCCTCTTGTCTTTGCTAGCTGATTAGCGATCGCAAACTATTCTTTGCACTGCCGGTTGGTCTTTGACGAATTGTAAAGCTTCGCGTCCAAACTCTACTCCGTCTTGGAAGAAGTCAACAATACCATCGCCATCAATGACAATAGTATCGGTCCATTCAAATTTTTCGATTACTTCCAAAACCCGGAGCGTTCCATCTCCAATCACTCGATCCACTGCAGCGATCGCTTCATCAACAATTGCATTTACGTCATCAGTACCAAAATATCGACCTAATTCTTGAAGAGCTAACCTGCCATAACGCGAGTTTAAAACGTCATCAACTATATCGGAATCTACTTCAATTTGATAGCTTAAAATGTCTCGAACTTGCTGGATCGCTTCTTCGCTAGCATTAGCAGTTAAAAACAAAGAACGCAATTGATCTGATTGCTGTCCGGTATTGGCAAATTCTACTAATTCTTGGACGGTAATAGGTAGGTTGACAGCACCATATTTGATTCTAATTCCGTCTATAGCATGGGCGGGACGAGCGCTTAAAATTGTTACGCTAGCAGTAATAGCTAATAAAGCTGCCAAAGACAAAGATAACAATTTTGTCACACCCTTATTGAAGAAAGAAAGCTGTTTGAAAATGGCTTCAAACCAGTTTAATCCTCTATAATTATTCATCTTTTTTTTCCTCACAACTTAGATAAAAATAGCAGGTTGCTTAAAATACTAGCCACCCCATTTTAAGTCGGTTCGACTTCTTAAATAGTTTCGGCTACGACCACTTTTACAAGTGTCATAGAGCTTGACTAATCTTAGCCAGCAACCCTCGAATTAGCTCGGCATCCCGAGCATCGGGAATGTTAACCAGATAACTCTCCAAATCCTGTCGAGCTTCCGTCCAACGACCTAGCTGGTAGTATAGTACGCCTCGGTCTCGTCTTTCGATCGCCGTTTCGGGAAATAATAGCAAGATTCTTTCAATAACCCCCAAAGCCTTTAATTCTTCCCCCCGGTTGAGGTAGATAGCTTTAAGATTGGTTAGCATCCTGGCCAAAAACCGCTTGGGGCTAACTGGTTCAAAAAATTCGGGGCGCATCTGGACTGGTTGACCGTAAATTTGGGCCAATCTCTCGGCGCAATCTTGGGGAAACAGTATTTCGCCCTCGTTGAAGGCATCCACATAAATGTCGGCATCTTCAAAGTCCGGCCTAATTAAAAAATGCCCCGGCATTCCAACCCCCACCATCGGGAAATTTATCCTTTTGGCAATTTCTAAATAAACCAAGGCTAAAGTAATAGGAATGCCAGTCCGCCTTTCGATCGCTTGGTTGAGAAAACTATTGCGAGGATCGTAATAGTCTCTGGTATTTCCCCTAAAACCTAAATCGTCAAAAAGATAGTTATTAATACTTTTAATTATCCGCAAAGGATAGCTTTCTTCTGGCAGGCGTTCTTTTATTTCTTCTGCCATAACATCCAGAGCGTTCAAATATTCCTCTGCATCTAATTCCGGGTATTCTTCTTTTGCTAGATAAAGAGCAGCTTTTCCCAGATTTATTTGTGTTTCTGGGAGATTAATTTCTCGATAAAATAATTGTCTTGCCAAAGTAAATTCCATAAGTTCGTAGTAATCGCTTTAGCGATAAAGTTCGTAGTAATCGCTTTAGCGATAAAGTTCGTAGTAACCGCTTTAGCGATTTGCATTTTCTCAAATATCCATCGTACTCCAGAAACCGGGTTTTTTGAAAAAACCCGGTTTCTTAAATCTTTATGGAGGCGATCGCTAATTTTTAATTTTTTCTTTTTTCAAACAACATTTAATTCTATAGATTCCAGAATTTCGCCTTCAATTTTATCCACAGCAGTCATAATGCCGTTTTCGGGATTTGCCAAAATTGACAATTTCATTTCTTCTAAATAATCGGCAATATTCTCGCGCAAAATCGGTCGATCTATCGCCACCGTCCTATTATAATCCCAAACATCCCACAAAAGAATCCCAATTCCAACAATAGGATCCAAAAGTTCGGCACCAATTTTTCCTGCCAAACTCGCCCCCGTCTTGGCAGCAATTTTCGCCCCCGTTTTACCCGCCATTTTCGTAACTACTTTACTGCCTACTTTTAATATTAAAGGCGCCGCTAAAGGTTTGAGCGCTAAATAAGCACCGCCACCGACTAAAACCTTCATCGATAAACTCGAAACGTTTCCTTCCCTATTGTTAATACTCAAGGCAATGTCGTTAAGATATCGATTCCAATCAGCTTGGGGAATTTGATAAGTTACCGGAATTTTATTAAGATTAACGCTCAAATCATTTAAGTAGCGCTTAACGGTTTTTTGCGTCACTCTTTCCAATCTCAATTGAGCGATTTGCGGTCTTAAAACGCGCTTGGCAAATTGTTCTTGGAAATCTCTGGTTATTACTTCGGCAAGTTTTTCGCTGGGGGTAGGATTATCGGCATTTAATAAGTGAAGCGTACCCGAAGATACTTGCACGAAAAAGCTTTTTAATTCCCTTGTTTTTTGATTGAAATAACCAAAATACCAATCTAAAAAGCTGTCGTCAACTCTGTTCGTTAATTCCTCAACCCAGATATCGAGTTCTGCTTCTGCCGACTTTTTAGCGCTTTGACGGGCGCTTTTTAATGCTCCGACCATTGCCCTATCTACCGCACTCCAATCTACTGTTTGTACTACAATTTCTTTCGGTTCGTTAATATTTTTAATTTCGGCATCTGGCACAAATGCTTTAGCCATAAAAAACTGACCTAATAAGGGGAGAATTACGATTAAAATTACGATGGCCCAGATAAAAGGAGCGATCGCTCTTATTACTTGCACCAAAGCTAAGATACGATTTGTTACTTCTGAAAAACTTCCTTTTTCTATTTTTTGATTTGGTTCTGGTTTCTCGTTCATTATTTTTATGCCCTAGTAGCTAGTAGGTTGGGTGGAGCGGAGCGGAACCCAACTTTCCCAGTATCTTATTAAATCACAAGTCCCTTAAGGCTCGCAACTTATGCTTTACCCTGCCCCCGCATTTAACCCCTTAGATTTAATTACAAATCGTTTAGTAGGGCGGGGGCAAAGCATTCGGAACTTAAAATTAATCAGTTTTCTAATAATTGACCGCCCGAATGCTTTGCCCCTACAGCTCCCTTTTTTCCAGAATATTTTTAACGCAAATAAAATAGAATTGTTCTCTGAGATTGTTACCCTTCCCGAAGGCTTCGCCTACGGCTAATTTAACGCTTACCCTTGAAAATTAACTCGTTTTCCCACCGTCTCGCAATGACAATTAAGAAGGCAACAGGCAAGAATAAAAGAGATTAACTTATTTTCCCACCACAACCCATCCGCTACATCAGTTACTTTCATCCGCTGCTAACCAACCTTTTTATCATCCCCACAAATGCCAATTATTAATTATTAATTACCTCAAATCCCGTGACTTTTCCCAATCACCCAATGGCGGCGGAAAAAACGCGCCAGGGAAGATTCTTCCAACTGTAAAAAAATAGGACGACCGTGGGGACAAGTTCGAGGATGGCGCGTCTTCTGCCATCGTTCTAACAAATCCTGCATTTCAACCCAACTCAACGGCGTACCATTCCTAATAGCACTCCGACAAGCAGTCGCAACTTTAGCAGCTTCTAAATCTCCCCCTTTACTCAATTCAATTAACCCATCCAAACAATCATCCCGCTGCGCTAAAAGTTTGGGGGCATTACGGGCCGCCCAAAGTTGTTCCCCAAAACTATCTATCTCAATTTCCAAACGTTGCAACTGTTCCAATTGAGCGTGCGATAAATTATTAAGAATAACCGGAGTTTCCAAACCCACCAACTGCCAAGCATCGCATAATTGTTCGTACAAAATCCGCTCGTGGGCGATGTGTTGTTCGATTAACCAAATGCCGTTAGGATGTTCGGCAACGATGTAGGTTTGGTGGAGTTGAGCGATGGCCTTTAACTCGATTAATCCTAACTCTCCATCGGCGGTACTTGCTCCATCTGTTAAAGAAGATTTGCCAGTATTGTAAACCCCCTTTTTCTCCGAAGCTTTTAACAATCTCCCCACCCTTTCCGACAGAGGCGACTCAGGCATTGCCTCCGCCCCGAGTCGTAAAGCTTTATCGATGGCCCTTTGAATTTGCTCTTGCCAGTAAGGGAGATCGTGCAAATAAATCTCCGTTTTTGCTGGATGTCGGTTCCAGTCAATTTGATGGGGGGAAATGCGCAGATGAACGAAACAAATAGGATAGCGATCGCGAGGGCAAGTTCGGGCCAAAGCGCTAATAATCGTTTGTTCTAATTCGGGCGATCGAATCGTGCGGCCATTTATCCCAACCTTTACCCAATCGGCCCTACCTCGATGGCAGCGATCGGGCAAACCCAGAACCAATTCCAAAGATTGCTTGCTCTGGGGAGTCGTCGGCGAGTCGCCAACTTCCAGCGTTACCTGTTCCAAATCGTTAAAACGAACCCCCCGCACTAATTGGGGGAGAATTTTTTTAGCAGTCGAACCCGAACTAACGTGCAACCAAGGTTTGTTATCTTGGCGGACTTGCCAGGTAACTTGAGGGTGACAGAGGGCGATTTGTTGAACCAGGAGTTGAACCCCTCGCAATTGTTGGGCGCAGGATGGCATCCCTTGGCGGCGCAGGGGCCAGCGACCGAAAAGATTGGAGACCTTAACGATAGTGCCAGGGGCGATCGCTACCGTTTCTTCTTCTATTGCTTCCCCGTCTTGGTTGTAAACAACCCGCCATCCTTCGCTATCTGCCAGCATCTCCGTAAAAGGGCGACTTAAAATCTCCAATTCCGAGACATGAGCGATGCTGTGGAGGGCCTCCCCGCGAAATCCGAGACTGGTAATTCGGGAGAGGTCTTGAAGAAGGGCAATTTTGCTCGTACTGTGGGGCAAAGCTGCCTGTTGGAGATTTGCCAAATTCATCCCCGTACCGTTATCCGCTACTTGGACCTGCCATTTTTGAGGAGCTATGGAAATAACGATGCGAGTGGCCCCCGCATCCAGGGAATTTTCTGCTAATTCTCGCACCACTGCGGCCAGAGAGTCGATAACTTCTCCCGCAGCGATTAAATTAATTACTTCTGGGGGTAGGGGTTGAATCTTAACCGTCATTTATTTTGGGTAGATAAATCCAGAATGTAGTTCCTTCTGTTTTGTTAGATTTAAAAGTAATTTCTCCCCCATGAGCTTCGATAATTGACTTAGCGATCGCCGTTCCCAAACCCGTACCGCTGCATTTTCCATGAGTGACAAAAGCATCGAATAAATGCTCTTGAATTTCTTCGGGAATCCCCGGCCCGTTATCTGAAATTTTGATTTCTACCCATTTCTCTTTAGTCTTCGCAGTTACTTCTATTTGACCGCCTTTATCGTCAAAAGATTCTATAGCATTTCCTATTAAATTTTGAAAAACTCGCTGAATTTTTGCTTCATCTGCGTTAATTGATAAGTCGGATAAATTAGCTATAAAATCTACATTTTTTGAGCGCAAATAGATATTATTTAATTTTTTAAATTGCTTAATTACTTCATTTATATGGACTGGTTTTTTATTTAAAACCGCCGTTCCTTTGGTAAATTCTAGAACTTCTTCTGCCATATTTAACATTCGGCGAACTTGCACTTGAATTAAATCGCACCATTCCTTAGTTTCTTCATCATCGTGGAGTTCTTCTATCATTTCACTTGATAAGTGAATTCCCGTAAAAGGACTTTTAAAATCGTGGATGATACTGTTAACCATTTCACCCACCAAAACCATTTTATTTTTGCGGACTAATTCTTTGACATATTGGTCCGTAGTAAAGCGCAAATGGCTGATAATATAACGAAATAAATTCAGGATAACGCTGCCTTTAGCATTCTCCAAAATTTCCATCAGTTTATCTCTAGGAATTTTCGCCAAAGTTGTACCGCTATAAGCTGTTGCTCTGGCACTGCGGGGCTGCCCGTCTAACACTCCAAATTCTCCAAAAAAGTCGTCAGGGTTAGCATGAGCTACTGTTTGATATTGATTGTTTTCAGTCCGCTTGCTAAATGCAACTTGACCTTCGAGAACTAGGTACAAAGAGTCGGGAATTTCTCCTTCTTGAAAGATTACTTTTTCTTTGGGAAAACTTTCCAATCTAGCTACTTTACAGAGTTGCTGCGCTTCTAATGGCTCAAAATAGGAGATAAATCGATGAGATTGAATTTCCATATCTTGTTAATTGTTAATTATTAATTGCTAATTGTTAGTTGGCTATGAAGCTCGCAGTAACAGGGAGCATCCCATATTTGTAAAAAGACCAAAAAGTTAACTATCTTTGTCAGTTTGTTCTTTGAGTTAATTGCTCAACTAACACCAAGAACAAACTAACAAAAAGCATCTAATTCTTGGCTTTCTTCTTGCATTGCAGTGTACCCCAGTAACAGCTCGTGTTGCCTGTTCTACGGTAATGTTTAAGGACAGTTGCCGTTGAGGGACGGTTAAAAAATGTTCGCATATTGGTTACAAAAAGTCCGCAATTGCGGACAAAAACTGGACGTTCAAAGTTAATTGCCCCAAAATGTGCAACCCATTAAAATTGCACAAAAATTGGACATTTCTCAAGTTCAGCCCAAATCCCCAATTGTTAATTGTTAATTGCTAATTGTTAATTATTAATTGATATTACAGCATTTTGGCCCCCGAAACCAAAACTAAAACAGAGAACGTTTCTTAACAGAGATTTACGGGATTTTTTGACCAAATCTAAATTAAATTCAGGTTCTTTTAAACCAACGCAAGGCGGTAAAATTTGATGTTTTAAAGCCATAAAAGAAAAAGCCAAACCTAAAGCCCCAGATGCTCCCAAGGTATGACCTGTGGCTCCTTTAGTCGAACTGAAAGCTACTCCTTGAGGAAACATTTTTTCTATTAGTTTAGCTTCGTGGCTATCGTTTAATTTAGTGGCGGTGCCGTGGGCGTGAATGTAGTCGATATCTGCCACAGATAATTGACTGCGCTGGAGGCATTGTTCGATCGCCACTAAAGCACTTTTTCCAGTTAGTTCCGGTGCGTTTGGATAACAAGCATCGTTTGTCAAACCAAAACCGAGAACTCGGCCCCAAATTGGGGCCGAACGCTTGCGGGCAGATTCTAGAGATTCTAGGACAAATACCGCCCCTCCTTCTCCGAGTACCAAACCTTCTCGATGTCGGTCGAAAGGATAAGCTCCAGTTTTCGCTAAAGCTCCCATTCGCTCGAACCCGGCCAAAGTTAACGGCGTAATCGGCGTTTCTATAGCTCCTGCGATCGCTCGTTGGCATTGTCCCGTTTCGATTAACTCGCAAGCTAGAGCGATCGCCCAGATTCCCGTAGCACAAGCGGCCATCGGTGCTAACACCGGGCCCCTAGCACCTATTTTACGGGCAGCTTCTATGCCTACCATCTGAGGTAGGAGGTTCGGGAAATCTGTTTTTTGTTGCCCCTTACCGAAGGCTAGTTGCTCCAACCTTCCTTGATAACCCCGACTGGAACCAATTACTACCCCACAGTCTGGCAGAGGAAGCATCAAACCTGAATCCTTCGCGGCCTCCTCTACTAGCTGAGGGATTAAGTCCTTTAAATGGGAAGGTACGGAATTAATTAACCCCAAAGGTCGCGGTGGCAGTTGTTCTAACGGTCGAGCTAATTTTATCGCCGACTCACCGTTTAAAAGTCTTTGCCAACTTTCGGCCAGGTTTCCTAAAGCTGAAATTAACCCTATTCCGGTGACTGCGACTTCCACCTGTTTAACTTTGGAGACTCTATTCGATATTTTTGAGGTTATCTAACCCCTCAACTACCGTTACCGACTCGATGCGATCGCCCTGTTGGATGCCATCTACCACATCCATCCCCTGCGTCACATATCCAAAAACGGCATAGTTGCCATCTAGGAAGGGTAAATCCGTTAAAGCAAAATAAAATTGGGAAGAAGCAGAATCGGGAACGTTGGACCTGGCCATTGCCACAGCACCGCGAGTATGCTGTAAAAGCGGTGTTTTGTTCGTTCCGGCGCGATCGAGAGTCTGACTATATAAAGGCTCTTCTGCTCCTACTGGTTTAATTTCCAAAGGAATGTAACGTTGGCTAGAAGTGTCTGGATCCATAAAACCACCAGTACCCAACCTCGCTACAGGGAAACTAGGGTCTTTGCTTTGAGGATCGCCACCTTGAACCACAAACGGTTGTGGTTCTCGTACTACTCGGTGAAAGGCCAGGCCGTCATAGACTCCTCGTCGAACTAAATCTAAGAAGTTACCCGCCGTAATCGGCGCATTAGTTCCATCTAATTCGATAGTAATGGGGGAACCTTTGACAACCATAACGACGGTTGCCTTTCCTTCTAATCTCGGTAATTCGTTATTCAAATTGCTTGCAGTAATTGTTGTTGATGCATTGGCTGGTGCATCTGTACTCGAAGCGTCATTGTTGGCCGATAAACTCGCGCATCCGGCTAAAATCAAGACGCTAATTATTAGTGGCAGCAGCCACTTATGGAATTTTATCTGCATTTTTACTTGGGGAATGGGGAATGGGGAATTGCTAATTGCCTACTTTTGCCTCTTGCATGCATGCCTCTTGCCTCGAATCTATAATCCCTCCAAGGGAACCTTGAGGAATCTGGCCAATTTAGCTCCTTCAGTTTCTAATTTAGACAAAGGTAATGGCTGTCCTACCCGAGTTAGGGGTAACTGTCGGCGGTCTTTGAGGCGTAAATAAAGGGCGCGACGGGGATTGAGACCTTCTTTAATATCCACTTTTACTGATTGGACATCTTCGGTAGTACAAGTAAATTCTACCCGACGGTTTTTGCCAGGGAAGCCCCAGCGAAAAATGGTGATTTTGCCCGTTTCCTGGTCGAACTCGTTATAACCGCCGCCCACATCTAAGGCAATAGTCACCCAGAGGTAAAGTGCCAAGAGGCTACCGGCAACCCCATAGAAACTCATCGCAATACCTTGGGGTAAGAATACAAGCTCCGTCGGGCCTTCAAACGGTAAGAGATTGACTTTAAGGTAACTGGACAGTCCGGCCAAGAGGAAACCGAGGCCACCGATGGAGACTATAGTGGCCCAGAAATAGTTGCTCGAACGTCGAGAGCCTAATATTTCTTGGCGCATTAGGCGATCGCTACTGGAGTTTACTCGTGCGGTCATTTGGTTAACTTCTCTAATAATTTCTCTTTTTAATTTTCGATCTTACTCGCTATTTGTCTAAAATCCAAAAACTCAATTGCAATGGAAAAGGGCAAGTAAGATTGCAAATTTTGTTAAATTTATTTATAGTTATGTTAACTTGATGAGACAGTAAGCTAGTTAAAAAAAGCCAAAAAAGGGTTGAAGCCCAACTATAAAGAGGCTTAGAGGCAAAAGCCAAGATTAAGAAGCAGTAAAGCTACTGAAAATGGCCAAGCCCCAAAACCAGTTCCCGGGCCTTCATACCTAGCATTTAACTGCAACTTCCTTATCAAAGTTGTCAGCCGACCCCCAGAACCGGGAAAACTTCTCTAGTTTGGGGGATAGCGGCAAAAGAAATCAAATTGTTGATTTTATTACAGCAAAAAACTTTTGCTAGCTCGCAGCTATCCCGATTAATTAATTCGGGCAGTAGCTAAAACAAAAAAACCACACTGAAAAATTCGCAATAATTTAGGAGGTTCTACCCAGTGGTATCGATCTCTAGCAATATGATGGGCGGTCGCGACCAAGAGTCCACCGGTTTTGCCTGGTGGGCAGGTAACGCCCGTTTAATAGATCTCTCCGGTAAACTACTCGGAGCTCACGTTGCCCATGCTGGCCTCATCGTCTTCTGGGCTGGAGCCATGACTCTGTTTGAAGTGGCCCACTATATCCCTGAAAAGCCCATGTACGAACAGGGCTTGATCCTGATTCCCCACATAGCCACTTTGGGCTGGGGTGTCGGTCCTGGCGGAGAAGTAATTGACACCTTCCCCTATTTTGTGGTAGGCGTTCTGCACTTAATCTCATCTGCCGTTTTAGGTTTAGGCGGTATCTACCACGCCGTTCGCGGTCCTGAAACCTTAGAAGAGTACTCTTCCTTCTTCGGTTATGACTGGAAGGACAAAAACCAAATGACCAACATCATCGGCTACCACCTAATTCTGTTAGGTTGCGGTGCCCTGTTGTTAGTCTTCAAGGCCATGTTCTTCGGCGGCGTTTACGATACCTGGGCACCAGGCGGCGGCGATGTCCGAGTGATTACCAATCCTACTCTAGATCCTGCTGTCATCTTTGGCTATCTAATCGACGCTCCCTTCGGTGGCGAAGGTTGGATTGTCGGCGTTGACAACATGGAAGATATCATCGGCGGTCACATCTGGATCGGTCTGATCTGCATCGCAGGCGGTATCTGGCACATTCTCACTCGTCCTTTTGGTTGGGCGCGTCGCGCTTTCATCTGGTCTGGAGAAGCTTATCTCTCCTACAGCTTGGGCGCTTTGTCCATGATGGGTTTGATTGCTTCTTGTTATGTCTGGTTTAACAACACCGCTTATCCCAGCGAATTTTACGGTCCTACCAACGCTGAAGCTTCTCAAGCTCAATCCTTTGTCTTCTTGGTACGGGACCAACAATTAGGTGCTAACATCGGTTCTGCCCAAGGTCCGACCGGTCTTGGTAAGTATCTGATGCGCTCTCCTAGTGGTGAAATCATCTTCGGCGGTGAAACCATGCGCTTCTGGGACTTCCGAGGCCCTTGGCTGGAGCCCCTGCGCGGTTCTAACGGTTTAGACCTCAACAAGCTGAAGAATGACGTTCAACCTTGGCAGGTTCGTCGCGCTGCCGAGTACATGACTCACGCTCCTAACGGTTCTATCAACTCCGTGGGTGGCATTATTACCGACATCAACGGGTTTAACTACGTTAACCCCCGCGCTTGGTTGGCAGCGGCTCACTTTATTCTCGGTTTCTTCTTCTTAGTCGGTCACTTGTGGCACGCGGGTCGCGCTCGCGCTGCTGAGGCTGGTTTTGAAAAAGGTCTCGATCGCGAGACGGAACCAGTGCTGTCTATGCCTAACCTCGACTAAGTTGTATTAGTTAGAGAGCCTGTAGGCTAATTTTTTCAAACTCCACCCGCACCCTTGGGTGGGGTTTTTTATTGGGAGCATCCCATATTTGTAAAAAGACTCTCTTGGCAATTCCCCATTCCCTATTCCCCATTCCCAAAAAGCGATAACTTTTTGGTTCGTTTCAAAATTGGGATACACCCTTTTTTATTTTTGTGTTAATTTTTAATTGTTAATTGTTCCGCGATATCGAGGTTATGAAAAAACAGCAAACAATAAGGTTAATTTCCAACTTATGGGAGCATCTCCTGTTTGTAAAAAGACATTATTTTCAATTCCCCATTCCCCACTCCCCATTCCCAAAATCCATTAATTTTGTCATAGTTAGTATCTTAACTTTTGGCTTGATAATTAATCTAAACTCGTTTGCTTTCGGACAAACTAACAATCTAGTTTCGCCAAATCTCAGTCCTAGCGATACCCCCAATGCCGAGATAGTTTACGCACCGATAAAACTAGACGATCGCGAACTTTTTCAAATCGCTGCAATGGCGGGCAGCGGCATTAATTTGGGGAGCAAAAATTCGGGTTCGCCCCTGCAAATGCGAGTCAAAATGTACGAGAAAAATTTACAGACAATTCTCGAAACTGGTTTCGACCCCGCCACCCTCAAACTTTCTCTCGAAAAAGGCGAAACTCAAAATTTAATAGTAGCTGCCGATGGCGATAAATTAACAAGTCAACCAGTAATTGCAATAACTAAACTCGACGCTCAAATTCATGGTTTATCGGATTCGGATTTAGCACAACAATTAATTGAAATTATTAAACCAGCTTTAATTAAAGCCCAAAAAGAACGCGGTTTTGATTATTTGCAAAGTCAGTTTTTCCTGTCTGGTGGTCTTATTTTAGGAGCAATTTTAATTAGTATTTTCTTGGCTTTATTACAAAAAAAATCGATGAAAAAATATCAGCAAAGATGCCAAGAAGAAGGAGAGTTAAAAGAGGGTTTAACAAGCAAAAAGAATAACGGGGAAGATGGAGAAAAGCAACTGCTAATTTTGCAGCGAAAGCAAAATTTTAATAGTCTTTTCAGGGGTGCTTTGCAAATAAGCCATGTAGTTTTATGGGTGGGGGCGATAACTTGGATTTTAGGAAGATTTCCTCAGACTAGATGGCTGCATAATTTATTAGTTACTAAAGGAGTAATTGTGGCGATCGCTCTGGGAACTTATTTAGGCATAAAAGCGAGCGTCGTCTTGATAGATTGGTTGTTAAAAAAATGGCTCGACAGTCAGTCGATGACATCTACATCGTCATCGAGAATGGCGGCGCGGATAACTACGATTTCTCAGGTAGTAAAAGGAATTGTCAGCGTAACTTTAGCAGGTATTGGCATTATTTGGATTTTGCATAAATTACATATTCCGATAGCTCCAGTTTTAGCGGGGGCGGGAATTATTGGTTTTGCTATTTCTTTTAGTTCCCAGAATTTAATTAGGGATGTGATTAACGGGGGTTTAATATTATTAGAAGACCAGTACGCTCTGGGGGATATTATTAACGTCGGTCATGCCAGCGGCGTCGTGGAAAACATGAATTTGCGGATGAGTCAATTGCGAGGAGTGGACGGGCGTTTGAGTACGGTTCCCAATAGCAGTATCGCTACAGTTCATAATCTCACGAAAGATTGGTCGCGAATTAACTTTACGGTGGAGGTAGATTACGATAGCGATCCGACGGAGGCGACGGAGATAGTTAAACAGGTGGCGGAAGAGTTAGCTAAGGATGAGGAGTGGGGAGAGAAGGTTTTAGAACCGGCGGACGTTTTGGGGGTTAATAATTTGTCTCACAATGGCATAGAGATTGTAATTTGGATTAGAACTTTGCCCGGGTTCCAGTGGAGCGTGGCGCGGGAGTATCGGCGTCGGTTGAAAATAGCTTTCGACGATGCGGGCATTCCTATAGGGGTACCGCAGCGATCGCTCTTGTTTCAAACTTATCCTACTATGTTTGGGGACGGTTTTGATGGAGATATGGATCGGAATTAGTAGTTTGTAGCGATCGCCAAGAGCGATAAAAAAGCGGTTGATGGATCGCAATTAGTAGTTTGTAGTAATCGCAAAGCGCGATAAAAAGCGGTTTTTAGCTCGATTAACAACTAACAGTTGTTAGTTGTTAACTGTTAATTAGGGCTTGCTGAATAAAACTCTAAGCAAGGCTGGATAAGCTTTTTAGGCATTTTAGGAACTCAAAAAATTAGAGTTTTTGGCTTTTGTATCTCGAAAATCTAAGATTTTTTCCTAAAATCGAGGAAAATTTCTTCACACAAAATGGCCGAAACCGTTGCCTGTTCGACGCATCTGGTGCGTCCGGTGCGTCCGGTGCGTCTGCCTCCACCAACCAATTTATTCAGCAGACCCTAATTAATATTATGCATCCTCGGGACTGATATATGGCATTTCTATTCCCTTGCGTTCGAAGACTTCCTTAATGGTCTTGCGAAGAATGCGCTCGATCTTTCGTTGAGTTCCCGGTTTGACCTTGGTGGAGGTTTTGATTAAAATTTGATACTCGCCAAACTCATTAATTCCTTTAATCTCAGTTGGCTCTACGATTTCTTCGCAACGATCTTTCAAATATAACGCCAACTTTTCCAATACTTTATAGACCACATTCAGATCGGAGGTGTAAGCAACGCCTACTTCCACCTCTGCCAGACTGTACTCCTTAGAATAGTTAATGATGTTCCTGATTTCGCCATTAGGGATAATGTAATTTTTATCCTTGAAACTGAGGCGGGTAGTTCTGAGTTCGATCGCCGTTACAAATCCGCGAACCTCGTCAATTTCGACAAAATCTCCCACCAAATAATAGTTTTCAAAAAGAATAAACATTCCGGCAACTACATCTTGCAACAGGGTTTGAGCCCCCATGCCAATAGCCAAACCCAAAATGCCAGCACCTGCAAGTATGGGAGTCGGATCTATGCCAATAGTATTCAAAATGAAGACAGCAGACGTAAAATAGACAAAGTATTTAACAAAGCTCTTTAGCAGTGGCAGCATGGTTAGCCGCCTTTGCTTGTCAAGAATGTCGATTTTATCCTGGTCGGCGAGCATCACCTCTTCAAGGAAGAGGTTAGCCACTTCTTCAAAGACGCGACTGGCAAAGAAAATGCCCAAGATTGAAATAACTTTAGGTGCGTATTCTGCCAAGGGGGCGATAAAATCAACTTGACGAACCGCCAAACTTGCCACGATTATATAGATTACCAACTCCAGACATTTCCTGGTTAAGGGTATCAGATGTCTGAGGCGATCGTAAAATCGCAGCAAGTTTTTGGGGCTGGAGTATTTGTGGCTGAGACCATCTAAGGTATCGACGAGGACGGTATTAATTTGAACGGCGATCTTTCCAACCACAAATATTAGGTAAACCCTGCAACCAATGTAGAGATATTCGGCAATTATTTCTGGTAGTCGAAGAAACTGGGTACAGAGGGCGAGGGCGAAGAGCCAGATAACTTTGGTGAAGTTGCCTTTGAAGTAGTCAAATAAATCTGCGATGCTTTCGTCGTTGGCCTTAATTTCGTCCATGTTTTGGACGCGAAGGCTCGCCATGTCCAACAGGCGGTGTAAGTAAGGAACGGTAAAGCTAACCAGCCACAGCAAGAAACCGGTTTTGGTTATTCCCTGCACTAAGGCCAGCCAGAATTCAGGGGGGATACTTTTAATTAAGTTGACAGTAGCTTCCTGAAGGTCTTCTTTGCCAGAATAGACTAACCACAAGTTAGCGCAGGCTATAGCCAAGCATAGAACTGCGCGGCTAATGCGCAAGGTTATTGATATATTTCGCTGGACATCTTCAGCTTTTTTTTCCCACCGCTTGAGGGCCGGCAGTTTCATTAAGGGTTTGAAGAGAAGGCCCACCAGCCAGTCAGTTACGGACAGAATAGAGAAGGTTATAACTATTTCAGTTACAACTAAGATCAAATTTTTTGTGACAATCGGATTCATGGTATCTAGGAACGATGACTTAGTTTTTTTCCCGTGTTGAGAGGTCAACTGCCCCTGGGGCTGTCTCTAGAAATTGGTTCTAAGAACCTGCAAGGCCAGCTATTCGGGGGAAGGCGAAAAATCGGGGTTTTCCCAAGCTGGCCATTACTTAAGTTTCACAGAGCAGCCTGCTCCGATCGAGCGGCAGATGCACCACCTGCTATGACTGATAGAGGGCAACCCAAGATCGCCATCCAGCAAGTCTTTTTTCTTGATGCAAAGGGGGCGAGACCCACCCTCTGCTATTCTAACCCGCCACTGCCAAAGGCGACTCCCCACTGGCGAACTTCTCGTCAATAAAATAGAGGGCGCGACGTGCGCCCTCTCGGTTTTCCACCACCAACTAACGAGTTCGAGAAATTGCCCCCGTCAGTTTGGGGGCAACAGATAAATCCATCTACGACTTCAGCCGTTGCTGAATTTCCAGGTGTTTTTCTACACCCTCGAAAGCATAACGGTTGTAACCGTTAAGCTCGATTAATTCTTCCAAATAGCGAGTACGCTGCCTGGAGACGGGGTGAGTTGAGAGAAAAGGTAGGGGCGATCGCCCGTTTTCCTCGTCTAGGGTAACGAAGAAATTACGCAAACCATCAGCGGCATATCCTGCAGTTGCCAAGACGCGAGTGCCTACCAGATCCGCTTGCCGTTCTTTAGAACGACTGTAACTTAAGCTAACGAGAGTGGCGAGGATATCGCCTACGGGTATATCTGTTTTCAAGACGTCGCCGACAATTTCACCGGCATTATTGTACAGGTAATTGCTAAGAACTTTCTTGAATCCATGAGAAAGAACTGCATGGGCAATTTCGTGAGCAATAACTCCGGCGAGCTCGGCTGTGGAGTTAGTATTGAGAATTGTGCCGGTATGGATAAAGACCTTTCCTCCTGGCAAAGCAAAAGCGTTTAAAGAGTCGTCTTCGACTACATAAAACTCGTATTTAAACTCATCGCGCCCCATTAACTCTGCCAGGGAGTCGCCGATTTCTCTTACATACCTTACTACCTGTTTGTCTCTTACCAGTGGCAGTTGTTTTTTATATGCTTGCGCGAGTTCCTTTCCCAAACCGGATTCTCCTTGGAGTATCAAGCGCCCCATTTGCAGACCTTCGCCAATGGCTGTTGTCACCGGATCGCAACCGCCAAACAACAAGCAACCGCCGACTTTCACGGCAGAACCCAAGAGCCCCTTGCCTACCATGTCATCTTTAATATTGCCCTGAAATTTATCAAAGTTATTTTCGGCAACCTCCATCAAATCCTGGGCTACGGGGCTGTTGGGGTTGACCGTCGCAAATTGACGCGCGGCAATGGAAGCCTCCAGATAATCTTTTTCTTCTTCGAGGGCTGCAACCTGGGCTTTGACGATTTCTACAGAGTTAGGCAGTAAGGTGGCGGCTTGCTCCAAGGCTTCTAGGGCTTCTTCTTCTCGATCGCTTTTTTGCAGGGCTTCGGCCCATAGCAGTTGACCGGGAACGTAGGCGGGATATTGTCCGACGAACTGTTGCAGGGTTTCTACATTGCCATTTATTTCCCAAGCTCTTTCGGCGCTTTCCCAGAGAGTTTGAGCTTCCGTCGATAGCATTCTCGGGGTATTAATTGGCGTGGGGAACATGGTGCCGGAGTGGGATGCAAAGGGGGCTTTTACTTGACGGTAAAGTTCTTCGGCTTTGGCGCGATCGCCCTCGACATAGTATTTGTCTGCTTGGATGAGAATTTCTTCTCGCCCGGAAATATCTGGGGATGCGGCGATCGCTCGGTTAGCTGAAAAACCGACTTTGAGCATCGGCGATAGCAGGCTGAAACTGACAAATAATACCGCACCTAAAATCAGCCAGGGTAATTTACGCAGTTGTTTCATGGTTTAGGAGACCTCCAAAAGTAAAATAATTTTTGTTTGCGCGCGTAGAACAGGCAACATGGGCTGTTCGGTATGTAATTAATTTCTTGCCTGTTCGGTATGTAACTAATTTTGCGCGGGTACTTGTCATGTTTACCGGAACAACCTGCGAATGCGATCGACCTCGTTTTTCCCATCTTCTATAGCGTCGCGAATCCGACCTATATCCTCTATGACTGTACTCACGTCGTCAATAACATCGCGTTCGTCAACTTCAGCTATTACCGGACCGCTTCCTAATTCTGGAGCATCAGAGCCATTGACTTTGACCTTTAAATCGAGCCCGACGCGATCTGCCTGCCTTAAATAGGTATCGATAGGAATCCCATAATTAAAGCCCGGCTTAATCAAACCGGCGATCTGTCTTGCTGCATCTTGCGTTATGCCTTCAGTTTCCATCAGTTTTTCTGGTTTTTCGCGATCGCCCAAACCATGAATGGCGATAACCCGACCTCCCGTGTCAAATACCGGCCCTCCACTCATGCCGCCGCGAGTTATATTAGTGTAAACCATCTCGTATCCCTCAACTGCTTCGTCGAGAAATCCAGATATCTGCCCGTCGGTAAACTGGCGGATAGTTTGCCCGGTTGCCCCAGGTTCGGGCCATCCGGAGACGAAAACTATCTGCCCTTGGGAAGGATCGGCGCTACCGAGTTCGGCAATGGGGTAGTTTTCTCGGCTGACAAACTGCACGATCGCCAAATCTACTCCCGGCAAAGACTTAACTCGATCTGTTTCATATACTTTTCGGTCGTGGGCAAGGATTTTATAATTATCGCGAGCGTCAACAACATGACGGGCGGTGAGAACGTAGTAACTGTTGCTATCCTTAGCAATAATTACTCCCGAGCCGTGTCCCCCGTTGCCGCTGCTAATTAAAACCGTTACCTCCCGGGCAATGTCGTTAATTTGTTTGCCACTGAGAGCTACTGCTGCTTGGGGCATGGTAATGACAATGGCAGTAGCGATCGCGCCACCGCCTAAAATTGCACTCAGAAACCCGGTTTCTTTGAGAAACCGGGTTTCGTTAAAGATGGTCATGGTTGCACCTCCGTTAAATCTTGAGAAACTAACTGTAGATAACTTCTAATGGGAATGCCCCAACTGGAACTTACCATTTGTTCTAATATTGCTTCTGGCGGTTCGCTACCGTCCGCAAAAGTATAAACACCAAAAGCAGGATCGCGATACTTAGTTCGGCCGTTGATGCCCACCAGCAAGCCTTTGCCGTTAAAAATCGGACCGCCGCTCATGCCGATTTCGATGTCGTTTGTGTATCCCAAGCGATATCCACTATCTAAAGATTTTGCTGGTAGCAGGGATACTTTCCCTTGGGTCACTTTAAACACCTCAAGCCCTAGTTCTAGGGTCTTGCTTAAAGTATCTTTATCGTACATGGGAAACCCGGCTGCATATACCCGCTCTCCTACAACTAGCCGAACGCTAATCTCGGCTACTTCGTAGTCTGCGGTGCTTTGAAACCGAGCGATCGCCATATCTAACTCCCCTAGCTGTCTCGGGGAATCTATCAGTTGATGCCGTTCTCCGTCGGCAGTCATAATTATATGCTCTTCGCCGAAATCGACGACGTGCCAGTTAGTTAAAACTGTATAAATATCTCCCTGTCGTTCGACTATGACACCGGAACCAGAAGTTTCGGCATCAAGAATGCGTACCGCCGTCAGTCGGGCAACTTGTTTTGCCTGGGCGGCTTTAGCTTCCGCTAGTTGCTCGTTAATAGATACTGGTAGGGCTTGTATTCTTTGCGTCTGGGGTTTCCACCAGAGAGCGATCGCCAAAAAAGACAAAACCATTCCCAAGCACAGCCCCGGAATGAGAGCGAGACGCAACAAGTCTAATCTAACGCGATCGCTTTTCGTTGTTATCTTTCTCAGCCATCGATAAATTCTCATCTACAACTCCCTCAGTTTCCGTTGGTTAGAGCGTACTGGATTCGATTGGCTGCGGTTAATATAGCCAACATCTATGTAAAGCCTTCCATTTCTGTAAAATTTTCGTGGCTTTTGGCTATCACTATCGTTTCGTGGCTTTTGGCTGCTACTTTCTTGCAGAGATGATATCCCAGCTTCTCCCACACGCCAACCCATCAACTGCTCCAAAGTCTGATTTGGATCTTGACTGGGTTTGAGGGTATAAATCAACCCTTCGCAAGGACCGCCATCCCGGCTAGCAGTGCAAATCACATTTTGGCGATTCATTACACCGGTAGTAATATACCTTAACTGTCGGTTGCGACGGTAAGTTTCCAAACGACCGCTTACTTGCTTGCAGCGAGTCAGGGGATCGTAGCCAGAATCTTCAAAATCTGTTGAGGTCCACTTAATCCAAGGCTCTGTGCCTCCTTCAGAGCCTTGATAGAGGGTAGCGGGCGGACTGGATGAGGTATCGCACCAGAACCCAGTTTGGCCAGGTGCGGATTGGGAGTAGCTGCCTTGGCCCCCAAAGGCCAGACTTCCAAGGGTAATGGCCCCTGCGGCCATCCATTTTGTCAGCGATGGTAATTTCATTAGGAGTATTTGCCTCGTGGTTCTATCTTTCTATCAGGGCAGAGCCAGCTTTTTTTGCGCCTTTTTTTCGTTTTTGCAATAAAAGTTTACATCTTCTCTTCTTTCGGTCCATTTATTGCAAAAAAGCCTTGACACTTTTCAGTTGGCCCACATCCTTCAACAGAAATCTGGAAACCCATCTGGCCGTTTCAAATCTGGCCTTCTCCGCCGTTCTTGTTGTATTCGATTGTTAACCTGTTGGACTTGGCCTTCGTATTCAGAACTTAACCCTTGGACTTCTTCGGCGAGAAACGTATTTGGAGGAATCTCCTTGAGTTTCTGTTGCACCTCCTTCCACGGCTTTAGGGTTGCATGGAAGTCGCAGATGTCTTTTGCTTCATTAGTTTGTCTGGTAACTTCGCCAGCAAGCTCTTCTACTCTGGCTAACTGTTTCTCAGCATTGCGCTCTACTTCTAGTCGTACATCCATTTTGTTTAGCTCTTTGACGTACTCTTCTATAGCCAGTTCTGCTTTTTGGTAAATTGTGGCATCAGATGGAATTGTTTCTAACTTGGTAATAGCTTTTTGGAGGCGATCGCGATTTGCGTGCAACTCATCTATATTTTTAGGGTTATTAGAAATAGCGCTTTGTGCTTCCTTAACTGCTTCGTCGTAAATTACTTCTTCGTTGGATTTTCGTTCCTCCTTATCTTCCCTATCTTCAGAACAATTATCGAAAACTGCGCACAAAACAGGGGTGTTAGGCGACAACTCCCGCAGCAAGAGAAAAGCAGCTAGGAGACCGAAGGCGATCGCCATTAGCTTATACTTCCCATTTCTCGGCTCTAAACTTAGCACTGTTTTTGGCACTGAACTAGCCTTTGAGGTTGCCGAGTTGTTACCAGAAGCCTGCATAGCTGGCAATTTTGACAGTTCTGCCAAAACCTCCGATGCAGACTTGTAGCGATTTTGATGCTTATCTTGTAACATTTTATCGAGGATAGCTGCAAACTTATTGCTTACTTTCGCATAAGTTCTCCACTTCCACTCGCGGGCTCTGTCATCGAACAACAAATTTGGTGGTTTGCCCGTTAGTAAAACAATAGCAGTAACAGCCAAAGAATAAAGATCGCTGCTCTCGTAACATTTACCCATCTGAATTTGTTCTATAGGAGAATACCAAAATTTTCCCACGCAAGAACCTGGAACTGCACTACTGTAATTGCTATCTGGGGCTGCTTGTACTACAGTAGTCATCACCGCATTTTTAGCTATACCAAAATCTATCAGCACTGGCTTGTCTTTCTGCTGGGACCAGATGATATTATCTGGAGAAATGTCTCTGTGGATAATTCCCTGACTGTGGATATATTCGATCGCGGGTAGCAAATCTCGCAGCAATTGAATCGCCTCAGCTTCAGAAAAAGTCTTGTTTTGCTTTAACAAACTTTGATAAGTTTGACCATCTATATATTCCTGTACTAGGAAAAGTCCTCCTCGATCTTCAAAATAAGCTTTGAACTTGGGAATCTGGGGATGGCTCAGTTTCTTTAATAACCTCGCCTCTTTCTCGAATAGTTCGCGACACTTGGGCAACAAACTTGATGTCATTCCACTAGGGGCAAATTCCTTGAGAACGCAAGGTTCCTCAAAGCAATTTTTGTCTTCCACTAAGTAGGTGCGTCCAAAACCGCCATTACCCAGAACTCTTTCAACCAGGTAGCAGTTGTTAATTAAAGTTCCATTAGGAATTGTTGTTGTTGTCATGGCAGGTACCCTCGAAGTAAGTAAACATTTGAAACTAATCGACGATTTGAGCGAGTCCAGAAACCCGGTTTCTTAATCTTCTATACACCAGAAACCCGGTTTCTCGCAGAAACCGGGTTTCTCAATCTTTCTCAATCCTCTACTACCCCGCCACCACCAAAGGCGACTCCCCACTGGCGAACTTCTGATAATCCTCCAGCAACCACTGGGGCAACTTGCTAGTATCCTCCACCTGCAACTGCCCCCGCCGACAATACAACATCGCCGCCAATAAATGATTAACCGCCTTGGGTGCTTCTATTCCTTTAGCAAGAGCGATCGCCACCTCCTGCAAAAACGCCACTTCCTCCTCCAGCATCGGTTCGTTTTGGAAACCGCAATTCAACAACGCCTTAAAACCTTTACCTACTTCTCCCCGGTAAAAACCTTCCAACTCCTCCGCCGGCAACTGCAAACACAAATCCGCCATTTGCCGCCTCAACTGGCGCAAGCGATCGACAACCGACTCATCCGACGGCTCGATATAATATAGATGAACGCTTCCCAACACCTCATTAACAAACTTCTGCTCCACTGGCATTTCTTTCTTCTCCGTTTCCACTTCTTCCTCCCCCCTTTCCAAGGGGGGCCGGGGGGGATCGCCGTCTTTATCCTGGC
>CAZSTZ010000012.1:0-21690 GCA_964609515.1 uncultured bacterium | reverse complement strand
GCTTTGCAAGGGAGTAGCCTCTTCCTCCCCCCTTTCCAAGGGGGGCCGGGGGGGATCGCCGTCTTTATCCTGGCTTTGCAAGGGAGTAGCCTCTTCCTCCCCCCTTTCCAAGGGGGGCCGGGGGGGAGCCTCCGAACCTGCGGGGAGATTCTCAAACACCTCCTGATAATCCTCTATCAACCACTGAGGCAACCGACTGGCAGCATCTCGCACCCGCATTTTCCCCTGCGGGAAATATAACATCGCCCCCAACAGCGCGTTAACCGCCTTCGGTTGCGACAAACCCGCGCTCACCTCAGTCAAATGTTGCAAAAATCCCTCTTCATCTGCTGTCAGCGCCTCATTTTGGAAACCGCAAGCGAGCAATGCCCGGTAAGCTTGTCGCATTTCTCCTCGATAAACGCTCTCCAGTTGTTCTGGCGCGGCACCCATCCAGAATGCTGCCAGCTCCAAACGCAACTGCCGCAACTCCCCAACCAAACTCTCATCGTCGGGCTCTATTTCATAAAGATTGACGCAACCCATAATCCGATTGAGAAATTCCGAACTTAACGCCGCTTGCACCTCGGTCTCGCGAACAGGCAAGATGCCTGTTCTACGGTCGTCTTGCACCTCGGCCTCTGGAACAGGCAAGATGCCCGTTCTACGGCCTTTAACTTCCTCTGGCTCCCCCCTTTCCAAGGGGGGCGGGGGGGGGATCTCCCCAGCCAACAAACGTTCCAACAGCGCCCCCATCTTAGCCGAATAGCCCCGACTGTCCAAAAACGGGGGATTTTGCTGCATCTTCGCCTTAATTTCCTCCCGCTTTTGCTGCCGCCACTGGGGATTAGTCGCCAACTGCACCGCTATATTAATATAACTCTCCTCGCTATCGGCGATTAAATCGTTCGTGCCAATCTCCCGCAACATGGCCGATGCCTGCCGAAACCTCAAAGCATCGCCTTCGACAACTACTGGCGGCACTCCCACCGTTAGCGGATCTACCAGAGAAGTCGCGCCGCCGTAAGGGAAGGAATCTAAATAAACATCCGCCAACTGCAGGCATTGTTCGATATCCGACTTGCCCGGCAGCGCTTTAATTACCACCAACCGCTTCCTGTCGATGCCGTGACGTTCCAAAACCGATCGCATCTGCTGGACTAAAGGCGCGGCGGGATAGGAACTCGTCCAGTTGGGATTAAAAGGATATAACACCAAAATCGAATCCGGCACCGCTGCCAGGATTTTTGCCCAAGTTTCCCGCAATTCCGGCACTATCTTATAGAAATTGGCACCGGAAATAAAAATAGTTGTCTCCTCCGTAGCGCCCCAACTGGAACGTATCGGTTGAACTGCTGGGGGCGAGGCAGCGATCGCGTACCGGAAACACAACCCGGAACCTTCCAAGTTGACCAACTTTTCCGTATAATGTTCTGGGAATGTCTCCGCTGGCGCGGTCAAAGTACCGGCGATATAATAATCCACGTTCCGCATTCCGGTGGTAGTCGGAGAATTGATAGAAGCGACCTGAACCCTTGCCAGTCGGTGCATTGCCAGCAAAGTCGAATTTTTCATGCCGGCGGTAACGTTGGAACCGACGAAGAGAATATCGAGGTCGTCGTTGCGAATAGTTTGCGCTTGAGTCTCCAAGTCGTCTGGCAGTCGCAGGAATTTATCTGCCCGACTTTGGCAGTATTGTTCTAATGGATGTCCGTTAGATTTGACTGCATAAAGGATAATCTCGAATTTGCTGCGATCCAAATGCTCGAAGACCGGCAACAAAGAATAGGTTTCCGTTTGGGGCGCGTAATGATCTTTGAGAATTCCCAGACGGATTTTTTCGCGGTTGGGGGGGCGATAAGCCGTCCGGCACGCTTCGCGATCGCGCAGCGTTGCGGATGCAACATCGCCTATCGGATAATCTAACTGCAAACCGCGATTTTTCAGAGCAAATTCGACAATTTCTGCCCGCTTGAGGTAGAGATTTTTTAAGTTGGGAGTATTCGTAAAATAGAGAGGAATCCAATTAGAATTTTGAACGAACAACCAGGCGATCGCCCCCCACAATTCCGAGTTAGGATTTGTGGAGATATTCTCGCGAACGTAACTCAACCAACCATCCAAAAAGCGATAATAATTATCCGCTTCTCCTATTTCTTGGAACATTGACGGAGAGGCAAACATAAACCTTAAATAATCCGTAGCGAACCAATTAGGAATGGGAGCTTTTTCGTATTTAACTCCCAGTGAATCTGCGCGGCGGTAAAGCATCCCCGCCAACAGATACTTAATCGCCAAAGGTTCGCCAAATCCTTTGGCAAGATTAGCTTTAATTTGACCCACCAATATTTGCTCTATTTGGGTCAAGCTTTCATCTTTTATACCGCTTTCTAATACAGCTTTATGTGCTTGTCCTATTTCTCCAGAATAGGCATTTCTTAACTCTTCTAAGTCGGAAAACTTCAACCAGATTTCTGCAATCTGCCTTCGGATTTCCTGCAACTTAATTAAAGCCGATTTATCTGCTTGTTTTTCCCGGTAATTTTCGATAGCCTTCTTAGTTTCTCCCAGAGAAGGCAGCGGATTTTTTTCTATTTCTCCGACCTCCTTTCCAAGGGCGGCAGAGGGAGAAAAATCTCCCCCCTTCTCAAGGGGGGCAGGGGGGGAGCCCAATTCCCCATTTACCGTTTTAATCAAAACCGAACTAATAGCATTTGCCATCGCTTCCCAAGAGAATTTTTTCGCCCGTTCCAAACCTGCGGCAATTAGAGGTTTGCGCACCTCTAATTTTTGAATTTCTAACATCGCTTTAAGCACTTCTTCCACAGAATCGCCGATATAAAAAGCAGCATTTCCGGCAACTTCGGGAATGGCACTATTAGCATTAGTAATTACCGGACAACCGCAGGCGATCGCCTCCAAAATTGGCAAGCCAAATCCTTCATATTTAGAAGTTTGAACTAATGCCAAAGCCCCCGAATAAGCCCCCCGCAATTCCTCGTCGCTGAGTCGCAACATTTTAACTTCGACACCTTCAGCGCACTTTTGCAAATGGGGTTCTAGAACGGTAGTAAAGCCGCCGACGCAGATTATTTCTAATTCTTCTTTTTTGGGATAGTTAGCAATAGCTTGGAAGAAAAGAAAAGCATTTTTATAACCGTTAAAACCGACCCTATCTCCTACCCACAAAAAATACGGTTTTTTGACACCATATTTATTTTTAAATACCTCTATTTCTCCTGCATTTGCGGCAGAGAAGTTTCGGCTAACTCCGCAATAAGCAACTGTCACATTTTCGGCAGCAATATTAGGAAAACACTTAACTAAATCCTTAGCAGTATTTTGAGAAATTGCCACATAACCGGAAGCGTGGTTTATAGCAAAATGCTTTTCTTTCCACATGGGGCTATCCCCATTAGCGCCAAAAATTTCGGGAATCATATCGTAGGCGATGAAAACCGAGGGCGTAGATAAAGGAGTAGTGTAATAAGTAGATAGAAAAATCTCGGCTTTTTCCTCATCGCAAATTTGCTGTAATAATTGACGATTTTCTTCTATTTTTTTATAATCGTAACCGGGGATAGACCGATAGTTAATACCCGCAATTTTGGGCGCGGTATTATTGCGGTCTAAGACGATAATTTTATCTCCCAAACCTTGACTGGCATAAGCTTGTAAAAGACTGCGCCAAACCCGAGTAATGCCAGATTCGTAAATCTGAAACATGATGCCATCGATGATGACTTTTGGGAATGGAGATCCCCCCCGGCCCCCCTTGGAAAGGGGGGAGGAAGAGGAATTGGGAATTGGGGGGGTTGTTGTCTCGGTTGTTGCCCCTACTAAAACAGAAACCAAGAGATTAATTACTGGGGGAGATTGACTGCATTTAAGACCTTCGCGCATTTGAGCGATCGCTCCACTAGCATCGTTTCCTTGCAACATCAAAGCGGCCTTTTTCACAGCTTCTAATGCGTAATGTTGCCTAGCTTTATTCGATAATTCTTCAGCCATATTTTTTGGTAGATAAGATTGAGTAATTTCTATTGCTTTGCGAGCGTTTGCTATATTTTCCCCAGACCGCATCAAGCGGGAAGTTTCCGAGGAGGAATGCAACCGGAAACAAGCTAAAATTTCCGGTTCGAACCAAATAGGATAAAAAGCAGCGATCCGCTTCCACATTTCCCAGTCGGCAGCGGACTCCGCCTGGGGACAAAAACCGCCTATCTGTTCGTAAACCCTGCGTTTGACCGCCATGCCCACAACTTGAATTCGCTGTTCGACGGCGATCCGCTCTAAGAAATGTTCTATAATTCCCGGGGTTTCTCGTTCCAACACCGAAAGCCACCGCTTGCGATCGTATTCGTCTATATAGAAATGCCGACAAAAAGCTGCTCCCACCGTCCCATTTTGTTCTACGCCCCGACGCAGTTTTTCGTAAAAACCGGGTAAGACAAAATCATCATCGTGGAGTAAGTGAACCCAACGTCCCCTGGCTCGTTCCATACAGATATTAAAAATAGGTGCCTGACCGATATCTTGGGGGAAATGACGGTAAAATGTTACTCTTCCACGTCCAACCCTGTTAACAATTGCCTCTATTTCAGCTTGAATTGTAGCATCGGGACAATCGTTAACTACTTCTATCTGCATTTCCTCTGGAGGTGGTGCTTGTTGCAACACGCTTGTGAGGGTTTGTTCTAAATATTTTACCTTTTTATAAGTAGGAAGCATCACGGACCAAAAAGGTCGGCGATCGCTCTCTGGTAACGGGTTTATTGCTGGATATTCGATGCCCATTTTGTTGTTATTTAAAATAGTTAGTTGGCTAGTGTTTTCTACTTCTTCCCGCCGAACTGTTGCCCAAATCCAAGGTTTAGAAGATTCTAGGGAAATTAGATTAAAATCTGCTTCGATTAGCAATTCTTTTAATTGTTCCTCAGTGTAGGCATTGCCGGAGAAATAATATTGCTTGTCTGCATTGCCTTCTTCGTCAAAGTCGCCCAAACTTGCGGCGCTGCGATCGTGAACTTGAATGCGGAAATATCCCCCCGGTTTCAACACTCTAAATATTTCGCTAAAGTAATTTTTTACTATAGAAATAGAACGGATGTGCTGAAAAACAATTGTGGAATAAACAAAGTCGTAACTTTCCTCTGGCAACTGCTGTAAATCGCAACCATTATTAACATATAATTCGCCATTTTGTTTGCCATCAGCTAAATATTGCTTGGCAAATTCAATCATCTTTTCCGAGATATCCACCCCATCTACCCTGGCAAAACTTTCTCGGAAATGCTTAATTAAACGACCGACACCGCAGCCAACTTCTAATACTTTCCAGTCTGGTTTTGCGGGGAGATCTCGAAGAATTTTCGGGCTCCAAGTTTGGATAGACTTTTGCCAAGTTTGCTGTTTTTCTTCTGGGGAAAGTTTCTTTATTCCTACATAAGCTAATACTCTCCCAAACATGGCTTCGTCTAGGGAATTAACGTTCCAAAATTCCCGTTGCTTTTCTAGCTGACCTTGGTTTACATTGACAGCTTTTGCTAGATTTTCAAAAGCTATTTTAACTGCTTTTTGATGAATTTTTGCTACTACCGAGTAAGCTAGAGAAACTAACTGAGATTCTAACTGACTTCCATTGCCAGAAAGCATTGCTTGGAAGTTTTGACTCAGAGAAGGGTTAAAAAATTCCGTAAAATAAACCCCCATTCTCTTCCAAAACTCCTGCTTGTAATTTACTTCATGCTGGCAATGATAAGCAACGGAAGTTGTTAAATATTTGAGAGTCAAACCTTTTTGAATCGCCATAGCGGGCACCCACAAATCCCACCAAGGCAAACCCAAACAAAATTTTGATTCGGGAAATAGCCCCAATAACTCTTTATCAAAAAAGAAGAAATCAAAGCCGTTTTGATAAATTTCACCCTCTGTTAGTTCGGGGTTTTCGACATCCACCCGCGAACCAAAAATAACGGCGTTTTGTCCTTGTTTATAGAGAAAATCAATCAAACCATCTCCCGCTTCCAGGCGAATATCGGAATTAACCAGACCGCAAATTTTTGTTCCCTTTTTTTGGAGATAATTAAATAAATCCTTGAGGTAAACTAAGGACTTGCCAACTTCGGCCCTGGCATCTCTTTCTACTGGATAAAAAGTTACGTTTTGATAATTTGCCTGCAGTAGTTCTATTTCTGAGAGAGGGTTTAAAGAAACTACAGAAAAACCAAGTTTTTGCCAGCTATTAATCCCCCGTTGTTGGTTTTTGAGATTTCCGGGGGCAATACTGGTGACAATAACCATTTTTTCTCGATTAATCTCGGCAATTTTTCCTTCTTCTATATTGATAATTGCGGGGGCGGGTAATGAGTTTGTGTATTGACCTTTAGCGATTAATTGTAATTCAAAATTTACGGTGGCGCTAACTTCTTGCAAGTATTGGTTTTTAAACATTTTAGAACGCTGATTTTCGTGGGAACGAAAACCGCCAATGAGGGCATCTACTCCAAATAACTGCGCGTGGCGAGAAAATCGCATCCACAATTCAAAATCTGCCGCTAATTGCAAGTCAGCGTTCAAGTTCCCACCGCTTTTTTCCCATAGCGATCGCTTCCAAAAAGTGCTTTCCTGTTGAATCCAGCGACCGTATTTTTGCCAGCCATTATTTAACAAATCCGACCTCGACCACGGCGGCAAAAATTTAGCAATATCCGTCAATTTTCCCTCGCGGTTCCACTCAGTCGGTCGCCCAGTTATCCACTCTACCTCGGGGTTTTCTGCAAAAGCGGCAGCAACTTTAAAAAAAGCACCCGCATGATATTTATCGTCAGCATTCAACCAACCCATAATCTCCCCAGTGGCGCGACTAAAACCGGCATTAACTGCAGCGTAATGACCGCCGTCTGGTTTACTTTGCCAATAGGTCAAATATTTTTCGTATTTTTTAATAATTTCCACCGACCCATCCCGGCTGCCTCCATCCATTATTATGTATTCTAAATTGGGGTAATTTTGACTTAATACTGAGTCGATACATTCTTCTAAAAATTCGCCCCGATTTAAAGAAGGAGTAACGATGGAGATTTTGGGTAAATTGTCCTTAAAAATAACTGTTGGTTTCCCTGATAGCTGTTCTTGCTTTTGCCACAAAATATTATAAGAAACTGGCTTGCCAAATTCCTCATAAGATTGTTTTGTCAGAGAACGCCAGCGACTATCGTAGGCAGCTTTTGACATTACATACAAATCTGGGTCTTGCTTCATTTCTTCAAAGGGAATCTGCTGATGTAATGTCTGAATATTGTCAAACATATATGGTAAAATTCCCCTCGACCAAACCGAATCCTTTTTAATCACCACATCCAAGCAATGCAGAGAAAATCCGCCCGGTTTTAAAACCCGGTTAAGGTCTTCGCAAACATTTTTAAAGGTTGCCTCGTCCTCCGGCAGATGTTCTAAAGTAGAAATGCTGAAAACGCAATCAAAATAATTATCTGGCAGCTCTCGATTAAAATTACCGATATAATCGAAAACCAGGCGATAGTTGTTAGCAGTTTTTACTTCCCGAGGTCCGTTGCCTTCTCCTTCAAATTTATCTAAATTCCAGCACTCATAATCTGATTTTAAGGCTTCGATAACTCGGGAATTGCCCCCACCAACTTCTAACAATTTTGCACCGGGAGGAATGTTTTCGACGATGAAAGTGTAAGCTAAAATATCTTGATAAAACTTTAAATCTAAAGCGTCTGGATGCAAGCCATGATAATAGCCAAATTTTCGCAAAATTTCAAAATGTCTGCCCTTTGAATAGGTAAAATCTTCAAAGTTTTCCGGGGCGATTTGTCGGGGTTTTTCTGGCTTCGTTACTTGCCTTAACATTTTTTTCGCTTGCTCGAAATTGGGAGCGGATTTTAAAACTCCTGCTAAATAATTTTTAGCTAAATCTAAATCGTTAATTTTAGCGGCAGCTTGCCCCAAATACCATCCCAACCGCCAATGCTTAAAACCGAGATTAATTGCTGCTTTAAACTCGGAAATAGCTTCGGCATTTTTCTCCTGGTGTAAGAATGCTAATCCCGACCAAAACTTCAAATAAGCATCCTTGGGATAGCGATCGCGATAATGCCAAATACCCCCGCCATATTGATTGCAAAGCACCGACGACGAAGCCCCAATTTGTTTATCTGCAGCCAATAATTCCTCGATATTTGACGAAGTTAAACTCTTAAAAAATTGCGGTGCCGCATCTCCTAAAGATGCCACAAATAACTCTGCCCCAGATTTTTGAGCTTCTCCCAAGCGCTGCCGTTTGGGCATTGCCATTATTTTTTCATAAACTAAATTAAGCTCCCTCGCCGCATTTTCCGCCCCAAAGTTTTCTAGGGCATACTCTCTCGCATTTCTTCCCAGTCGCGCCCTTTCTTCTGGATGGTGGTAGAGATATTCGATCGCCTCTTTATACTCTAACTCGCTATTAACAATTAAACCAGTTTCGTTATTAATTACCAGTCGCTTAACGCCGCCATAAGGAAATACCACCGGCGGCACTCCCGCATACATCACTTCTTGTAAGTTTAATTCCGCCGCCGCATAAGTATCTTCGCATAAAGGATAACCGTAAACGTCGAGCGTTTCTAACACTGACTTAATATCTTCGACAAGGCCGCGAAACTCAAAGCGATCGCCCGCCCCTAATTTTGCTGCCTGTTGCTGCAACTCCTGGATGATGCCGTCGCCACAGACGATAAACCGCACCCCCGGAATGTCTATTTTTGCGCTCATCGGCACATAGTTCGGGTGCATTTTCACAAAATCAATGGTTCCGATATAGCCCACATTAAAGCCATGATGACTTCGCCGCTTTAAACCAGAAAGGCGATCGAAGTCCGCAGGATCGTAAACCATGCCCGTTTTTTGGCGCTTGACTGCTGCCGGTAAATTTTGAAACGCAGGTTGTTCGTAAGTATAAGGACTGCAAGCGAGGGCAAAATCTGCCAAAGCGATGGCCTCATTAGTAACAATTTGGGGCGCTTTATCCCCGGCGATGTGAAACCATAACAGCAGGCGCATCGGTGGCAGGGGCGATCGGAGTAGGGCGTAAATTATCGGATTATTCCAAAAATGAAGGTGTACGATATCCGCACTTTCCATCTCCCGCCACATTTCTGCTTGACTTCTGGGATATACTATCCTCATGCCGGCCTCTCTCGCGATCGCCGCCGCTTGCGACTCCGGCGGATCGAGAGACATGACGCTATGTTGATATGTCTTTCCATCCGCCGCCGTCGGATAGGTACCCAACCGCGAGGAATGTTTCGCCACCCCCATCATCGCCCTGGCGGCGCCCCCACGGGAAAGATGTTGAATAATATGGAGTATTTTATAAGTTTTCATGGTTGTTTTTTGCTTTTTTAATTGTTCGTAGTAATCGCAGAGCGCGATTACTACAAACTTAGCACTACCTAAATAATCACGCAATCAGACTCTAAAAACGCCGATTTCTTAATTTCTTTTGCCGGTTTGCGATAAGCTCGAATCGTCGAAAACACCCCCGGAATAATCGGCAAATGTGCTTGAGTTTGAGTCGGATCCGTGGGATACAATAAAGGAATATCTACCGCTTCTCCACCATAGCTACTCATCAACTCTTCGCAAGCTTTTCTAATCCCCGTTTCCTTCCCCCCGTGATGAAAAAAGATTGCCTCTTTATTCTCATCATTTAACGGCGGCAAATAATCGTGGAACATCATAATTCCCCCCGGGGCAAGCAACGGCCAATAATTAAGAAGATCCTGCCTTACTCCTTCATAATTATGGTCGCCATCGATAAAGATAAAAATGGGAAAATTACCATCTTGTTCGAAAAAGTTTTTAACTGGGGGGGCCGCCCTATCCGATAGCATTCGCAAATGTTGAACTTCCCCAGTAAACTCTTTTAAAACTTGATAAAACTGTTGTTTTCCTCCAGGTTCCACGGCAAAACCCTGTAACTGGGTCGCCCTTCTTTTTAAAGCTTTACAAGTTAAAAATAGAGAACTTCCCGCATAAGAACCAATCTCGATAAAACGAACGGGCGAGGTAGTTCCTGGTAACAGTTTTCTCAAAGCATAATAAAGTTGAAAACGTTCGTTAAGCGACATCTGACTTTCGATGCCATAAACCACCGGATCGTCTTGCTTAAATTCATTAATTAATGTCGGTTCAATAACCGGATTTATCGGGAACTTATTAGGGCAAGAACACCAAACGCCGGTATCGTCTATGCGGTTGAAATTAAACTTAATTTGCCGTTGGTGTTCGAACTCCGTCACTGCTTGACGGCAACCCTCCCAGTAACCGTAATCATCTATTTGAATCAAACAATTATTGCCTACTTTATCGTAGAAATTCTCTAAAATTGTTTGAGTCGATTCGTACCAATCTCCATCAATATGTAGTAGAGAAATCATGCCTACCCAAGAGCGCATTTTTGGCAAAGTTTCTTGAAAATAACCTTTAACGGTTTTAACAATATCTGCTACTCCCAATTGAGAGCAAAGTTGGCGGACGTTTGCTTCTGGGGCCGCACAAGTACCCGTCCCCCAACCCGTATCGTCGGCGGCGATGCCCTCGTGTTTGTCCCGTTCCGTCGGCGGCGGCATTCCCTCAAAGGAGTCAAAAGCGTACAACCACCGGGGTTGTTTGCTATAGCGTTTCACTATTACGGCCATCAAGGCCGTGGAACCGCCCCCGGCTACTCCGCATTCTACGATATTACCGGCAATATTTTCCCGACAAATTCTTTTTACTAAGGAGAAAAGCGAATACAAACGCGCCTCGCTTAACATGGTATGGGGGCGGACAATTTGCAGCAATTCTTGAAATTCTGGGTCTTCAATTATTCCTGTATTTTGGGTTGTTTGTTCTAGGATTTCTTTTAATAAGTTTTTGGCAGTCTCGTTGTTAGGAAAATACCTCAATTCTTCGTTTAATGCTTGTATTGCTGCTTCTAATTGATTTGCCCGCATAAAGTAAATCGCTCTTAAATAGTCTAATCCTTCGGCGGGCTGCTTTAAACTTTTTGCTTGATTTAATAACTTAAATGCTGTTTCGTTTTGGTTGTCTTTTAAGGCTTGGTTTGCTTGTTGGATTAATTGTTGAGTGGGAGCTTCTTTTTGGGCAGGCAATCGCGCAGGAAAGATGCTACGTTCTTCAGAAAACTGCTGTTTCCAAGTAGCGATCGCCTCTTTAGGTAAACTATTACTACCGCTAAACACGGTTTTTTCTGTAAAATTATCTGCTCGAATATTAGCAATTATAGAAGTTGGATGCTTCAGAGGAAAACTAATTGCCTCCGTCGCCATTTTAGCAAACCTACTCGGATTAGAAGTGTGGGTAGCTGTCTCGTTAAAACCAATATTAGAAACCAAATTAACTTCAGGTAAAATAGTTAAACCGTTCCGACTCCAACAAATAAATGTCCAGGCATAAGCCCAAGAATTGAAGCCTTGATAATTATTTTCAAAAATCCTCGACCAATATCTAACTGCCTCGGCATTTGGGAGAAGATTTGGCAGCCAATTACTATTTCTAAGTTGAGGCCATAAACTCATTTTATCGTCGTAATTTTGCCACGCCCTGCGCCAAGTTGCCCAACCCCAACAATGGGGATAGCGAGAGAAATAATAACTTTCTTCTATGGGATTATTACCAAATTGAAAATTATCCCCAGAGATGGTAGTTATTCTCGGTTCGTGGCGATATTTTTCTAACAATTCTTGGCAAAACTCAAAAAAACTAGGATGGGGTACGCAGTCATCCTCTAAAATAATTGCAGATTCTACCTTTTCAAAAACCCAGTTTAAGCCTCTATAAACTCTCTGCCTGCAACCTAAATTAATATTAGAATAATTAGCCAAAACTTCGCAAGGCCAATCCACTCGATTAATAATCGCCCTCGCGGCAGCACATTTTTCGGCTTCTCCAGGTCTGTCGTTGCGCGGTCCGTCGGCAATTACAAATAATTGAGGCGGTCGGACTTGACGAATTGCTGCAAATACCTTTTCCGTCGTCTCCGGTCGATTAAATATTATCATAACTACGGGAGTTTTTAATTGAAAATGACTCATTATCCTTATATTTTTTCTGTTAACCTGTTTAAATTAACCCTGGCTTCTGCTAAATTTTGATTTAATTCTAAGGCTTTTTTATAAGCTTTAATTGCTGGCTGTATTTTCCCCTCCGCTTGAAAAGCATCCCCCAAATCTTTATAAGCTTCCGCAGAGTTTGGTTGTTTTTTAATCGCTTCATAACAAGCTAAAATTCCAGGTTTTTCTTCCTTAATCTCAGGCAGTCTATTTTTACCCTCCATCGCTTCAGCTTGACCCAGAGAAATTCCCAGACAAGACTGCTTTTGACTGGGCAAGCCGCCTCGATTTAAAAAATCTTCATCTTTAAAAAAGATAGAAGTACAAGTTTTATATTTTTCCACGGCAACCAGACCGTAAAAATCTAATCGTTTAAATCCTCGACTTTGTAAATATTGGATGGCGGGATTATTGCCCTCCCTATCCGAATTATCAAAAATTATAAAACCATTTTCTTTTAACTTGCGATCGCATTTTTTAGAGCATTCCACCCTCTCAATTCCATCAATAACAATAATATCGAAATAACAGTCATCATAATTTAAGATTTCCCGCGCATATTCTTGAGGATTTTTACGCAATAATAAATTGACATTTTGGGGAAGATTTTCCAGCAAAGTTTTAAAATAATCTGAGTTATGTTCGACGCTAATTACTTCTTTTAATCTTTCAGCATACCACAAAGTCGATTGCCCGGAACCATATTCAAAAATACGAAAATCAGCTTTTAACTTATCTTCAATAAATTCTATAGCCGGATAAGAATACCAAGGAATAGGCCGCAATAAACCGTCTATCGGTTTGCCAACCCTTAAAGAATTTAACCAGCCAGAAGATTCTAAATAATTTAAAGAAGGCATAATTTTTGGGAATGGGAATAGGGAATGGGGAACAGGGAATTGCCTACTTCATACTCAAAAACTCAGAACGAGTACTCAGAACGAGTACTCATACTCAACCGCCCATGCAATTCGGCAAGACCGAACCTTAAGGCCGTGCTACGATTGTAAACATAAGTTAAGATAAATTAAAAAAGCCAAACAGCAAACATCCCAAAAATCATCAAACATTAGGAGGATTTGTCCAGGTGAATAACAAAAGGTGGAGAAACGCTGGCCTCTATGCCCTACTGGCCATCGTGGTCATCGCCCTAGCAACGGCATTTTTTGACCAACAACCCCAGGCCCCCGAAACCTGGAAATACAGTAAATTTATCGAACAGGTCAAAAACAACAGGGTAAGTCAAGTCGAAATTAGCACCGACCGAAGCATTGCCCTAGTCAAGGCCGAAGATGGCAGCAGAATTTACGTTAACCTGCCCAACGACCCAGACCTCATCAACATCCTCAGCAACAACAACGTCGATATATCCGTAAGGCCCCAGGCAGAAGAAGGTGCTTGGGTAAAAGCCCTCAGCAGTCTCTTCTTCCCCATTCTCTTATTAGTGGGACTGTTCTTTCTCCTGCGTCGCGCCCAAAGCGGGCCGGGCAGCCAAGCGATGAACTTTGGTAAATCTAAGGCCAGAGTTCAAATGGAACCCCAAACCCAAGTCACTTTCGGCGACGTGGCGGGTATCGAACAAGCCAAACTGGAATTGACGGAAGTTGTTGACTTCCTCAAAAACGCCGATCGCTTCACGGCCATCGGAGCCAAAATTCCTAAAGGCGTCCTCTTAGTCGGACCTCCAGGAACGGGTAAAACTCTCTTAGCTAAGGCCGTGGCAGGAGAAGCTGGCGTTCCCTTCTTCTCCATCTCAGGTTCCGAGTTCGTGGAAATGTTCGTCGGTGTGGGCGCGTCCCGGGTTCGCGACTTGTTCGAGCAAGCTAAGTCTAACGCACCTTGCATCGTCTTTATCGATGAAATCGACGCCGTGGGTCGCCAACGGGGTGCCGGTTTGGGGGGCGGTAACGACGAACGGGAACAAACCCTCAACCAGTTACTTACAGAAATGGACGGTTTCGAGGGCAACACCGGCATCATTATTATTGCTGCCACCAACCGCCCCGACGTCTTGGATTCTGCCCTGTTGCGTCCGGGTCGTTTCGACCGACAAGTTGTTGTCGATCGCCCCGACTATGCAGGTCGCCTGGAAATTCTCAACGTCCACGCCCGAGGCAAGAGTCTCAGTAAAGACGTAGATTTGGAAAAAATCGCTCGCCGGACTCCCGGGTTTACTGGGGCCGATTTGTCAAACTTGTTGAACGAGTCTGCCATTTTGGCCGCCCGTCGCAATTTGACCGAAATCTCGATGGACGAGGTTAACGATGCTATCGATCGCGTTTTGGCAGGGCCGGAGAAGAAAGACCGAGTGATGAGCGAGAAACGCAAAGAGTTGGTCGCTTACCACGAGGCAGGTCACGCTTTGGTAGGGGCCTTGATGCCGGATTACGATCCAGTGCAGAAGATTAGCATTATCCCTCGGGGCCGCGCTGGCGGTTTGACTTGGTTCACTCCTAGCGAAGATCGCATGGACTCCGGTTTGTATTCCCGCGCTTATCTGCAAAATCAAATGGCCGTTGCTTTGGGCGGTCGTATTGCCGAGGAGATTATCTTCGGCGAGGAAGAAGTGACCACTGGCGCTTCTAACGATTTACAGCAGGTGACTCGGGTGGCACGTCAAATGGTGACTCGCTTCGGTATGAGCGATCGCCTGGGTCCGGTGGCCTTAGGCCGACAGAACGGTAATATGTTCCTGGGCCGCGATATTATGGCAGAGCGCGATTTCTCCGAAGAAACTGCATCGGCCATCGACGACGAGGTTCGCAATTTGGTAGATCTAGCTTATCGCCGCTGTAAGGAAGTTCTGCTTAACAACCGCGCCGTTCTCGATAAGTTAGCCCAAATGTTAATCGAGAAGGAAACTGTGGATGCCGAAGAGTTGCAAGAGTTATTGGCAACTAACGACGTGAAGATGGCCGCTGTTGTTTAATCTGGCTAATGGGTAATGGGTAATGGGTAATGGGTAATAGCCAATTTCCCATTCCCCATTCCCCATTTTTATAAAATCCGATCTAAAGCTCGCATTCCGCCCCAGCGCTCTACAATTTTATCGTCGTAATTGTCGGCAATTTCTAATACTGAAGTTACCGATGCTTCTAATTCGGGTTTGTCGCAAGTCGAGCCTACAATGGTATGCTCGAAGATAACGTCCCCTTTGTCGTCGATGCCAAAAGCACCGAAGCGCATATTGGCATTTTCTCGGAGCAAATATCTCATTAAGTCTGGGGTTAATTCTGTATTTGTGACGACGTAAGAACGGGTATTAATTATGGCTTCGTCATCGCCCCAGGGAAAAACTAAGACTTCTACTAAAGCAGAGCCCATAAATAAGGCTAATCCCGGTACGTCTTCTCTGGCACAGGGAAACTTCCCGAATAATTCCCTCATCCACAAAGCTACTTTCTCGTAGCAGCTTTCCTGCATTGGCGTTTCAAATTTCATGGTAGCTCTCCTCGCTGTTGAAATTCCTTATCTGCTTTGTACCATTTCCGGGCCCCTAGCTGGAAAATTTGTAATAATTGTTAATTAATATGATAAATCTGAAGTAGTTTGAGGAGGATTTTTAAGATGAATGAATTTTTAACACCTAATTCAATACCTTGGGTATTAACTGTCGCCGGTTCTTTGGGATTCTTGTTTTTAGGGTTCCAAGCGTTGCGGTTGTTGAAGCAATAAGAGCTGCATTTCAATTTTGAAGAAAACCAGGAACTTGCCGCTTTTTGTCAATTGTCAACGGTCAATTGTTAATTGTTCCCGACAGTTTTTTTGCTTTCGTTGCGAGTTGCTCTCGCAATAGGAGGCGGAGAAGGCGATCGCTAGATCGCCTTTTTTGTTTACTATTACGAAAGCATCTCATATTTGCTGTTGACAATTAACAATTATCTCAATTAATCATGTCTCGACCAACCATATATGTCGCTATAACCAACCACGGATTCGGTCATGCCGTGCGGGCATCCTCCGTGGTCCACCACATTCAAACACTTTGCCCCGATGTTTTGATAATAATGGTAACAACGGCCCCCCGTTGGTTGTTAGAATCTTATATCGACGGCGATTTTATTCAACGCCAGCGTGCTTTTGATGTGGGGGTAATTCAATCGGATAGTTTGACGATGGATAAGGAGGCAACTTTGGCGAAATTGAAGGAAATTCGCGCTAAAGAACGCTCTATTATTGCTGGCGAAGTTAATTTTATTCGTCAAAATAAGGTCGATTTAGTATTAGCAGATATTCCTCCTTTGGCTGCGAGAATTGCTAAATATGCTGAGGTGCCTTGTTGGATGTTGAGCAATTTTGGTTGGGATTTTATTTACGAACCTTGGGGCGGGGAGTTTGTGGAAATAGCAGATTGGATTTCTGGATGTTTTGGAGAATGCGATCGCCTATTTCGCCTCCCACTTCACGAACCGATGAGCGCTTTTCCTCATATCGAAGATGTGGGTTTAACTGGGGGCACTCCTCCCGACGACGAAGCACGACTTCGAGAAGATTTCGGCATTAAAACTCTTCCCGAAAAAACAGTTTTACTAAGCTTTGGCGGTTTGGGTTTAGATAAATTACCCTATCAAAATTTAGAACGCTTTCCCGACTGGCAATTTATCAGTTTTGATGCCAACGCCCCCGAACTTCCCAACTTAATTAATGTCAAAAAACAACCCCAATTTCCCACATCCGGTAGAACAGGCGAGACGCCTGTTCCCCCTGCCAAACCCATCCGCCCGGTAGATTTGATGCCAATTTGCGGTAGGGTAGTCTCCAAACCGGGTTACAGCACTTTTGCCGAAGCTTTGCGTTTGGAAACTCCTATTGTTTCTGTATCGAGGGAAGGTTTTGCCGAATCTGGTATTTTACTCGAAGGGATTCAAGATTACAGTTACCATCAAATTATAACGCCAGGAGAATTTTTTGAGGGCGACTGGGAGTTTCTCCGACAACCCCTCGCCCCACCGCGAAAGTCTGAGAAATTAGATAAGAATGGCAGCGAGGCGATCGCTCGTGTTGTGGTAGAGTATTTGACAGGAAAATAACAGGCAAGAGCCGGGTTCTACCATGCCTGAAAATAACAGGCAAGAGCCGGGTTCTACGAGGATAATGCCATGACTTACTATCAAGAAACGCTCAAAATTAGAACTAATCCTAAAAACTTTCACAAAGTCACCCGCCCGGTGGAAGAAGTTGTTGCTAAATCGGGGATTAAAACCGGTCTTTGCAATTTATTTTTGCGCCATACTTCCGCCAGTTTAATCATCCAAGAAAACGCGGACCCCGATGTTTTAGTCGATTTAGCAAACTTCTTTTCTAAACTGGTTCCAGAAGGCAATAATTACGTTCACAGTACGGAAGGGCCCGACGATATGCCCGGTCATATTCGCAGCGTTTTAACCCATACTTCAGAACAAATTCCTATTTCTGGAGGTAGGTTAGTGTTAGGAACTTGGCAGGGAATTTATGTTTGGGAACATCGCGGTTTTAGTCATAATCGAGAGTTATTTATTCATCTCAGCGGCGAGTAGTTTTAGTTGGGAACAAGAAACCCGGTTTCCCATGAGTTACCGGGTTTCTGAAATAAAAACGTGGTTCCTGGCAATTTAAAATTCAGAAACCCGGTTTTTTTGAAAAACCGGGTTTCTTGACTAGCGGGAGGGCGATCGCGAACTCGGTACCTTTTCCCAATTCAGAAGTACAAGTTAGAGTTCCGCCGTGTTTTTCTACTACAATTTGACGAGCGATCGCCATGCCCAAACCGGTTCCTTTTCCCACCGGTTTAGTAGTAAAACCCTGCTTGAAAATATGCCTCTTTACTTCTTCGCTCATGCCTAGGCCGTTATCGTGAATTAACACGAGAATTTTATCATCTTTCATCTCAGTTTTAATCTCTATTTGGTAAGGGTTTTTTTCAAGACGGGCAGAACAGGGATGGCCGCTACATTCGTCTAAAGCATCGATCGCATTGGCGAGCAAATTCATAAAAACTTGATTTATTTGTCCGGGAAAACATTCTATTTCTGGTAACTCGCCATATTTTTTAACTACCTCAATTTCGGAACGTTTTTCGTTAGCCTTCAGGCGATGTTTTAAAATCAACAAGGTACTATCCAAACCATCGTGAAGATTAAAAGAAATTTTAGCAACGGCATCGTTGCGAGAGAAAGTTCGTAAAGAATTGCTAATATTAGCGATGCGCTTAACTCCTTCCTCCATAGAAGTAATTATATTGGGAAGGTCTTGAAGTAGGAAATTTAGCTCTATTTCTTCTGCATTTTTTTTAATTTCTGGTGTGGCATTGCATTGCTGTTGATAAAGCTGTAAATGACCGAGTAACGCTTGAATATATTCAAGGGCATAATCGAGATTGCCCTGGATAAAGCCGAGAGGATTATTAATCTCGTGAGCGACTCCCGCAACTAAATTTCCCAAGGTTGACATTTTTTCAGTTTGCACCAATTGTAATTGAGTTTGCTGTAGTTTTTCGTAGTTATTTTTCAGTTCTCGGTTAGCCTTTTCTAAAGCTTGATTTAATTCTAAAAGCTGGCGATTTTGTTCTGCTAATTTTTCGGCTTGGACGACATTAGTTTCTTGCAGCTTTTTTTTCATCTGGTACATTTCTAAATGAGTTGCCACCCGCGCCAAAACTTCCTCCGTTTGAAAAGGTTTAGTAATATAATCAACCCCGCCAACTTGAAAAGCTTTTACCTTATCGAAAGTTTCGCTTAAAGCGCTGATAAAAATCACCGGAATATTTCGAGTTAATTCGTCAGCCTTGAGTTTCTCGCAAACTGTAAAGCCATCCATTTCCGGCATCTGAATGTCCAGCAAGACCAAATCTGGGGGCGAATAGGCTATGCCCTTAAGGGCGAGTTGCCCCCGAGGAAAGGGGCGGACGTCATAACCGACATCCTCCAACAGATTGCAAAGTAGATGCAAGTTTGCCGCAGTATCGTCAATTACTGCTATTTGACCTAGAGGTATATTGGAGTCATTCATGGTTAACTATCTTCTTGGGATATTAAGTTTAAAATCTTATCGTATTCAAAATTATAGAGACACTGTTGAACCGCCTCGGCCAGAGAAGGATTTTCTGCCCGAATAGCCTCAACCGCTGCCGCTAGCTCCCGCCTGCTGGCACTCACTACTGCCCCCCGCAATCGAACTAGCAATTCTGGGGGCAAAGCTTGCATATTTTCTAAGTTTAACACATCTGCTTCCCGGGGAGTCTCTTTTTCTGTTGGAGTTAAATCCTCGTAAAGGTAGCGCAACCCCATAAGCTTCTCCATGACCTTAAATATCTGCTCTTCCCGAAAAGGTTTGCGCAGGAAGTCGTCGCATCCTGCAGATACTACCACCGCCCGTTCTTCTTCTAAGACGCTGGCGGTTAAAGCTACTATGGCCGTAGCTTGTCCTGCGGTGGTAGCTTTAATAGTTTGGATCGCTTCAAAGCCATCCATGACAGGCATCCGCATATCCATCCAGATTAAATGAGGGTGCCATTGCTTCCAAATTTCTACAGCTTCTTTGCCGTTATTGGCTTCTTGGAGCTCGAAACCTAAAGGACTCAAAAGTTTTACCAACAATTGTCGGTTAATCGGTTTATCGTCAACGATGAGGATGCGATAGCGGGGTTGACCTGGTTCTAGAGCGATAATTCGACGTTGCTTAACCTGCCGGTCTGCTACTTCCGCTGCTTCTACTTCCTCAATATTAATCTCAAAGCTGAAGATAGTTCCTTGCCCCACTTGAGAACTAACCCGCATTTCGCCGCCCATGACTTCAACAAATTTCTGGCTGATAGACAATCCCAAACCGGTTCCTTCTTGGGATTGTTTGCCGATGGAGGTTTGGGAGAAGGCTTGAAAGAGTTTGTCTAGCTCTTCTGGGGGGATGCCGGGGCCGGTGTCTTCTATTTCAAAGGCAATTTTATTGTCATCAATCCTTTGACCTCTGACGCAGATGCCGCCAGTAGAGGTAAATTTGAGAGCGTTATTAACCAGGTTAATCAGGATTTGGCGGAGTTTTAGTTCGTCGGCGCGAAGGTAGCGGGGGAGATTTTCTGCCGGTTCCAATAACAATTGCAAGCCTTTATCTGCGGCTTTGAGTTGGAACATATCGTGGATGTCGTCCAGGAGACGGTGGAGGTCGAAGTTTTTTTCGTTGAGGGTGACGCGCCCGGCTTCGATTTTGGAGAGGTCGAGGACGTTGTTGATTAAGGCGAGGAGGTGTTCGCCGCTGCGGTTGATGATGCTGACGCTTTCTTGATGCTCTTGGGGGAGGGTTTGAGAGCGGGTCATAATTTGAGCGAAACCCAGGATGGCGTTGAGGGGCGATCGCAATTCGTGGCTCATGTTGGCGATGAAGGCGCTTTTGGCTTGGTTGGCTGCATCTGCGGCTTCTTTGGAACGTTGTAACTGCCGTTGTTTGAAGATTTGAACTTGTTGGAGGATGGCGATGGTGGCAAGGGTCAGTCCTGCTACTACTAGGGCGATAAGTTCCAGGGGCCGCAGTTGGGATTCGATATTCTGACGGGGAATAGCTAGAGCGATGTACCAGTCGGCTTCTTGGACGCGAACGTAGGCTAGATAAAGTTTTTTGCCGTTTATCTCCATCAATTCCATGCCGCTTTCTTGGTTCTGCATTTGCTGGCTGAGGCTTTGGAAATCTTCGTTTTGTTCCTTTTCTGTTACGCGATCGCTAGCATAAATAATGGGTTCCCCTTCCGAGTTGAGAGCAAAGGCATAACTACCTTTTCCATATTTGAGATTGCTAACGACGTTAGTAACTTGTTCTAAGGACATAATCCCATGAAGTTGACCGACAGGCGTTAGATCGCCCGGTGGAACGGGAACGGCGACAACCACTATCTTGAGGTCTAGACTGCGAGAATCAACGGGATCGGAGACATAAGTTTTCCCGGTCGCAGCAACCTGAAAGTGCTTGCGATCTTTGGAATTTTTGCCCTGGGCGAATCCAACTTTGGTATTATAATAAGAACCATCGGGATTTACCATTGCAAAAAAGAAAAAGTCTTTTAATCTCGTCAATTCCGATTGCAAATAGGGTTCTACTTGCGACCAATCCATCGTCTGCAATGTTGGGCTAGCTGCAATAGCAGCAGTTTCCGCTTTTTGGATGGCGAGCCATTTATCGATTTCATCCACTCCTTGCCGCACTTCCAAAATAGCGTTTTGCTTTAAGCTTTCAAGGTAAGAATTGCGCAACAGTTGATAGCTGTAGTAAGTTGCAAAACTCACGCATAAAGTGGTTCCGGCAATAATTATTTTCAAATGAAGGCTGTCAGATAAACTTTCAGTTTTGGTTCGAGCGGCATTATCGTCGCTGACCGCATTTTTACTTAGTTTGAAATTGGGAATTTTCATATTAGGGTAATGGGTAATGGCTAATGGGTACCCATTACCTCAATCAAAAATGTACCTTTAACTTCTGGGGACACGCTATAGCAATTAGCAAAAAGGGTTAAATTCTTGGCGAGTTCGGCAAGCCATCACTACAATTTTAACAAGGAATCTCAATAATAAATTCCGTTCCTTTGCCTAATTCAGAAATACAAGTTAGACTGCCGCCGTGTTTG
>CAZSTZ010000011.1:53726-56203 GCA_964609515.1 uncultured bacterium | reverse complement strand
AGGACAAGGAGGACAAGGAGGACAAGGAGGACAAGGAGGACAAGGAGGACAAGGGCAGACTTGCGGCGGACTTGCGACGGACTTGCGACGGACTTGCGGCGGACTTGCGGCAGACTTGCGGCGGACTTGCGGGGATGGAAAAACGACAACGAGCTTGTCTTCCCCATCTCCGCAAGTCTGCCCCATCTCCGCAAGTCTGTTCCCCTCTCCGCAAGTCTGCCCCCCTCTCCCTTGTCCCCCTTGTCTGGTGAAAGTCCCTAGCAAACTTAAGCCCCAGCAGCAGCAGCAGCAGGAGTCAGACCCACAATCTCTCCTTGAAGCATCCGACCCGCAGCATCCAACAAATGATCCTCCAAATAAGGCTTAGTGAAATAACCGCTAGCGCCCAAATCGAAAGCCATTTGCTTGTGCTTGCTAGCACCCCGAGAAGTCAACATCGCCATCGGTAACTTACTCAGTGCCGAATCTTTCATTACCCGAGACAACAATTCCAAACCATCCATCCGAGGCATCTCAATATCGCAGAAAATCAGATCGCAAGGCAAACCCGAACGCAATTTTTCCCAAGCATCCTTACCATCGCGAGCCTGTTCCACTCGATAACCGGACTTCGCAAAAGTCATCGATAGCAACTCCCGTACAGTAATCGAATCATCCACAATTAACACCGTAGGTTCTTCCTGCTCCTCAGTAATCAAATCCATAGACTGACCGTCTTCCCCGGCAGCAGACCAAATAGCATCCTCCCGTCGCACCTTACCAGAAGCCAAATTCATCAACTCGATGGTGTCCGCGATCGCCACAATCTTACCATCACCCAGAACCGTCGCTCCCGCAATACCCATAGGCTTCGGCACCGGACCTTCCAACTGCTTAATTACAATTTCCTTCTGCTGCTCCAACACCTGATCCACTTGAATCGCCAGCAAACCCGTACCAGCCGCAGCAGAACGCAACACCACCACCGAAATCAAATCTTCCTCAGTATTCATCCCATACACATTAGCTCGACGCATCTGGCGATTGTAAACCAGTAACTCTCGCAAGTGGCGGAAAGGCAACTTAGTATTTCGCCATTGGATATACTGTTGACCCTCCGGCCCCCTCTCAACCTCCGAAGACGAAACCTTAACCATATCCTCAACCCCATCCATCGGGAAAGCAATCCAAGAGCGATCGCTAATACAGCACAAAGCCCGAGAAATACTCAACGTCAAAGGCAAGCGAATCGTAAACACAGTCCCCTTGCCTATCGTCGAGTCTATCGTAATAGTGCCGCGAACCTCGTTTAACTTAGTCCGCACCACATCCATCCCCACGCCGCGACCTGCGAACTTATTCGCCGTCTCTACCGTACTAAAACCTGGATGGAACAGCAAATCGTAAGCATCAATATTAGACATCTTCTCAGCTTGACTTTTCCCAATCAAACCCTTTTCAATAGCCTTCTTTTTCACCTTCTGCGGATCGATACCGCCCCCATCATCCGCCACAGAAATCACAGTCTGGTTGCCTTGGTGGAAAGCACGAATCGTTATCCGACCTTTCTGAGGTTTCCCCGCCGCCAACCTTTCTTGAGGCATCTCAACTCCGTGAGTAATAGCATTATTCACCAAATGAGTCATCGGATCGTAGAGTTGCTCCTGAATCATCTTATCGATTAAAGTATCCTTACCCTCTACAACCAACTCCGCTTCCTTGCCACAATTGCGAGACACCTCCCAAACCGCCCGAGGCAAGCGATCGGCAGTTTGAGCGAAAGGCACCATTCGCGCCTTAGTCAAACCCTCCTGCAACTGATTAGTTACCTGTCGTAACTGGCGAGTAACCTGATCCGCCTCTTCCACCAAAAACTCAATATCAGAAGCAGACTCCCGTACCCGAACGATTTGTTCTATGATCGTCTGAGCTTTTTCGTGAAAAGGAGTAAAGGTATCCAACTCCCACTCCGATAAACTTTTCTCGTTCTTGCTATGTAGATCGTTAGAATTGCTGGCAATAGAATTGCTGGCAATGACATTTGAGTTACGCTGTCCCAAACGACTCTTCCAAATCGTCTGTTCCAACAAAGTTCTTTCGTATAAATCGTGCATTTGCTGTCCCACATCCCCCAAAAGCATCACTTGATGAAGCAAATTATCCAAAAACTGCCTCATCCGTTCTTGACCTTGCTCCAAGCTATTGCGGTTGACCACCAACTCGCCCATCAAGTTACTCAAGTTATCCAGTTGCCTTGCAGGCACTTTAATCGTCTGTTCGCGCGCGGGCCTCGGTCGCCGCGTTGCTGTTGGCGCTGCCGCTGCGATCGCATTGCGACCCCCATCACCATCCATATTTTCTATCAGCTTATGCAAGTCGCTAAAATCTATGTCTAGTTGCAGGGATTTGCCACCAGTCGATTTTTCCCGTGGCTTTTGTTTTGCAACCTCAGGTTCCTCGCTCAAAAAACTCGCCTCAAAATCTTCCGACTCTTCTCC
>CAZSTZ010000011.1:41344-53626 GCA_964609515.1 uncultured bacterium | reverse complement strand
TGTCGAGCTTTCCTCCCTTCCATCCAACAGATTCTCCAGAGCCTCAAAATCTTCCGACTCTTCTCCTGTCGAGCTTTCCTCCCTTCCATCCAACAGATTCTCCAGAGCCTCAAAATCTTCCTCTGGCGATTCTTTACTGCCTTCATCTTCCCAAATATCCTCTAACTCAGAACATGGAGAGTCAATAACTGACTCTCCCTCTCCCTCCTTGTTATCTGCCTGGAGGGAAATGTTTTCTTCTTCTAGCTCCTCTACATCGCCAAATATTTCATCAAACGTTTTATCCTTTTCCGTTTCCTCCTCAGCGAAATAATTTTCCTGCAGCTCCTCAAATTCTTCCCCTGAGGAATCCACCTTAGTTATTTCATCCCCAAATAAATCTTCAAAAGTATCTACCTGAGCTTCGAGGGAACCATCTTCTAATTCTCCATCCTCCTTAGCTTCCAACTCTTCTTCTTCATCTTCTGCCAATAAATCTTCAAATTTAAAATCTTCTTTTTCTTCTAGCTCTTGGGTTTTACTCGTCATTGCTTCCTCTTCCTGGTTTGTTTCCAACTCGGGAAACTCTCCCAATAAACTCACTAAATCTTCCGATGAGTTCTCCGGTTGCATTTTTACTTCTGGAGCTGCCAGCTCTTCTTCTTCTAAGGGAAAATCTCCAAATAAACTGGCTAAATATTCAGAGGAATTATCTTCCTTTTTCGGTTTTTTGGTCTCTTCTACCTCCAACCATCTGCTCTTTTCTTGTCCACTTTCTTCTGTTTCTTCAAAGAGACTCCTTAAATCGGTCCCTTCTATTTTTGGTTTGTTCGGCTGCTCTTCCTCATCCTCACCAAACAGAATATCTGTTAAATCCCCCGAATCATAATCCTCTGCATCGGACCAATTCAATTTTTCTTCCAAATCCCTGTTCGAGTTATTTAGGATTTCTTCTTCTTCCCAATTAGCATCTAAATCCGGTGCCTCCCCTTCAAACAAATCTGCCAAAGTATTAAGTTCTTCTATACCTACTGCCGGCCCCGTTTTTATTTCCGAATTCAGAAAAGAATCTTGTTTTTTCACCTCGGTATTTTCCAAACTTTCTAACTCGTTAAACCAATCATCTAGGTAATCAATATTATTGGCTTTTTGGCTATCTTCCCCCATAATAGAGACCCTTTCTTTTTCTTTACCTTTACTTTCCATAGTTTTTTCTCCCTTCAAATCGAATAAATTTTCTCCGTTTAACTCTTCGGCAGTATTTTGACTATTTTTGTTCGCTTTCCCTCCTTTATTAATTAATCTTTTTAAATGTTCTTCTAATTCCGCACCAACTGGTTTTACCTTTTGACAAATGTATTTGTCTTCTTCCTTTGTCAATCCTTCTTCTTCCGAAAGCATTTCCAATGCTTCCTGTAAAGTATCAAAAACTGCGTTCGACAAAGACTCTAACTTATCATCAACTTCCACGGTATTTTCCCGAAGAACCTTAAAAGTATCCTCCAACTGATGAGCCATGTCTCTCACGCTATCAATCCCCAGCATAGCAGCACCACCTTTAACAGAATGAGCCGCTCTAAATAGTTCTTGTAGTAATTCTGGGTCTTCTAAAGTCTGTTGCAAGTTAAGTAAGCCTTGCTCGATAATATTGAGGTTGTCTTTAGCCTCCTCAATAAAATATCCCATTATCTTTTGCGTTTGTTCTGTCAGCATAATTAATAATTAATAACTAATAATTGATAATTGTTAATTGTCAATTAAATAATTAGCTTCGTTCTGAACCATCTACTCGGAATCGTTCCACCGAAGTCAACAAATCCCGAGCAACACCCACCAGATTTTGTAAAGAATTATAAACCCGCTGGGACTCCTGGGAAGTTTCCTGAGCCGTCAGCTCTACAGCCTGCATCACCTTAGAAACCGAGTGAGCCACTTCTTTTTGCTCCACCGTATCCGCAGCAATCGATCGCACCAACACGTCGATATGAGTTGTAACCGTAACGATATCCTCCAAAGCCCGTTTGGCTTTCTCCGCCAGTTCCGTTCCCTCCATAACGTGTTCGTTTGCCTGTTCCATCCCGCTCATCACCCCTCCCGTCTCCGTTTGAATTTGCATCACCGTATGCTCGATATTTTTCGACTCTTTAGCCGACCTATCCGCCAACTGCCGCACCTCATCGGCCACAACAGCAAATCCCTTACCCGCCTCCCCGGCACGGGCTGCCTCAATACTGGCATTCAAAGCCAGCAAATTAGTCCTAGAAGCAATATTAGAAATCGAGCTTACAATCTTAGAAATCTCTTGAGTAAACTCAGACAAACGCTTAACCCTTCTCGTAGCATCCGCCACACCTTCCCTGATTTTTAAAATCCCTGCCACGGTGCGATCCACAGTATCGCCACCCTTCTTAGCTAACGACGCCGCCTGTCGGGCAACCTCCTCAGTTTCCCTCGCATTCTCCGCCACCCGCTTAATCGATTCCGTCATCACCTGGACCGAATTCAAAGTTGCCGCCAGTTCTTCGGCTTGTCGCAAAGCATCCTTAGACAAACCCTGAGCAAAAGTCGCGCTGTCCATCGACCCCCGACTTACCTTTACCGCTGCCTCCTTCACCTGATGCACGATCTCGCGCAAATTCTGGATCGTCAAGTTAAACGAATCTGCCACCGCCCCCAACACGTCTGCAGTCACTTCCGCACTAACAGTCAAATCCCCCCTAGCCGCTCCTTCTACATCATCCAGCAGCCGAATCACCTGTCGTTGCAAGTCTTCCTTCGCTTGTTCGTTTTCCTCAGCTTTTCTTTGAGCGTCGTTATAAGTAGCTTGTATGATCTTTGCCATGTGATTGAATTTAGCTGCTAATGCCCCAAATTCATCCTCACAATAAACCGTCGAGCGCGCTTTTAAATTACCTTCAGCTAGAGCATCAAACTGTTGTTGCAAGTTGTTAGTTGTCTTAGAAACTTGCTTGGTTGTCATCGTTCCCAAACCCCAAGCAGTCAGAAAGCTACTCGCTCCTGCCACCACCGTCATTATCGAACCTGTTTTATATAACTGACCCACTATCTCCGGCTGATTGTCTTGAGATGCATGCAAAGATACCGTGTAACTCACCAACGCCACCCCTATTAAAGAAACCAATCCCGTTCCTACAGCCGTATATAACTGCTTCGTTGCCAAGGGAGCATTTTCCCAAAAAGCTAACCCTCCTTGTTCCACCGTCACTGTTGAATCTATCGTATCCTCGCTGACTTTCCCAAAAGTCGGCATTTGACGGTCCATCGGAATCATCTCATCATTGCTAATGGAACTTTCATCCTGCGAATCGAATGGCAGTTTTGTTGTACTTCCTATTATCGCTCCATTATCTATTGCATTAGTAAAATCAGAAGTTCCCACCCCCAAGTTTGAAGCTGAAGTATCCCCTGACACCTCTAGTTCGTCGCTCATCGAACTATAATCATCAAAATAATCGAATTCATCTCCTTTGAGGTAAGCATCTACATTACTCTCATCTTGGGAGCCTACTTCTTCCTCTACATTAAAATCGCTAAATTCTCCCTCGTCGAGCTCTTCCAAATTAAAACTATCAGGTTTCTCAAAATCTAATTTACTGTCTGTTTCCTCCTCTTGCCCTTCTTCCCAATCAAAATCCGAATCGGCAAAAGAGGCTGCCAAACTTTCTATTTCTTCTATACTTCCTCCATTCATCGCCTCTGTTTCCTCATCATCATCTAGTTCTTTTAGTAGAGTTCTCGAACTATTTACCTGTTCCCTCAGCAAAGTTTCCTCCTCTACATTATTTCGTATGCCATTCATAACTCCTGGAGTTTCTTTTTGCATATTTCTTCTTTGGCTCTTTTCTTCTTCTCTTTTTGTTGTTTTTGTGCTGCTGATTCCCTCTAGTTCGGGGGCTTCTAGCATTTCTTCAAATACACTCTCAAAATCTTCATTTAATTCCGCTAGAAGATTATCTTTATCTAATTCTTGTTCGTTGTTTTCCAATTCGATTTCGCCCTCAAAATCGAATAATTCACCGGGAGTTACACCATATGTTTCATCTAGTTCGTCATCGCTATCCTTCCCAGATAACGTTCCTGCCTCTTGTTTTTCTTCTAATTCTATTTCTTCTTCATCTAAAGCGAAAGGAGCTCCATAATCTTCTAAAGATTCTCTTTCTAAAGCCCCGCGTTCGACAAAAGGATTATCTGCTTTTGTCATTTCTAAATCTTCTAAGCCCTCGATACTCTCCAGTTCCAAATTTTCAATAGCACCTAATCGAGCTGTTAAATTTTCTTCTTCTAAATCCCTATCTGGAGCTAGTAGTTCTTTGTCTAAATCTTCCTCTTCTTCATTTTCTGCAACCATCATCTGGTCCGAAACCGATTCCTCAGCTATTGAATTGAAGTTATCTGCCAGTAAATCTTCTCCTAGCTCTTCATCGGAAAAATCAAAATCTTCTGGCTCTTCTAATAAATCTATTTCCTCTTCCTCTAAATCCATCAGATTTTCCGAAATTCCCAGACCTTCGATCCCGTTGAGTTCCATATTACGGGGCTGTTCTAGTAAATCTTCTCCTATTTCTTCATCTTGCCCCCCCAATACAGGAGTGGCCAGCTCCTCTAAATCCATCAAATTTTCCGAAGCTGCTTCGTTAGTCCCTGAATCCCCTCGAGCCTTGCTTAAAAACTCTTCTGTTTCCTCAAATAGCTCTTCGTCTGCATAATTTTTCTCAAGTAGGTCTTCATCTGCATAATTACTTAAATCATCTTCCAGACCGGCTTGAAGAGCGACATCATAATCTTGAGGTTCCGAGCCTTCGGCAGATGCTAAACCCTCATTCGCAAGCTCGATCAGCTCTGGCTCTTCTGTTAAACCTAATACTGCTCTGTACTGTTGTGTTGCGGTCTCGTAGTCCTGCAGGCCATAGCCATAAATGTGACCGCACAGAAGACGAGCGCTGGGATCCTCGGGGTAGTCTTCGATTAACTGGCAAACCAGAGCTGCTGCTTCCTTGTAGTTTTGTTCATTGTAAGCATCCTCTACTTTTTGGTATTCTTGCAAATAGTCTGTAGTTGATGATGTCATTGGTTGCCCCCTATCATTCTTTATCTTTTCTATTTTATCTGTGCCAATAATGGTGTTTTCTTTTTAACCTGACCATAATTTTCCCATTGCTTTTAAACACGAAATTTTTTCGCGAGCGCTGCGTTTTCCTTTGGTTATGTACCCCTCATCAGGCCGCCCACCGAGCTGAACGTACAATTTCTACTTGATTTAGCAGTTGCAAGCCCGGTTCTCCATTTTCCGATTCCTGCCACTCTCCTTTAATAAATTGAGTCATGTCATCGCTAATATTCCTTGGGGCTTGCAACTTTTCTAGTGCTAGCCACTCCATACCCACAATTTTATCTATTGCTAATCCCAATAAAATGTCTTGATCTTCGATCGCTATTACTGGAATTTCCGGTCTATCTGTATTCACCGGATTAGTATCCCCTAGAAATTGACCCAGATCTGCTACCCAGATCACTCGTCCCCTTAAATTTAGAGTACCCAAAAGTAAAGGAGAGACATTAGGAATCGCTGTCATTCCTTCTGGGGGCTGGGAAATCACCTCTCTTATGCCTATAGCGGGTAAAGCAAATTCTTTTCCTGATGGGACATAAAATCGCAGGTGAAGTTCGCCTTCGGGGTTTTCTATTTCTTGGATACCTGTTGATTCCGAACCTTGGCCAGGTAAAAACTCTTGATTTCCTACCACGTTCCCTGAAAATTAACCTCTTAACAATTGTTTTACTGTTCCTACCAATTCCGTTGGTTGAAATGGTTTGGCAATGTAAGCATCTGCTCCTTGCTTTAGGCCCCAATAGCGATCGAATTCTTCTCCTTTCGAGGAACACATCACTACCGGGATATTTTTGGTTTTGGCATCGGACTTTATCCGCCTACAAACTTCATAGCCGTTCATTCGGGGCATAACGATATCCAATACTACTAGATCTGGGATGGTATTCTGAAGTCTTGCCAATGCTTCAACTCCATCACCTGCCACCGATACGGTTAAGCCACTGTTTTTCAGTAGGTTGGAGATCATCTCCCTTTGGGTCACACTATCTTCCACAACCAGAACTTTACTCATATTTTCCTTCGGGGTTGCTTTGGTTTTACTTGATGGGTGCATCTCGATTGGTGCAAGTGCCCGTACTTCTACTCATACTCATAACGAGTATTTAACAATTTTAAAACAAACAATCCAAAACAAACAATCGCCTTATTTTGGCACGTCCCAATGCTCTCCTTACTTTCTCCGTAAAAATACTCAAAACTCGAGTAGTCCAGGACTTACGCATTTCAACTAAAAATCAACCTTTGAGATTGCTTCGCCGATCGCGAAAATTTTTTAGACGTATTTTTGCGTAAGTTCTATAGTCTTCTGACACGGCGAGCGTCAAAGAGTTGGCATCATAAATTTTATTGTAATTATTTTTAATTGTAATTACAGCCTTGTTTCCTTGACCTACAGGCTCCATCGAATCTTTTTAGCTTAACTCTTTTTAGGCTTTTTTTGATTTTTAATAATCGTTACTCGTTATGACTATGAAGTAATAAAATTAAATTAAATTCAAGTTGGCCAAAAATCCAAGTGCATTTGCATTAGTCATCTCTCTTGTGGCTTCCTTTCTAATAATATCTTAGAATCTTGGGGAATTCCCGGTCCCACATATTTTTCTACCAACATCAATAATTCGCTTTCTCCAAAAGGTTTAGTAAAGTAATCAGTAGCTCCTACGATGCGGGCTTTAACGCGGTCGATAAATCCATCTATACCAGTCAACATAACGATTGGAGTCTGGCGAAATGTGCTAGAACTTCTAAGCATGGCGCAAATTTCATAGCCGTCCAACCGGGGCATGGCAATGTCGCAGAGGATCAAGTCAGGTTCGAGCTGAAAAACTTGACCGAGTGCTTGGAGAGGATCGTTGAGGGTAGCCACTTCATAACCATGTTGGTTAAGAATAGACTCGACTCTTTCGCGAATTACACCGTCATCGTCAATACAGACAACTTTCGCCACTTTTGAAGATTGTTGTAAAGATGCTCTTTTGCCATCGGTAGTCGCCAGGCCAGAGCGATCCAGCATTTGGACCAGACCTTGCTGTACGAAAGGATAAATGGCCTTAGCTACTGTTAAGACATCTCTGTTTAAGTATCGAGCCATTTGGCGAAGAGATGTTTGGCCGTCTGCCCAATGATTCAGGGTATTAAAGGTATTAGGAGGCAACGCTTGTTGTAATTTGTCGGGAGCGGCAATGGCCGGGCATCGATCTGGTGATTGAATATGGGGGGAAAATTGATTCCACTCCTGTATTTGCTTGATAATCTTGGCCAGAAGGGAGCTAATCTCTAAGGTCGTTAACTGAGGGGCTAATGCCGGCCCATTTTCAAAAATGAAGGAACCCCGACGGAGACTCAGCAGGTCAAAGAGGGTTTCATGTATCATATTGTGGATTATGGTGCGGCCTTGAGCGGGTGTTAAGATTTTGTTTTCTAATAAGGCCCACAAAAAACCATACTCCGGAGCGTTCGCGGAGGCAATAGAGGGAACTTTAACCGTGTCAATGGCCTTGTCAGCGTGATAGCGGCGCAGGTAATCTCTCAAACGAGACAGGCTATCCGTACCGTGGGTAGCATAAACAATTTGACCGTTTAAAAAAAAGACAAACCAGGATGGCCCTGATAGAGAAGGATGGCGTTTTTCGGCAACAGTGCTGCTAGTAGGCGAGCTATAGGCCTCAACAAATAGTTCTCCGGTTCTTTGACCAAGCTCGATCAGTTGCAGGATACTGCGTATGTCAATTTCACTTAAATTTCCCTGCATGCAGCTTTAATAATTTAACAATTTATTGTGAATAGCGAAAAAGGGTAATGGTCATTTTTGTCATTTGCCTTTCTCGATTGTTTCACAACGAGTACTCTTACTCAAGAGAAAAGCGAGGTTATAGAGTACTCGTTCTGAGTATGAGTTCTGACGGGAAAGCTCTAGTAAAGCTTTTGAAGAAGTCTATAGCAATCCTATTTGAGTTGTCTCAAAAATAGGGAGCATCTCCTAATTGCCCAAATAAAGCATGGTATTTGGCTCAATACAATAGGCATTCCCATTACCCATTACCGCGTTCCCCATTACCAAAAATCGTTGAATTGTTGGTTTTATTCTGGCATTGGGATGCTCCCCAAAAATATTTCTCTTTTTTGGCAATGGGGAATAGTTTATCTGTTTTTTTTTCTAATTTTTAACTTTTTACAACCCGCGAACGGATTGCTATAGAGAGTTATAGTGTAGCGATCGCCCTTTAAAGAGGGCAGCTAAAATTGAAGTTCGAGGGTAATTAAAATAATTAATTGAGAAGTTGTCTGCTAATAATTATTGTCGATAACGATGATTAAATTAAGCAGAAGCTTTTGGGATTTAGTGGTTAATGGCTAGGGAAAAACCAAGAAATAACTACCGATTAAGAATTTTCCTTAATTATGGCCAGGAAAAAGGGCAGGGCAGGATTATGGCAAAAAAGGTTATTATAATTTTAATCCCAATAAGGGATGTTGTGGCGTATGGAGGCAGTGAAAGTCAATAATGCTGCTTCTACAGCCAAGGAAATCATGCCTGAGTATCTGTCTCTATGGTCCATCTGAAAAACAGGGATGGCCACGAGAAGTAACACAAAAGTTTTTTTCTAGTTATCGTAAACTAGAAAAAACGATCCTTGGCCGATAAACTTGCGCCCGGGCGAACCGGGTGAAAAATATTATTATAAAAATTTGGCAACCCAGACCTCAAGAGGAATCTCAGCGTGCTGTATCTAGCAGAAGTACAAAAAAGACCAAGCGGTTTTGGTCTTGGTGGCAATAAAACTGACCTTAAACTCCTCGCCTGTCAGCGAAGCGAGAATAATTGGACTGAGGTGCGCGATGAGACTATTCCTGCTGATGAAGCTAAGGATTTTACTCCAGGCGCACTGGTTTTGGTGGATCTAAGCGCCAACAAACAAGTGCAGCAAATACAAGAAGCCGCTCCTAAACTTGTCAAAATTTTGCAAAATTTCTCTCGCTCTCAAGAGAAGTTTAAGACTCAGTGGGAAGAAATCGATCAGTGGAAAGCATCTCTGACTTTTCAGGCCCAAGAACTCAATCGGCGCGAAATGGAGTTGCAAGCGAAAGAAGAACAACTCCAACAACTAGAAGGAGAATTGGAACGGCTAGAGCAGCAACGCCAGGAAGCGAGTCAAGCCGTTGAAGAATCTCAACGACTCCGAGAGACTGTGGAGGGAGAGCGTCAAGAAATCGAGAATGCTAGGGCTCAACTTCAACAAGAAATTGAGGAGTTTGAAAATACTAGAGGCCAAGCTTCGGGAACGGCTTCTTTGGATGAAAGCCAGTCTAATTACATTAAGGAGTTATTGGATTGGTTATCGGGGGCGATCGCTCCTACTGCTTCGGTAGGGGAAAAGGTCAAGACTTCTTTGGAAGCGATGGCCTCAGTACAAGGCCTGATGGATCGGCATTGGCAGCAGTTAGAAGAAAAACAAACTTCAGCCCAACAGCAGCAAGAAGAACTGAATGGCCTCAAAAGCGATATCGATGGCCGATGGAGTTCTTGGAAGGAGACTGAAGCGTCTTTGGCCGAACTTCGCTCTCAGTTAAAGGTACAACAGGGTTTGCTGCAATCGAAGCAGGATTATGCTGCTAGTTTAAATTCCCAGCTTAAAGCTTCTGAAGATTTGTCCCAACAATTAACTCAATTGGCAAAGGCTACCGGTCAGGGGGCTGCTGGGGATAAGGTCAATCTGGAGGCTTTGGAGAAAATGCCGATAGAGGCTCTCCAACAAAAGGTGGACGAATTACAACGGGAACTCCAAAAGAGCGTTGGTTTTGTTAAAGACCAAGAAGAAGAACTGGCACTTCAGCAGGAGGAAATGGAGGAGCTAAAAGCACAAATAGCTGCGGCCAGCGAATACGATCGCCTCAAGCTAGAGACGGAGTTAAACGAGCAAGAAGAAAACTACAGGTTTTTAAATGAGTCTTTGGTGGGCTCTCAACGCAATCTTCGAGAACGTCAAGAGACGATGAACCTACACCAGACGGTATTGCGGCGGCGACAGGGTATTCCTTTGGATACGGACCCCCAGAGTATAGACTTAGGCCCAGTTATTTCTCAAGCAAAGGCTCAAATTAAAGAATTAACTGAATTGGTTCAAAAGCAGGAAGAGGAAATTAAGCAAATAGAGTCGGAAATAGGCCAAAAAGAAGAGGAGATTAATTCTCAATCTTCCGAACAAGAGGCCAAGCAAAATGAAATCGAACAGTTGGAAGAAAATTTGTCGGAACGAAAAGCGGCTGTGGCGGAACTTTGGGGACGGGTTAATCTCTACCAAGAAATGTTACAACCAATACAGGATAATTTTGACCAACTGGGGCAACAGTTAGAGGAGGCAGTCGGTGGCATGGAGGATGCCGAGGAAATTCCCCAACAGTTCGAGCAGTTAAGGCAAGTGCTAGAAGGTATTATGAGTTAGCGATCGCTTGCGTTCTCTATTACGACCATGTTTACTCTAAAAAATCTCAAATCTCATCCCCTATTCTGGACGATCGCTCTTGCTTCGATCGTCCTCTTTATTTTGAGCAGCCTGCGACATCTCCTATTTCAATCCACTGCTTTTGAGTTAGGAATTTACGACCAGGTAGCTTATTTAATCAGTCAGGGCTTGCCCCCTTTTTCTACTTTTTTAGAAGTTCATCATTTGGGCAATCACGCTGCCTGGGCTATGTATCCTGTAGGTTGGATTTATAACATTTACCCTTTTCCTTATTGTTTGTTATTAATACAAGCAGTTTCTCTAGCGATAGGAGCTTTGCCCGCTTGGGGCTTGGCGCGTCATGCTGGTTTAAACAAAAGACTATCTTTCAGTCTCGCTTTAGTATATTTACTCTATCCAGTTGTCTTTAATATCAATTTGTTCGATTTCCATCCAGAGGTAATGGCCTTACCTGCGATGTTAGGGGCGATTTTGGCGGCTAGGTTAGATAAAACTGGATGGTTTTGCCTGGCTATTATCTGGGTTTTGGGCTGTAAAGATGCCTTATCTTTGCCGGTGGCGGCGATGGGTTTTTGGTTGTTTTTCTTTGAGAAAAAACGACGCTGCGGCGCGATCGCTCTTTTTATCGGTTCCGCTTGGTTTATTATCGTTACTCAAGCACTTATTCCCGCTTTTAAGGATGGAAGAGGTCCGGGAGGTTTGGGACGCTATACATATTTGGGAGAGTCCATCGGCGAAATTATTATTAATATGTTACTCAGACCGGATGCGGTTATCGCGAGACTTTTTTCTCCGGGGAGTTTGGTCTATTTCTTATTATTAATTGGGCCGATTATTTGGTGGCTTTCTTTTAAATATTGGATGCCTCTTCTGGGGGCTTTGCCCGTTTTGATGCTGAATATTTTGTCGGTTATCGATGCCCAACGGGATTTAATTCATCAATACTCGGTGCCCATTTTGCCGTTTTTATTGATTTGGGTAATCGATACTATTGCCGATGGTAAATGCGGTTTGTGGTATGCAATTTGGCGGAAGTGGTTTAATCGAGATGGCAGGGAAAATGCGGCAACTTTTATTAACAATAAATTGCCGAAATTTATAGTTGTTTGGTCGGTTATTGGCTTTTTAGCTTTGGCAAAATATGGTTATTTTTGGACGATTTATCTGGATAATCTGGATACCGTGCCGGCTATGGGGGAGGCGGTTAGTTTGGTGACAACCAAAGGGGGGGTTTTAACTACTTCTAATATGGCGCCGCATTTAAGCGATCGCCAATTAATTAAGTTAACGAAGGATTACGAACCGCCGACGGATGAGGATTTAATGGAGTACGATTATGTGTTATTAAATCTGCGCTATCCGGGGTGGAAAAGTAGTAAGGAGTTTGCTGTTAGTTTGGCGGAACAATTGACGGTTAATCCCGAGTTTGAGTTGGTTTATCGGCGGGATGATGTTTATGTTTTTTCCAAATTAACAATTAACAATTAACTATTAGCAATTGTTAAGGAAGCCAGCGGGGGCTAAAACCGACAAAAGGTAATTCTTCTGGCTGAACTTTTACTTCGGAAGCATCGCTGGAGGTTTCTTCAAGAAGTAACAACTAGATGGGACTGGAGGTGGCGATCGCCTCTTTTTCTCCTTCGTTTTCTTCCGTAGTTTTAGTAAAATGTAGTTAAATGTAGGTCGGGCTCCGCGACAGCGGAACCC
>CAZSTZ010000011.1:25160-41244 GCA_964609515.1 uncultured bacterium | reverse complement strand
AACATTATTAATACAGCAATTTTGACAGTAGTAAAATGTAGGTCGGGCTCCGCGATAGCGGAACCCAACATTATTAATACAGCAATTTTGACAGTAGTAAAATGTAGGTCGGGCTCCGCGACAGCGGAACCTAACATGATTAATACCGCAATTTTCAAGGAGATTAAACAATGAAAACAGATGTCAAAAAAGCCGTTTCTGCAGCACGAAATTATTTACAATCTTTGCAAGATGCGATGGGAGGAAATCTCGAAGATTTGAGACTGGAAGAGGTAGAAATTTCTGAGGATGAAAAACATTGGTTTGTCACTTTAGGTTTTATCCGACCCACGGAAAAAGCAGCAAATAAATTAGGAGAAATTTTAGCTATATCTCAGTCTCCCAGAGAATACAAAATTTTTAAAATAGATTCGGAAACCGGTGAGGTTCAGTCGATGAAAAGAGGTGTAGCACGAGATTTGTAAAATAGGATGGGGGCGATCGCCTTTTGGTATCTCAGAAACCAGGTTTTTTGAAAAAACCTGGTTTCTTGACCTACTCTTTTTTTAAACTCTTTCCCAGAACCTAACTGTTCGATCCTTACTAGCACTTGCTAGAGTTTTACCGTCAGGACTGAAAGAGACGGATGTTACTGCCCCACTATGTTCGCGTAAAATTGCATTTTTCATAGTCCCAATATCCCAAATTTTGATCGTACCGCGATCGTCTCCACTAGCAATTAATTTACCGTCTGGGCTAAAAGCAACTGTTGTGACTATAGCTGAGTGGTTTCCGATATTTAATTGCTCGCCTGTATCGACGTTCCAAAGTTTAATACTACCGCCCTTGTCACCGCTGACGAGTATTTTACCATTGGGACTAAATGCTAATGAATTGATAGGCGGTCCATTAGGCGAGCTACCTAGAAAACTTTTAATCTTTGTTCCACTCTTCCAATCCCAAGACTCAATCCATCCGCGAGCGTTCCCAACAGCAAAAATAGAGTTATATTTGTCTGGACTAACGGCGATCGCTCTAATTTCATTACCGAACTTAATTGGCTCTACTAAGGGCAAGCGGCTTTTAATATCCCAGAAAAAAATAGTGTTATCTTTGCTAGCGCTAAGTAATATTTTGCTATCCGGGGTAAAAGCTAACGCCCTAACTTTATCTCGAATCAAGTATCCACTGTCTTTGCCTATTTCTTTTGGAGCTTTTTTAGGTTCCTTAATACTCCATAATTCCACAACATATGTATATATACCGCCAGTTGCTCCGATGCTCATGTACTGACCATTGGGGCTAATAGCAATTGGAGTAGTACCCTCCCGCCGAACGCTCTTTTGATTGATAAAAGTAGTATCTTTCCCGGTCTCGAAATTTCTGATAAGAATTGTTTGTTCCTTTTGGTATCTAATCGCAAGAGACTTACCTTTGGGTAAAAATATCGCGGATGTTACTTCATCATAAAAAGAATCAGTTTTTGTGTTTTCCCATTTTTTGCTTTTACTAAATGGTGCTACAGAAACCGATTCTTGAGACTTTTCTGCTTCTTTTTCGTTTTTAGGAGGTTCAACAGCCTTAGCAACATAAGGCTTTTCTATGCGATATTGCAGGCAAGAAGAAGGAGGGCGATCTTGTGGTATGCTAAAAGGTTGTGAAGGTGTAACAGATAGAGAACCGAATTTTCCCCACAATTCACGGTAGGGTTCAATCAGCATTTCATGAGCCTTTTCTAAATCCTCTTTGGTGACTATAAGCTTTTCATTTTGGAACCACCCCTTAATCACAATTCCTTCAGTTAAACGAATTTCTTTACCGGAGCTATCTTTTAGAGAGCCACTTCCTTCAATGTTCATCTCCTCAAAAGTGGTTTCGATCGCTCGAAATACTAAAGTTAATTCTCCTGCATTAGGATTATTTATTTCCACATAAAAAGCCTCTTCTTCTCCTGTTAATTTTTTGTTTGCTACATTAGTAAGAATGCTCTTGCTCTTACTTTCATAAACAAATTCAGGAGCAATTATTGTTTGATAATCAAGAAGCCATAATCTGCCGTATAAAAAAGGCCAACATTCTAAATTTTTACTCATGGTATTACTAAGATAAATATGAATCGGGGAAATTGGCTTTAAATTGATTTTCGATGACAATAAAGCTCCTGATAACAGATTCAAGAGCAGTTTTTTCGCCGTCTATTTTGTTCAGCGCATTATTTTTTTGCCGACGCAATTCCTCGCTTCTTTCCTCAGCCTCTCTTTTCTTTCGTTCGGCTGATTCTGCGAAGTCTGTAAAAGGAACCCATGCCAAATATTCTTCCGTCCAATCAAGATTTGCTTTCACCGTAGTAGATCGACTCGCCTCTTGCGTTCTCCTTCGTTTGAGTTCTTCTTTCTTACTCTCAATCATATCTGGTAAAACACAAGCTAGGGGAACTTCTACCTGAAACGGTACCGGCCTTTTTCCTTTCACTTTTTCCATAGTGCCATCATCTAAAAGTTTAGCGAAACCTTGCCCAACGGAACTAACAGGAATCAATCTAGTGCGAACTTGATTTGCTTGGCGAGTTCCGACTAAATTCTTAAATGCATTTTCTTTGAGTAATTTTTCTTTCACCTCTTTAAAAGAATAGCCCCTACTTTGAAAAAGATCCCACTTGCTGATAACAAAATGAATTGGCTTGTCTATATTTTTCATCATTATTTCAAGCATATTCTGTAAGTCTCGTAAAGCCCATAATTCTCCCTCTTCTGTGTCATTCATCAATTCACAAATTTTCTTTCCATCTAGCAATCCAAGCATAACATCAGCACTTTCTAGCTTTTGATTAAAATCAGAGTCATCTTCCATATTAGATTCGGTAATTCTACCCCCCGCGTAATCGATATAAATAAACTCGCAAGCATCGTATGTCTTGCCACTGGTGCTAATGGAGCCGGTAAAAACCCAGTCTTCAGCATCATCTTCATCACCTACTTCATTCCCTTTGGGCCATTTCTTTCCTACAACTATTTGGGTGTAAATTTCATTCAGTTTCTTTCTTGCTTTATTATCGGCCCCTAGAAAAAATCCCCGTTCCCCTTGAATTGATAACTCCCGAAACAGACTTCCCAAATATACTGTCTTACCAGAACCACTCGGCCCCAGCATCATAACTCGATAAGTGTTCATAGATGTTACTATCTGGTAAATTTATTTGCAGGTAGATTTGCTTTGACCCATTTCTATTAAATCAAAGATTTGCTGGACTCTGCAATGGAATTTAATGGGAAGTTTGCTGACTCTTAATTTTGGGATTTAATGGAAATTAATGGAAAAAAATGGCATTTAATTCTTCAAGGGTCAAAAAATGTGATAAAGTGGTACTGTCTTTTGTCCAAACTATCGCTCAAGCTAGACCTATGGAACTTGAAGAATCTGTGAAATGGATCGACGATCGCATCTTTGCCAAAACTGGTAAACATCTTAACTCTCTCCAAATATCCATATTAGAAGCTACTTTACAAGGTAAAAAATATCCCCAAATCGCAGAGGAATATAATTTTACTACCAACCATGTTAGCAAAGCTGCTTGTAAGTTATGGAAACTGCTTTCAGATGAGTTTGAAGAACCTGTCAGTCAATCTAAGCTTAGAGCGCTGGCGCAACGAATTGTCTTTGAAAATTCAGATCGTAATTATGTGGTCAATAGTAATAATAATAAAATTAATATTTGTAGCGATCGCGATTCTTCTCAGATTAAAAAAGCACCTTCTCCCGCCACTCGCAAACCTGCCCAAAAAAACCAAACTCAACCGCACATAGACTTAGGCGACGCACCCGAAATAGTCAACTTTTACGGACGTACTGACGAACTCGCCACCCTCCAACAATGGATAATAAATGATAGATGTAACCGTAGCGATCGCCCCCCTTCACCCACGAGAATAATCGCAATTTTAGGAATTAACGGCATTGGCAAAACCGCTCTTGCCATACGTTTAATAGACGCAATTAAAACCCAATTTAATTACGTCATCTATCGCAGTCTCAGGTTTTCCCCAACCCTAGAAACAACCCTCACCAACCTCCTACAAAACTTCTCCGAATCATCAGAAATTCCCCGCCAAATTGAAACACAAATAAAGCAACTTTTCAACCATCTACGGCAGCATCGTACTCTAATTATCCTCGACGACGTGGAGGCACTTTTCAGCAGCCGTCAACTTGCCGGACAATACAAATCGGGTTATGAAAATTATCAACTATTTTTCTAACAAATCGCCGAAGTTCCTCATCATAGCTGTTTAATCTTAATTAGTGCCGAAAAACCCCGAGAAATTGCCGAATTAGAAAGCTCTAATTTACCCATTAGCACCCTAGTTTTAGGAAGCTTAGGCATGGCAGCGAAAGACCTTTTAAGCTCCCATAAATTATTAGATGAAGAAGCATGGGAAACCCTGATTAATATTTATCAAGGCAACCCACTCTGGTTAAATATAACCGCTACTCTAATTCGAGAATTATTTAGCCGTAGAGTCGCCGATTTTTTGCAATACGAACTGCCGATTTTAGATGAATCATTATGCTGGCGCTTAGAACAACAATTGCAGCGATTAAGCGAGCAAGAAGTCGCGGTAGTAACTCAGCTTGCCAAGGAAAAAGAAGCAGTTGCCTTATCCCAAATTTTCAACAAAATAAAGTTATCTCCTGGAGATTTAATCAATACCACTAAATCCCTGGTAATGCGATTTTTATTAACTCCGCAAGAGCAAGAAAAAATAACTGTTTTTACTCTCAATCCACTGGTGGCGCAATATGTAAAAAGTAGGGATATTTCCTAAAAAGTCCGCCTGTGTCTTCTGGTGAAAACTCGGTTTTTTAGTATCTCAGAAACCCGGTTTTTCAAGGCTAACTCACCCGCCAGAAACCTGGTTTTTCAAAAAAACCAGGTTTCTTAAATCTCAGTGCTTATAAGATGTCTGGTTCCACGTCGGACATAAATTTTGACGCATTTTTACCAAGCTTATCCCCCCAATGCTTTACCCCTACAAGTCCTCGATAAAATGCCTAATATTTGCGATAAATCTCCCAAATAATACTCAGTTAAATCGATATAAACCCGCTTTTCCTCTAACTTCAAAAACCGCCAATTAGTCCCCGATGTCACCGTTCCGTAAATAGTAGAAATCGGATTATTTTCGCGCTGGTTAAATATTTGTGCCGCTACCATTTCCGCCACGCATTGCCCCAAACAGGCGTTTAAATCCTCTTTTTTTGCCTCCACTAAAGTTATGACTGGACTGGTAAGAAATAAAATTTCCTCCGATAAGCTAATAATAAAATCGCAATTTCCATTTAATCCCAGTTCCGGTTCCACGGAAAAATTAATTCCGGAAAATAGACTAATCTTACGTTCTAATTTGCGCCTCAATTCTACCAAAATTGGAGCGATAATTAATTCCGATCGCGCTTTTTCCGTATTGCTTGCTAAAGCGATGGGTAAGTTTTCTTGCAAAACTGCCTCTAATAATTCCCCCGGTTCCACTTCTGGCAAACCTGTAAATAAATCGGCGTTTTTTATTAGAGTTAAATCGAAGGCTTTTTTAACCGAACTCAAACTAAAATCGCTGTAGGACATAAATTGTTAATTGTTAATTGTTAAGGAAGCCACCGGGGGCTAAAACCGACAAAAGGCAATTCTTCCGGTTGAACTTTCGCTTCGGAAGTATCGGTGAGAGTTTGTTCGAGAGGTAATAACCAGATGCGACTGGAGGTGGCGATCGCCTCTTTTCCACTCTCGTTTTCTCCCGTAGTTTTAGTTATAGTTTGGTCGAACAATAACGCCAAACCGTCGGGAGATAAACTCATCTCCACTTGCCGCTGGTTGGGCAAAATAATCAGAGTAGTTAGTTCGTTAGTTTTTAAATTAAGTTTGGCGATATAGAGTTCTTCTTCGTACTCTTCTTCATCTTCTAAAACCCGACTTAAAAGACAGTATAAAACAGTTTTAGTCGGGTCAAATTTTGCCTCCATAATATTACCATAAGGAGCAGTTTTAAAGATTTCTTTTTCGTTGCCTTGGTTGTTGACGATATAGAGCGATCGCGTCCCGTCGGGATTGTATTTAACCATAGTTGCCTGGGAACCATTCCTAGAAAAACTCAAAATTCGTCCGAACTTCGGCAAAAACATTAAATCCCCCGAAAAATCCGTTTCTGGATCCAGGGGTAAAATCGAGATTCCCTGCCCTTGCAATAAAACAACAGATTGGCTATCTGGGGCGATTAAAAAGTCGCCGCCTTGTTGTATTTTTCCTTCATTATCTGTTAAATATCGCGGTTCTTTTCCTGCTTCAATTATCCAAGGGCCGGCATCGGTAGTATCTTGTCTGTTTATCCGTTGAACTAAAATAGTTTTCCCGTCTGGGGAGAGGTCAAATTTGAGGTTTTGATAGTCTTTATTGTCTAAAATTAGTTCCACTTGACCCGCTTCTTCTGGAGGTTCTGTTTCTTCCCCTGGGGCTACGGGATTAATGCCGGTAGTGACTGTAAATAGCCGTTGTTCGCTGAGACTGGGTAAAGCAGTGTTTCTTTCTATGGCAGAGAAAAGAATGCGATCGCCCTGGGGATAAAATTGAAAATCCATTACTGCCAAACTACTCGGAGTTAAAGCAATCGGTTTGGGATTCATTGCCTCGAAATTAACTAACATTAATCGACCTTTTTCTTCTCCTTCCAAACCTATATAAACTAAAGCGCGATCGCGACTGTTAAAAAAGCTTTGAAACGGTTGGATTACTTTTCCTTCTTCGCCGCCATAAAACTTTTCTCTAGCTCCTTCTAATTTAATAGAATAAGTATTACCATAAGGAACGGGTTTTTCCAGAGTATAAGCCATTCTGCGTCCGGCCCAACTTTTTTTTCCGGGTAAATAGGGATTTATGATTAAGTTTTCCTCCACGCTTTCGCGCTCCATCGGTCGATTAAAAGTTAGAATAAAAGCGGTATCTTCGACACCGATAGTTTTACCTTCCCAAGTAAAATCTCTTACCTTGGGCAGAGTCAAATCGCCTCGGGATAAAACTAGAGCGATCGCCACTGTTAACCCCATTATTGTTAGTAAAGCAGTCCGGTCGAGAGCATCTTTAAAAATTCTCATATTTTTGTTAGTTGTTAGTTGTCAATTGTTAATTGTTAATTGGTCGTTAAGGTCGCAGTAACAGGCAAGATGCCTGTTCTACGGGTTCTCAAAAAAGTCCGCAATTGCGGACAAAAATTGGACATTTATCAAATTGTTAATTGTTAATTATTAATTATTAATTGTTAATTGCTAACCGATTAAGCGGACCCAATTCAAAGTAGAATAAACTGCATTAAATAACCGCCTATCGGCGGTGTAAAATAGGGCGGATAATTCTTGGGCTAAAGCCAAATAATGGGCATCGTAACTGGCGGGAAGTCTCAGAGTAGATGCCAGATTTAAAGCTTGTTGGTGGAGGGAGCGATCGCCATATAAAACTATCCCCAAATTCGAGGCACTTTCCATTAATTGAACCGCTTCTTCCGCTGAAATTTGCCCTGCCAAACTCATCCGATGAAATGCATTACTCGCCTCGTAATAAATTAAGGTAGGAGCGACTATTTCATAACCAGAATTTACCCACTCGTTCCACAAATCTCGATAGCGAGATTCTGTAATTTCAGCAGATACTCGACGGACGATAAAACTGGCATCAACGCAGATTTTTGTTGTTGTCATTTTTCTTCAGATTTAGGGAAACAAGCTTCCATTAATTGTTGAGTTCTCTCTTCCCTCATTTCATGGATAATGTCATCCACTGGGGGTTCGAGAGGTTTGCCGCCGCGACTGGCGTACATCTCGGCTCTATTTTTGTCTATACGTTCGAGATGTTCCCGCCAGTTTTCCCGACGGTCTCTATTTTCTAATATTTTCTCTTCTACTATTTTTCGCTCCTCCAGTGGTAGGGAGTTTACCAGTTGAACGATGGATTCTATTAAAAATTTGTTCATGGTTTAGTTTAAAGTTGGATTAATTTTAGCCTTATTATAACAGCATTGGTAAGGTGCGCGATGCGCACCCTACAGCTTATTATAACAGCACTCTAATAATCGTAGGGATTTTTAGGTTCTGGAATCATTTTAATATTGGTAGGAGAAATAGCTAATTTTCGCTGTCCTCTCAACTCTTCAGTGATAGCAGTACCCTCGACTTCCAACCAACTATCGGGGGGAAAACCGGTGCGACTGCTTCCCTCGGGCATTTTAACCGGCAAACCCACCGGATAAGCGTCGGCAGCGCAACAAGTAATAATAAACCGAGAAATCCAGAAATATTGTTCGGGAAGTTCTGGTGGATAAATAACAAATCCCGTTACTTTTACTTTTTGACCGTTATAGGCATCGGGTTCGGGATAAACGTTTAAAGTGCGAATCCATTCTATAAGCGATCGCTCTTCTGGTCTTGTGGCGGTTCTGAATTGTTTGGGTTGGGCCCGAGTCACGGGTAAAGATTCGGTTAAACCTCTTTCCAAAGCAGTGTAACTGGCGAAAACTTTTGGAGTAATTAAGATACCTAAAATAGCAGTTATTAACAACAAACCACTGCTCCAACTAGGAGCAAATAAAGTAAAATGTTGAACTGCGGAAGCGGCAAAAGGTTGTCGGTTGCTGCGAGCATATTTAAGCAGTTGCCACACTTTAAAAGTGCCTAAAATAACTAAGGCTATACCTCCCGCCACTGTTAACCCGAAATAATTAGGGTGAATTAACAGATACAACTTGCCAGTTAACCAATATTTTAGCAACAGAAAACCCCAACCTAAAATTGCTAAAGCATCCAGCCAAGGTCCGATTCTTTTTAAGGGTAAATTAGGAGATTTTTTGGCGGTCATTATTATTAAGTTAGCGAAGATAGTAGATGAATTTTTTACTAATTATTCTTCTTCTGATTCGGCGAAATAATTTTTATTTAAAGCCTCGTCGGGAGTAAATGGGGAAGCAATGGGAAAAGCTTCTATTGGCAAATTTGTTTCTGCCGCCGCTTGTTGCCTTGCATCTTCGTAACATTCGGCAAAAACTTCTTGTAAATAATTGTTGAGACTGGGACTTGCTTTTAAATCTTTTTGCAAGCGGCGTCGATGTTCTAAAATACTTCCTTTCCAACTTCCAGTTTGCATGGATGGTTGATAAAACCGCCATTTAAGAAGGTATGTAAGAAGGTGGAGTAATAAAACAACTAAATTACTCTCAATAGCCCTTTTTTCGCTCCTCTCCATACTTTCTATTTCTTCAATTAAATTATCCACATCTAGTTCGTTCCATCTCCCATCGGTCAAAACTTTTGCTGTAGTTTCCAGCCATAAATAGTAATCGCGATGGTAAAGATTCTCTTTTGATTTGTTAATTGTTAATTCCCTATTACCCATTACCTATTATTTCCTAACTCAAATACAAATTAACAACCAGACTCATTAAAAAACTTAACTGGGCTACCAACAACATCAAATAAACTACAGCCTTTGTTTTAAAAACCGACAGCATCAAACCAACGCTTTTAATATCAACCATCGGACCAAAAACCAAAAAAGCTAATAAAGAGCCCGTGGTAAAAGTCGAAGCAAAAGAGAGAGCAAAAAAAGCATCCACCGTAGAACAGATAGAGACCACAGCGCCCAAAGTTAGCATAGCCAAAATCGACGTTACCGGTCCTTGACCGAGACTGAGAATAATTTCTCGGGGGGCTGCCACTTGAATAATAGCGGCGATCGCGCTACCGATAACCAAAACTCCCCCCAATTCTCGCAACTCCTGCACCATACTTTCCAACAAAGAAAGCACCCGAGCTTTATCAACCCGTCGGAAAAGGGATGTAGAACTCTTACCGGTGTTAGTGGGATGAGAATTAACTGTTTTTTCCAGTTCCAGGAAACCCGATGAAGGAGAAGTTTGTATTTGTACTAAGGACATCGAGTCCAGTCGCAAAGGTTGACCCGCTTGCCCCAATAAATAAGTACCCGACTTTAAGAGTGGGGATGTTTCTTGGAGTTGCTCTTTGCTATTTTGTGGAGGTTCGTCTGGGGGTAATAAGCGAGCGATCGCCGGTTGGACGATTGCCCTGAGGTCTTTTTGCACGCTAAATACTAGGCCGACGGAGGTAGCTATGGCCAGAGAACAAATTACCCGCAAGACCACCATTTCCGGTTGGTCGCGAAAGGCCGTCCAAGTTGCCCAAATAACGATGGGATTAATGGTAGGAGCTGCCAGTAAGAATCCGATCGCTACCGGTAGTGGTACTCCTTGGATTAACAAACGACGCGCCACCGGTACGTTACCGCATTCGCAAACCGGGAATAAAAAGCCCACTAAACTTCCTGCTAAAGCTCCCAGTAGGGGGTTGCGGGGGAGAATTTTTATTAGCTGGCGCTCGTCCACAAACCACATTAAGATCCCCGAGAATAAAACTCCCAAGAGCAGGAAAGGCATGGCCTCTACCAATAAACTGAGAAAAAGAGTAAAAGCGTTATTTAACTGAATTGTTAAGCTGGATGACATTTTTTCTTGATGGGAGAATTTCCTGTTTTTGGGATTTACTTTGTCAATTCTGTCAAGTAGAACAGGCATCCTGCCTGTTATCCGCTAGGTTAAATTATGGTTAAGAATTACCTCAATTCTAGGTTTATCTGTTAAGATCCCTGTTGAAGAGATTAACATTTTAATTTAGGCGATCGAAGGAGGGTTATTATCAATTTTTCTACCCTCAGTATTTTTATCTAAATAACTCTTTATGGTTATCTACAATACCATAATAATTGCCTACTTTGGGGTGTTGAAATTAGCTGCATAGATTAAAGAGCAAATAAGCTCTTTAATCCTCAGAAAAATAGTTTTTTTTTACAATCAAAATAGGTGAGAAATTGATGTTCAGTTTAATGTACCCGAAGTTATCGATCGCCTCTCTGGCAGACAAGCGCTTGCAGATGAAATCCATAGAGTTAACTCTAGAAGATTTATCCCTTTACGATTTCCAAGTAGATGTCGGCGAACCGGGGCAAGTGGCTGCCGCGAGGTTGGAAAACGAAGTCAATTTACCGGGAGTAATCTTAACAAATAAAGGTAAGTTATTTGGCATGATTTCCCGAGCGCGATTTTTAGAAAGATTGAGTCGCCCTTTCGGACGAGAATTGTTTTTAAGGCGATCGCTCGAATCTTTATATCGGTTTGCTTCAGCAGATATGTTACTGCTTCCAGCTCGGACCGTAGTAGTTGAGGCCACCAGTTTAGCATTGCAGCGATCGCCTAAATTGCTCCACGAACCTATTGTCGTAGAAACAGCCCCTCAAGTTTACAGGCTTTTAGACGTGCATCAACTACTCGTGGCCCAATGTCAAGTCCACCAAATGGCCAACAATCTCCTCCATAACCTTTACCAGCAGCTAGAGGTAGCCCACGAAGAGTTACAACGTCAAGCTTGTTTGGATGGTTTGACTCAGGTGGCTAACCGAAGAAGACTGGATGAATATTTGGCTCAACAGTGGTGGCAAATGGTGCAACTACAACAACCAATGTCCGTTATTTTAGCCGATGTTGACTTTTTCAAACTCTATAACGACACTTACGGCCATCAAGCAGGGGACGACTGTTTGCGGCGAGTGGCCAGGGCTATGCAGGAATCTGTAGGTGGAGGTAATTATTTAGTCGCTCGTTATGGGGGGGAGGAATTTTGCGTTATTTTACCTAATACCGATGTAGGCGATGCTTTAGCGATCGCCGAGAAAATACAGTCGAGAGTAAGAACTTTGAATTTAGCTCATGCAGCATCAAAAGTAAGCGATCGCGTGACTTTGAGTATTGGCATCGCTAGTACCATACCCACTCAGGATACTTCTGTAGAATTACAGATAGCTTTGGCCGATAAAGCACTTTATAAAGCTAAAACTAACGGACGCGATCGGGTTATCCTCTCCTAAAATTTTTTGATAATAACTAAAAACCTCTCAGGCAGGTTAAATCTTGATTAAGAGGTTAAAGAAAAGTTAAGTTTAAGATTTACTAAGAAAGTCGCTCCACCTCCTAATATCTGCTAATATCTTTACAAGGTCTCAAAGTAAAGAAATAGGGTAACATCAGGGAAAAAATGGTCTTATTGAGACAGAAAAATAACAATCTTGAAAAGTATTTTCTAATATTTTATATGCTGAAATTGTCAGAGAAAGAAAGAAAATTAACTACATACACAACCTCCTCGGATAGCCCAGAAAACTTCCATTTAGAATCAACAGTGGAAGAACTATCCCTTTACGATTTTCAAGTTGACGCTCAAGCTCCGGCCATCGTAATTTCAGAAATTTTTGAGAATAATCGCCTAGTGCCGGGAGTAATTTTAACCGAAAACGGGCAGTTTGCAGGGATGATATCCAGACGACGATTTTTGGAATATATAAGTCGTCCTTTCGGCAGAGAATTGTTTTTGCGGCGCTCGATAAAATCCATGTATCGCTTTGCCAGAGCAGAAGTTTTAGTTCTTTCTAAAGACACTTTAATAGTAGATGGGGCGCGAATGTCTTTAGAGCGATCGCCCGAACTTCTCTACGAACCTATTGTGGTTGAAATTTCACCAAAAATCTATCGACTAGCAGACGTTCATCAATTGTTGGTAGCTCAATCTCAGATTCAAATACTGGCAACTAAATTAATTCACCAACAAACTCAATCTCATTTAATTCAAACTGAAAAATTAGCCAGTTTAGGGCAGATGGTAGCCGGAGTCGCTCACGAAATTAGGAATCCCGTAGGGGCTATTTTAGGCAACAGCGAATTTATCTCAAATTACTATCAAGACATCTTAAAGCTTTTGTCTGTTTATGAAACAGAAAATCCTCAAAAATCTGCCAAAATAGAAGAATTAAAATTCTCAATAGATTGGGAATTTATACAAGAAGATTTACCCGAGGTAATTAAAGGTATAAAATTCTCTGCCGAAACATTAAATCGTTTGGTTAGCAGCCTGAGAAATTTTTCTCACATGGACGAAACAAAAGCCAAAGAAGCAGACATCCACGAGTGTATTGACGGTACTCTTTTAATTCTAAAAAATCGCCTCAAACAAGCCAACATCGAAGTAATTAAAAACTATGGGGAACTGCCATTGGTTTGTTGTTACTCCGGTCAATTAAGTCAGGTATTTATGAACCTTCTCGGTAACGCGATCGACGCTTTAGAAGAAATTAACGAAAATCATGCTCCTACTATTTGCATTACCACGGAAGTAAGACCAAATTCATATATAGCAATTCGGATAGCAGACAACGGAACGGGCATTCCCCCAGAAGTTCAAGGAAAGATTTTTGACAACTTTTTTACTACCAAACCAGTAGGCAAAGGAACTGGTATGGGTTTGGCGATTAGCTATCAAATTATTACAGAAAAACATCAAGGGCAGTTAAAATTCCACTCTACGCCGGGTATGGGTACTGAATTTGAAATTCTCTTGCCAGGGAGTACCAATTCTCCCTAAGAAGACTTTCTAGCTTAACTATTGATTATGCTGGTAGGTGGTGGTTGCTAGAAAGTCTGAGTATCGTGCAAAACCAATTCGATTCGATAATATCAGGGCCAATTTTGTCAGAAGGGAGCGATCGCGACCTTTATTCAGGTTCGACTCTGGCAGATTTGCCCCTCTATCATTTTCAAGCAGAATTAAGCTGCCCCATTCTAACGGTGGCTCGAATTTTTGATAAATATCCCCTGGTGCCGGGGGTAATTTTGGTCGATAATGGCCAATTTGTGGGGATGATTTCTCGACGGCGGTTGCTAGAACAGTTTATTCGTCCCCACGGCAGGGAGTTATTTTTGAACGAATCTCTAGAGGCACTCTACAGTTATGTCCGCGTGGAGATGTTAGTGCTGCCAGAGACGAAAAGGATTTTGACGGCGGCACCGTTGTGGTTGCGGCGATCGCCGGAATTGCTAGGAGAACCAATTGTAGTGCGAGGAAATTTAGGCTCGTTTCCCACAGAGCCTTCGCCTTTAAGCTATCAATTATTGGACATCCATAAATTGAATATTACCTATTGGCAAATTCGGGGCATAGAAACTCAAATTCGCTACGAAAGGGCCCAAGTTCAAATGATTCAAACGGAAAAAATGGCTAGTTTGGGGCGTTTGGTAGATGGGGTAGCTCACGAAATTTTAGATCCCGTCGGTTTTATCTGGGGTAATTTAACTCATTTGACTACCTATAGCGAGAGTTTGCTACAGTTGTTATCTGCTTATGAAGAGCTTTTAACCGAACCGCCAGAGGAAATTACAGAGTTAAAAGAAGAGATAGAATTTGATTTTTTACAAGCTGATTTTCCGGCTACTGTTGCTAGTATTAAATCCGGTGCGGAGCGTTTGACTAAGCTGGCAAGTAGCTTGCAAAATTTTTGTTACATTGATGAAGTTAATCCCAAACCTGCGGATTTGCACGCTCAGATCGATTCTCTTATTTTACTTTTAAAAAATCGATTGTCTGGAGAAATAGAAATAGTAAAAAATTATGATTATTTGCCGCCTATTACTTGTTTTTCCGGACAGTTAAATCAAGTTTTTATGAATATTTTGACTAACGCTATTAATGCCTTAATAGAGTCTTCCGTTAGTCAAAAGTTGTCCGATGAGTTTAAGGGTGGGGTCCAGAATAAGCCGAATTTTAAACCGAAAATAGAAATTACAACTAAAATTTTTTCCCGGCTGTCTGAGGAGGGAAACGCTGAAAATTTAGGTAATAATCGCTGGATTTCAATTATTATTGCTGATAACGGTCCGGGGATGTCGGTGAGGAAACAACAGCAAATTTATGATTCGTTTTCGACTGAAAAACGAGCTCTTAAGGAGACGAGCTTGGCTGTTAGCTATCAAATTGTTACTGCCAAACATGGAGGCCAGTTGAAAATGCGATCGGAATTGGGTGTCGGTAGCGAGTTTGAAATTCTTTTACCTTTAATTTGAATCAACTATTCCCAATTCCCAATTCCCAATTCCCAAAATCTTGAAATATACTTTAATTCAAGACCACCTTTTTTAACCGACAACAGTACCGTGCCAAATAAAATTCCTATAATTTCATTAATAATCGCTCTGGGTGTATGGAGCGGCCTGGCCAAACCTATTTTGGCACAGGCATTAGTTCCCTATAGAGTAGATTTAAGCTCGGAACAGTTGAAGCAAACCGGATTGAGCCTAGCGCAAGAAGCTATTCAACTGGCAAGATTCCAACAGTTTGAAATGGCTGTGGCCCGAGCTAAGTTAGCAGCTCAACTAGCTCCCAATGAATCTCAAACCTGGGCCCTTTTGGGTGGTTTATATCTTCAGGATCGGAAATGGGATGAAGCGATCGCTGCTTTAGAAACAGCAATAAAGCTAGATTCCTCGCGCCCAGATCTGAGGTTTATTTTAGGAAGGGCCCACTTCCAAAAAGAGGAATACAAAGAAGCTGTAAAACAAATACGAGCTGGTTTAAAAATAGAGCCAAATAGCCCTGGAGCTTTATTCGACTTGGGCAATGCTTATTACAAACAGGGGCGGTTGAAGAAAGCGATCGCCGAATACGAACAGGCCTTCGAGCTCGAAGAGAAACTCTGGCCTGCGGTTAATAATATTGGCCTAGTTCGATACGAAATGGGAGATGTGGAAGCTGCTATCGAGAAATGGCGGGAAGCTATTGCCATAGACGATGGAGCTGCGGAGGCTATGTTGGCCCTGGCCGTAGCTCTTTACCAAAATGGAGAAACAGAGGAAGGACTAGCAATGGGAGAAAAGGCCTTGCGTTTAGACCCTCGTTATGCCGACATCGACTATTTAGTGGAAAATCTCTGGGGCGATCGCCTGCTCTCCGACACGAGAACATTTTTAGCCAACCCTAAAATCGAACAAACTTTGGCAGAGGTAGAAGACGCACCTCCCGCCTTTCCTGGGTTTCCGTAATGAGGAGACAAGGAAGACAAGGGAGAGGGGGAAGACAAGGGAGAGGTTAAAAATCGAACGAAGCTTGTCCCCGCAAGTCTGCCCTTGTCCTCGCAAGTCCGCCCTTGTCCTCGCAAGTCCGCCCTTGTCCTCGCAAGTCC
>CAZSTZ010000011.1:15370-25060 GCA_964609515.1 uncultured bacterium | reverse complement strand
TGTCCTCGCAAGTCCGCCCTTGTCCTCGCAAGTCCGCCCTTGTCCTCGCAAGTCCGCCCTTGTCCTCGCAAGTCCCCGCAAGTCCGCCCTTGTCTCCCCTTACTCAGCGGGTAAGAGAGCTTTAATTTGATTCACAAATTCTTGGTGATCGACCACGGGTTTAGAGATATAACCATCGGCGCCGCTTTCCTTTAAAAAATTTTCGCGATCGCCTGCCATAGCATGAGCGGTAACTAAAATAATTGGTAATTTATCGGTTTCTGGGTCAGACTTCAGAATTTTAGTAATCTTAATCCCGTCAACTGCCTTACCTTGGTAAACGCTGCGAGCTAAAGAAACGTCCATTAAAATCAAATCTGCTTCGCCGGCTTTTGCTATTTTTACCACTTCTTCCACATCTTCGGTATGCTTAACAGCCAGTCCACCCCGCTTGCTTAAAATCTTAGAAAACACGCGAGCGTTTACTTGATCGTCTTCTACAATCAGAACAGTTTGCATAAATTTACTCCTATTAATTTAGATCGATTAAGCTGTAGGCCTTTAATCGGTTTGGCATTCTAGCAAGGCCCTAGTGTTAAATATCAACAATGCCAGCTTCAATTGTATCTTGTTTTTGGCCACTTTAGGCGTGGTGGCTTGCGTTCATGGCCATAATTTTTGGGGCCCAAATTAGAGGTCATAAAGTGCTAAGACCGAGAGCGATCGTAGTTCTTAATAATGAAAAAGGCTATAAATTTTAATTAGCTAGGATTAATTCACAGGATTTTTATCCAGTCCCAGTTCAAAAAAAATTAATTTCTGGGGAGATAGACTATGCATTTTTGTTGTTTATTTTTAAGGTGCCTGTTACGGGTTTATACCCCTGCATCTCCCTGCTTTAATTTACCCTACGAGCGGTTTTGCTGTATTCTACCACGGAAAAAAGATGGGAGAACGGGAGCCGCGTAACTTTAGTTCGCGGAGGAAGTTCGACGTCGAGTGCAAGCGAGCAAATAGCTCGACCGGTTTCAACCGCCGTGAAGCAGAAAAGGTAGGAGGGAAAAACCCTCCCTAATCTTCTACCGCCTTAGCCCTATTAACTACGGTGATGTATTGCGTTCATCTTTCGTCCAGGCAATTATGGACTCGTGCTTTTAAGCTGTACGCATAGAAGTAAAACTCCTATTGCTAGGGTAATGGCCACCTTGCATAAGTTGCATTCCGGCACATCCAAATAGCACCGCTTTACCCCGAGTCAACTTTTAACTATCTGGTTTCAGAAGCTCAGGACTGGTGGAGCATCCCAAGGTGAGAACTTTGGCGCTTAAATGCAACGTAGCCCTCTGGGGGCTTAGGCGGGTCAGCTACCGCGCATTGGAGGCCCGAAGCCCCGTCTATGCGCGAGCGGGGTGCTGACATCTAGTATTTAAGGGGAGCATCCCAATGCAAGAATAAAGCCAAAAATTTAACGCTCTTTTTATGTTGTCAGTATTTAGTTGTTAGTCGCTCAACTGACAACTGACGACTGACAACTAACAAAAGTAATTGATTTTTCGGTTTTTTTACAAATATGGGATGCTCCCTATTTAAGTTAATCCTATCTCAATTGAAAACCTCGATAACAAAGCAGGTCTCGTCATGGCCAAACAATTAAATCTACTTTCCGGGCAAATAATATCTACAGCGCTGCATACAGAAATGCAGCAATCGTACCTCGAATATGCCATGAGCGTCATCGTCGGGCGGGCCTTGCCTGACGTTCGCGACGGGCAAAAACCGGTGCATCGGCGCATTTTATATGCCATGCACGAACTGGGTTTAACGCCCGATCGCCCGTTTAGAAAATGCGCCCGGGTAGTGGGAGACGTTCTGGGAAAATACCATCCTCACGGGGACCAAGCGGTTTACGATGCTATGGTGCGAATGATTCAAGACTTCTCCAGTCGCTACCCCCTCCTGGCAGGTCACGGTAATTTTGGGTCTATCGATAACGACCCACCGGCGGCGATGCGCTACACGGAAACCCGACTGGCAGCTATTGGCAACGAAGGGTTACTCAGCGAAATCAGCGAAACTACGGTTGACTTTACGGACAACTTCGATAGTTCCCAACAAGAACCGACGGTGCTGCCGGCCCAACTGCCCTATCTGTTGCTCAACGGTTCTTCTGGTATTGCGGTGGGCATGGCGACTAACGTTCCGCCCCATAATTTGGGGGAGGTGGTGGATGGTTTAATTGCTTTAATCGATCGCCCGGAACTGTCGGACGAGAAGTTGTTCGAGCTAATTCCGGGGCCGGACTTCCCTACTGGAGGGGAAATTGTGGGTACCGATGGCATTATTGATGCCTATACTAAAGGGCGGGGCAGTATCCCCATGCGGGGGGTGGCGACTATCGAGCAGGTTCCTACTGCTAAGAAGCGGCGGACGAAAACTGCTTTGGTGGTGACGGAACTTCCTTATCAGGTGAATAAGGCGAGCTGGATCGAAAAGACGGCGGAGCTGGTGAATGCGGGACGCATCGAGGGTATTGCGGATCTGCGGGATGAGAGCGATCGCTCGGGTATCCGGGTGGTTATCGAGTTGAAGAAGGATGCGGAGCCCGCCGTGGTTCTCCACCATCTTTACCAACACACGGACTTGATGTGTAAGTTTGGGGCGATAATGTTGGCCTTGGTTGACGGACAGCCGCGACAGTTGAGTTTGCGGGAGTTGTTGCAGGAGTTCCTCAAGTTTAGGGAAGAGACTCTCACCCGACGCTATAACAATGAGTTGGAGTCTGCCTTGGGGCGCAGGCATCTGGTGGAGGGTTTGTTGAAGGCTTTGTCGGAGCTGGATGCGGCTATCGAGATTTTGAGAAATGCTCCAGATGGTCCGACTGCTAAGGTTGAGTTGCAGGAGGCTTTGGAGTTGAGCGATCGCCAAGCGGATGCGATTTTGGCCATGCCTATGCGCAGGCTGACTGGGTTGGAGAGGCAGAAGCTTGAGGATGAGTGGCAGGAGTTGACGGGGAAGATTGAGGAGTTGCAGAACTTATTGGGCGATCGCCACGAACTGCTTAAATCTCTGAAAAAGGAGTTGCGTTCTCTCAAGCGTAAATATGCGGACCCCAGGCGCTCTCGCATTATTTCTGACGAGCCCGTTAGCCAGTCTAAGGGGGAAGAAACTGAGGCAGAAAGTGATGCTAAAACTACTAAGAAAAAAGGCAAAACTAGAAAGTCAAAAAGCCAGAGCGATACGGAACGAGTAATTGTAGAAGCTGCTCCTCCTCCCACGGAAGATGTGGTTCTGGAATTTACCCATCGAGGATATGTGCGGGGGATGTCTGCTAAGGCTTTTGAAAAGAGTCAAAATTCTGGGGAGTTAGAAGCGGAGATTAAGATAGAAGAAACTGATGATTTTGTGGTTAGTACGATGTTTGCCAATACGGGGCAAAATTTAGTGGCATTAACTCGTACTGGTAAGGCTTATCCTTTGAAAGTCACCGATATTCCCCTTGCTTCTTCTCGTTCTAGTTCGCGACAAGATACCAGGGGAGTTCCGCTAGCAACTTTGCTTTCTCCTTCTGCTACTAAAGATGTTTCTGATAGTCTTCGAGAACTGGTAGTGGCGCAATTTTTAATGGATGAAAATGCGACAACTAAAGATTTAGTGATGTTGACTCAAGAGGGAAAAATAAAGCGTTTGTCGATGTCGGAACTGACAGATATTACTAATCGAGGCATCACGGTTATTAAGCTGAAAGAAGATGACGAATTGCGCTATGCTAATTTGAGCCAAGAGGGAGAACAAGCGATTTTGACATCTTCTTTAGGGCGATGTTTGCGATTAGAAGTTAATGAGGAAAGTTTGCCGATAATGGGTCGGGCGGCTCTGGGTTCTGTGGCGACGAGAATGCGGAAACAGGAAGAGTTAATTGGTTGCTTGACTTTAGCTGTTGAAGATAATTTATTATTAATATCTGAAGAGGGTTATGGCAAGCGAATTCCTGTTAGTTCTTTACGGATAGCTAACCGTGGGGGAATAGGTCAAAATGCTTTTCAGTTTTCTACTTCCAATGATGTTTTGACGGGGATGGCTGTTGGTAAGAATAATATTCTAGTTCAGCTATTAACAAACGAGGGGCGTTTGTGTAGAATAAAGACTAATTCTGTGCCTGTTTCTGGTAACGAGGGAACGGGCAAAAAATTGTTGAAACTTCAGCGGAATGAAAAGATTGTTAAGGTGATTTGATAATTTTTAAAAGGACGCTCTTTTCCCAGAACAATTACCCATTTTCACAAAGCGTCAACTTCTCGCTTGCTTCCATCTTTGAGATGCACCCAAGTAAAAGCCTTGCCGGCAAGGTTTTTACTTTTTTTTTGTCATCTTTGTCTTTTACTTAGGGTATTAAAGACCCATCATTTCTTAATTCTTCTAGGAGGCGATTTAAAGAATCCTGCAAGGCATTGTTATTTTTCATGCTCATCGGACCTAATGAAGCTATCATGGCTTGGGTACCATCAGCCGAACAAATAAACACCAGATGATTGCCATAATCATTGTCAGTACCAGCGACAATTCCTTGTTTAATTGGTTGCAATCTTCTTAAGAAACCTAAATCTTGCATAAATTTTGTAGCTCTTGCATTACATAAGCTCAGGGTAGAAGTTTGTAAAGGGAGCCAATCGGAATAGACACCAGTTCCATCTTCTGCTTTAGCAGAAGGTGTTAAGGTTGGTAGGCATAGTCCTGCAAAAGCGATTATTCCTGAAATGGCAATTTGTAACCTAAATTTTTTGATGTAACTACGGTTAAACATTTGTAAGACCTCTGTAAACTACAGTTAGCATGAGAAAAAAAATTCTGCCCACTAAGCAAAATTTTTAGGTAAAGCCCCTGTGAAGTTGGCCAGCTTTAGATGCTTTAATCTAGTTACTACAATAACGATTGTAGCTTTTATTTTTAGCGTTTTGGTAAATCTTAAACATTTTTTAATCTTTGATTAAACATTTATTGGGAGCAAGTCACCTTTGAAAATAATTAAATAGTAGAACAGGCAGGAAAGCCTGTTATCCTGGCTAATTGTATGACAAAACTGACTGGCTCCCATTTATTTGATTGCCAGCTACTGGCCGGGGTAATTGTTAATTGTTAATTGTTCGTTGTTACTGGTTATTCAGGACTCACCAATTTTAACAATTTTTGCCTTACTTGATGGTCGAAAATTTCCCATTTTTTGTCAGCATAAGAGACATTATCGTTAAAGCCCGCCAGGAAGCCAATAGGAATTTCAAAACCTCCAGCTTGAGAACGTCCGCCACCAAAAAAACGACCGGCTTGGTCTGTTCCAAAAGCCTCTTTAATAAACTCATCTGGGTCGAGGGTAATTTTATTAGTCCGCAGGGAACCGATGACTACTTCCATATCTTTTTCTTTATCTAAAACTATGCCATAAACTACCGCAGTATGGACGTTTTCTTCGGTGATTAAAAAGTCTGCTGCTTGGGGAATAGCATCCCGATCTAATGCTCGTAAATAGCCAACTCCTGCCATTGAAAAATTGTTTTCTATGCGGCGATGAGAAAGAGCTTTTTCGATTACATCCATCACCCTTTGGGAACGAGAAGATTGTAAGATAGCATCTAATAAAGAAACATCGTAAAAGCGACTTAAAAAGGCGGCGGCGAGAAATTCTTCATCTGTTGCTTGTCTTAATTGATTGGTATCGGCTCTCAAGCCGTGCATTAAAGCGGTGGCACATTTAACATGGTCGCCGAGACTGCTATCAAAACGCAGCATTCCCGACTGAACGTACTGGGTTAAAATAGTAGCAGTTGCTTTAACAGCAGGACGGATATCGGCAAATTCTGGATGTAAATCTTCTTGTAATTTATGATGGTCGATGATGGCAACTACTGGCATTTTTTCTCGCGCTAAAGGTGTTAGCTGACTGGTAGTTCCTTGGTTGTCGAGAAAAGCGCAACCTTGATATTGGGATAAATCCTTTTTTTTGGCAGTATCTATCGTCCAACGTTGAATGGGTAAATCTGTTAGTTTGACTAGGGCGATATTTTCTTGGTGGCTGAGGGTGCCGGCATAGACAATATCGCAGTTAATGTTGTATTCTTGGGCGATTAGTTTGTAGGCCCAAGCGCTGGAAAGGGCATCTGGATCTGGGAAATCTTGCAGGATAATTAGTTGTTTTTCTCCAGAATGTCGCTGTAAGGTTTCTCGCAAGTTTTCTATTTTTAGATTCCCTGGTAGGGGAATTAATTTGGGCGAATTGTTATTGGCAGTTTGGGGGTTTTCTGAGTTGTTAATGTTTGCTTGTGCCATTGTCTTTTTTTCTGGTTGTTTGACTAAATAAGATTGTTGAAAATTTTAAAGTAGTTTGGTGTATGAAAAAGTATTATAATTGACGCGAGGGGCGAGACTCCCAACTTCGAGGAGAAACTAATGAATTGGACCAAAATATGGCCAACTTTGGTCCAAATAAAGGGGCTTCAATAAATGGCCCGCATCGGGACAGAAGCAATGGAAGTCGAAGTCAATTGAGAGCAGAATAAATGTGAGAAGAAGCTGGTGGCGATCGCCCGATAGGTTGGAGAAGTATTGCTACAATTGAGGCTAATGCCTGCTGTGAAACAACAAACTCTTATGAACGCTGCCAGACTCCTCTCGACGGAAACTTTGCCAGAACGCGATCGCCTCGCCATGTACTCCCTGCTATCAACTCACTTTGAAGGGGTAACGCCGGCAACCTTCGAGGCAGACCTCCACCAGAAAAACTGGGTAATCCTTATGGAAAAAAACGGCATCCTCAAAGGTTTCTCTACTCTCCTATTCTATCAAACCGAGTTTGGCGGAGAGATTATTAGCGTCGTCTATTCGGGAGATACCATTGTCGATCCTAGCGCTTGGTCTAGTTCGACTTTATCAAAAGCTTGGATCGCAGCAGTCAAAAAACTTCGCCGAGATTATCCAGAGGGCAAACTCTACTGGTTGTTGATTTCTTCGGGTTATCGGACTTATCGTTTTTTACCGACCTTTTGGCGGGAGTTTTACCCCCGTTTTGACTTGACAACGCCACTGGCAACGAGGGAGTTGATGGAGTTTCTGGGGCGCGATCGCTTTGGCGAATGCTACAACCGGGAAACCGGCATCGTTCGTTTTCCCCATCCCCAAAAATTGCGAGGCAAACTCAAAGGCATTCCCCCAGAAAGACTTAAAGACTCTCACGTTAATTTTTTTAATACTAAAAACCCCGGTCATTTACTGGGAGACGAACTTCTTTGTTTGACGGAAATTGCCGAGGCAAATTTAACTCCCGCAGGCCGAAGAATGTGGTTTGCAAATTTTGTCAATTGTTAATCCCCGTAGAACAGGCATCCTGCCTGTTCCCCCCCATTCCCCGTTCCCCAGAAAAACTAAAATTTATTCCTCTGGCTCCCCCCTTAAAAAGGGGGGCGGGGGGGGATCCCACTCCCAATTCCCAATTCCCCATTCCCTAATTATGTTAAATTCCTATTGGTATATTGCTTGCGAAAGTCGAGAATTAACTAATAAACCATTGACGACTATTCTAATGGAAAAACCGCTAGTTTTATTTCGCGCCGCCAACGGTAAAATAGGCGCAATTGAAGATAGATGCGCCCATAGAAATGCTCCTTTGTCTCGGGGAAAAATAGTTAACAATTGTTTGGAATGCCCCTATCACGGTTGGCAGTATGGAACTGATGGTAAAGCAACAGAAATTCCCGCCTTTCCCGAAGGTCATCCCATTCCCTCCAATCTGTTTGTTCAAAGTTATCATGCTGTAGAAACGGATGGTTATATTTGGGTTTGTTTGGCGGAGGAACCGGCGACCGAAAAACCTTTACCGTTTCCTTATTTGGGAGAGAAAGGTTGGACGACTTTTAGGATGAAAACTCGATTTAATGGCAGCGTTGAGACTTGTTTGGAGAACTTTTTAGATTGCCCCCACGCGACTTTCGTACATCGGTTGTGGTTTAGAACTCCTAGTAATAAAAAGGTTAAAGCTATTGTCACCAGTTTAAGCGATGGTGCCGTGGCAGAATATCTGGAAGAACCGCGAAATAATGCTGTAGTTTGGCGGTTATTAAGTAGGGAAAAAAGCGAGCTGAAACATACGGATAGATTTATCGCGCCCGCCACGAGTCGAGTGGATTATATTTTTAGCGATCGCCGCCATTATATCATTACTTCTTCTTGCACGCCTATCGATGAAACCACGACCGAAGTTTACACGGTTATTAGTTTTAAATATCCCGTTTTTGGTTGGTTAATTCGGTTATTTTTTGCGCCTTTATCTCGCTGGATAATTACCCAAGACGTGCGGATAATTGAGTTACAACAAACCAATATTAAGCGTTTTGGTAAAGCCGTTTATAAATACGTTCCTCAAGATTTATTATTGCCTTATATTAGGAAGTGGCGGCAGGCAATTAATACGGGAATTGAACCCCCAAAAGCGGGGGAAAAACACGAAGTAGAAATGCGTTTGTGAGGTTGGTTAGCAGCGGTATTGTACGCGGATGTAGCGGATGGTTTTTTTGAGTTAATAATTAACAATTAATAATTGGGGTTGTCGGTTAGCAGCGGTATTGTACGCGGATGTAGCGGATGAGTTGTTGGTGAGAAATAAGATTTTTAGGGGCAATATGTGGATAATAAGCATTAATTTGCAATCTTTTCAAGGTTAACTCGCCCGCCAGAAACCAGGTTTTGCCGAAATTACCTGGTTTCTTAGATCTCTGTGCTGGAAAAAACCGGATTGACGCTGTTAATTATTAATTGTTAATTGTTAATTGAACATGATACAATCAAACAAAGTTAGTGGAGGTAACTCATGTCAGAAACATTAACAACTCTGGCCCACGAATATCCAGACACCAGTCAAATGATACTGGAGGACGACGAACCTTTGGATAGTTTCATCAACGAAAAACAACAGCGACTCCTAACTACAGTCTTTTACAGCGGGGCAGAATTACCAATCCAAAAACCCTTTCTCGCCGCCGCCAACGTCGGTTTATTTGTCACAAAAACCAAAGCAGGTATCGCCCCCGACGCTTTTTTAAGTTTAGGTATCCACGCCGGGGACGACTGGTGGCAGCGAAAAGTACGTTCCTATTTATTCTGGGAATTTGGCAAACCCCCAGACATAGTAATAGAAGTAATTTCTCCGACTCCCGGCAACGAATTGGGCAGCAAATTAACAGACTATGCGGACTTACGAATACCGTATTATGTAGTTTACGATCCGTTGAAAAAGGTAGGAGAAAATACCCTGCAAGTTTTTCAACTGACGGGGAGTTTTTACAGTCCCAAAGAAAATGGAATCTTCTCCGAATTTAACATCGGTTTAACTTTGTGGGAAGGTACTTTTGAGGACATAAATGCAACTTGGTTGAGGTGGTGTTATCCCGATGGAAACGTCATCCCCACTGGAGATGAATTGGCGGCAAGAAAAGATGTTGAATTATCTCAGAAAAATACTGAGTTATCTCAAAAGGATGTCGAGTTATCTCAGAAAGATACTCAGTTATCTCAAAAGGATGTTGAAATTCGGGAGACATTGTTATTAGCAATAAAACTCGGATTAAACCTGAAATTTCCGGGAGAAAGCGAGGTATTGCTGTCGGAAATTGAGGCGATAAACGAGGTTGGTTTGTTAAAAGCGATCGCCTCCAACATTACCACCATTAA
>CAZSTZ010000011.1:12779-15270 GCA_964609515.1 uncultured bacterium | reverse complement strand
CCAGAAACCGGGTTTTTTCAAAAAACCAGGTTTCTTACATCTCTATGCTGGAAAAACTGGGTTTCTCAGAATTTGTTTAAAAATCAGGTTTCTTATTATCTGTTTATCTGTTAAAATCAAAGTAGAAATAAACAATGCAAAAAGCCAAATGCAAGATAACTCATATTTAACCTCAAATCGCACCAATTTAGTTAAACTACTTTATTGGGCGATCGCCTCCCTCCTAATTATCGCCGGAGTCGTCTTTTTCTCCTGGCAAAATTCCGCCAGCGGCATCGGCGGAAAAATTGCTTTACCCAAACTAATCTGGTTGGCAGATGCTTTATGGTTTTGGTATTTTCTGCCGATATTAATAGGAATAGATAAGCGAATAAGTCAGAATTTGAGATGGATTTATTGGCTGTTTTGGGGGAATATGGTGTTGAGGGCGATCGCCGAACTTTGGATGATGTACGTCAGTCATAATTGGCATCCCTACTGGGGCATTTCCCACGATGTTTTTAGCTTTCTTTTAGTCTTAGGATTGCTGTTTAAAGCCGACCCAAAGACAGAATTAGATAAAAATATCAATCTCAATTTTAAAATAACTGGCTTAATGTTTCTCATAGAAATCTATTTTGCCTGGTATATGCTGAACAACGTTAAATCCGATGGCGGACCGGTTTATTTCGTTCCCGGTGACGGTCAATATTTGGGGGTTTTGTTAATAACTTGGGCGGTTGTTTTTGCTTTGACAGTTCAGCAGGTTTTTGTTTATAAAAGATGGTTAAATTAAGCGAACAGGATGGTTAAATTAAGCGAACAGGCAAGATGCCTGTTCTACGGTTATATGAAGATTTGGGAACAGATTCAAGATAAATTAACTCCTTCTTTGGATGGCTTTTTAACAGAGTTGCAGCATCCAGAAGCGGCGCAATGGCAATTGCTAAAAACTATTTTAGCTGAGAATAAAAAAACTGTTTTCGGTCAACAATACAACTTTGCCAACATCGAAAATTATCAACAATTTTCAACCGCAATTCCCATCCAAACTTACGAAGATTTAAGCCCCTACATTCAAAGGATGGCGGCGGGGGAAAATAATATTTTAACCGCAGAACCAGCAATCGCTTTTGAAATGACCGGCGGCAGTACCAAAGGTGGTAAATTAATCCCTTTTACTCAGTCAGGATTAACAGCAATTCAAAGGGCAATTTTTCCTTGGTTGGGAGATTTATTAAAAAGTCGTCCTGGTATTAAAAAAGGTCGGACTTACTGGGCAATAAGTCCGGTAAGTCGCCCCCCAACAAAAACGGCGGGTGGCGTTAATATGGGAATGTCTAACGATGCCGCTTATTTTGGGGAAGATTTGGCAATGTCTATCGGTCAATTATTAGCAATTCCCCCAGAATTTGCTTTAATTTCCGATATAGAAGAATGGCGATATTTAACCGCTTTATTTTTGTTGGCAGCGGCAGATTTAACTTTAATTTCGGTTTGGAGTCCGACCTTTTTATTAGAGTTAATAGAAGAGATGAAAAATAAGAGCGATCGCCTCCTCGAAGACATCGCCACAGGCAAAGATAATTTACCCCCAAATCCCGCCAGGGCAAAATTATTAGAAACTGCCCTATCTCAAACAACAATAGACAGTCAAAAAATCTGGCAAAATTTAGATACTATTAGTTGTTGGCAAGATGCCGCAGCGAAAGCATTTATTCCCCAAATGCAAGAGACATTCCCCCATGTTTGGATCCAGGGAAAAGGGTTAATTTCTACCGAAGCGGTTGTTAGTTTGCCGATGTCGGTTTGTAGCTATCCAGTATTAGCAATTAATAGCGGTTTTTATGAGTTTATGGATGCCGAAAACCGACCCCATTTATGCCACGAATTAAGCGAAGGGGAGGTGTATCGAATTGTTGTGACAACTGCGGCGGGTTTGTATCGGTATGACTTGGGCGATCGCGTCAAAGTTCGCGGGTGGAAAGGGCGGGTACCTTTGTTAGAGTTTGTGGGGCGATCGGGAATGGTTAGCGACTTATGCGGGGAGAAATTAACGGAGGAATTTGTGTTAGATAAACTTGCAAATATTCGAGGTTTTAGAATGCTTGCCCCGTCTCTGGAAGGCAAACCTCATTATGCTTTATTTTTAGATAGGAAAGAATACGGCGAAAATGATGCAGTTATTATTGGTCGAGAATTAGATAAAAGTTTGGGGGCAAATCCTCAATATCAATATGCCAGGAGGTTAAAACAGTTAGGAGAAATAAAAGCATATTTAGTTAAAAATCCGATAAAATGTTATCTCAATTATGCGGTAAGTAGAGGGCAAAGACTGGGAGATATTAAGCCCCCAGTTTTGAGTCGCGAAACTGGTTGGGAAAGTAGGTTTTTGTAATCGTTTTAAGTAGTGAAATTCTGTAGGGTGCGCAATGCGCACCTTACAAATTTACTTTATTCTAACATTAATAATGTTGGGTTCCGTTTCACTCCACCCAACCTACAAACTACT
>CAZSTZ010000011.1:7560-12679 GCA_964609515.1 uncultured bacterium | reverse complement strand
TTCTAACATTAATAATGTTGGGTTCCGTTTCACTCCACCCAACCTACAAACTACTGTAGCAATGCGCACCTTACAAATTTACTTTATTCTAACATTAATAATGTTGGGTTCCGTTTCACTCCACCCAACCTACAAACTACTACAAATTACTACAAACAATCCCATCGCCCACCAACAACCCATCCGCTACATCCGCTTCAAAATCCGCTGCTAACCAACCTTTTTCACCCACCAATAACCCAATTGTTAATTGTTAATTATTAATTGCCATGACTAACTTTCAATTCAGTCTCGCCGCCCCAGAAGACGACAAACAACTGCGACAACGCATGGCAGAAGATGCCATGAAAGGCAATATTTCGGTCAGCTTTCGCCGCGAACCTAATTATTTTGCCGGCTGTCAAGTTCAAGGAGAATCATATCAAATCCTTAAATGTACCGAACAACAAACGGGCAAAATTATTGCTTTGGGAAGTCGCTTAATTACCACAAAATTTATTAACGGCAAACCAGAAAAAATTGGTTATTTGGCAGATTTGCGAGTTAATCCAGATTATCGAAAAACTACTTTATTAGCGAGGGGTTATCGGTTTTTAAGAAAGTTACACGAAGCAAATTTCATACCTCTTTATTATTCGGTAATTCTCGACGGCAATACTACTGCTTTAAAAAACCTCGTCGGCGGTAGGGCGGGGTTGCCCCAATATCGCGATTTAGGTTTGATTTTAACTCCGGCAATACATCTGGATTTTCCCAAACCAGAAATTAAGATTCCGGGGGTGACTTTTCGACGGGCAACGCGAGAACGACTGCCAGAAATTCTCGCTTTTGTTAATAAGTGGCAGTCGCAAAAACAGTTTGCTTCTTATTATCAATTGGCAGATTTCCAGACGCCTCGGTTGTTGGGGTTGAAAGCGGAGGATTTTTATGTAGGGTTAACTTCCGATAACCGCATTGTGGTCGCTGTCGCCGCCTGGAATCAACGAGATTTTCGTCAAACTCACATCGAGGGATATAGCGGCCAATTGGCAACTATCCGCCCTTTCTATAATTTGCTGGCAAAACTCACGCCACTTAAACCCCTGCCCGCCGTGGGGTCAAAAGTTCCTTATTTTTATTTGGCCTTTGTGGCGGTGGAGAATAACGATGTAGATTTGTTTCGCGGGTTGTTGCGGTGGTTGTATCGCGATCGCCTCCTTACCGATAACAGTCATTATTTTATCGCCGGCTTACACGAAAACGACCCGTTGGCGGCAATTCTTAAGGAATACCGAAGAATTGAGGCTGCGGGGCGATTGTTTGCTATTTATTTTTCTGGGGCGTTTTTCGACTCAGATGGCGAAAAACGACTCCAAGACGGGGAGGAGTTTTTCGAGAAACTCGACGGACGCATTCCCTATATCGAGATGGCTGCTGTATAGACTGACTGAAAAAAAGCTCTTTGCCGTCCGTTGCGAAGGAGTGGGAAGATGTGTTAAGATGTCAACAAACAAACGTTCCCCTTGAGGTAAACTATGAGCGTAGCTTTAGAACCCAAAACCCTCCCACTCCCCCTGCGGGAAGAGGAAACCGGGGCCATCCGAGTTGGAAACTCAAGAGTTTTACTAGAATTAGCGATCCGAGCTTTCCAGCATGGCGCGTCTCCCGAATCAATCGTTCAGAAATACTCAACTTTATCCTTATCAGATGTTTATCTGATTGTCGGTTATTATCTCCGACATCCAGAAGCTATAGATGCCTATCTCGAACGTCGCGAACGACAAGCAGAGTTGGTACGTCAAAAGCTTTCAGCCATTCAACCGGATATTAGTTTAATTCGTTCGCGCTTGTTGGCTCAAAAAAATCTCCAGAAATCAAAATAAGTTATACCAATTTGTTAAAGTTCGGAAAGACTGGGATCCCCCCAACCCCCCTTATCAAGGGGGGCTTAAGAGTTATCGCTCTTACCCACCAGCGCCGATCGCCCACAACACCAGAGGTAAAGTAACAAAGCATAACAATGTCGAAACTGCTACTACTCTGGCAGTGCGCGGCGCGTCTCCTCCAAACTCATCTACTAATAAAAAGGAAATTACGGCGCTTGGCATGGAACTTTGCAAGATTAATACTTGCAAGTCAACTCCAGATAAACCGATAATTTTACCTGCCAGATAGGCGATCGCCGCCCCTCCTAACAGTCGCATCAAACTCGCGCCTACTTCGTATAAACCAAATTTAAAGGGATTGGTCGCAATTTGCATTCCCAACAGTAACAAAGCTACTGGGATGGCCGCTTGTCCCATCATGTGCAAACTCTCGTCTAATTTAAAAGGCAATTCTACACTAAAGACGCGCAAAGCCAAACCAACTAATACCGCCCAAACAAGGGGGAGTTTGAAAATGGCGCGAAGTTGCGATCGCCAACTGCCACCTTGAAGAAAAGCCGGTGCGGTGGCAAAGACGAAAACGTTAAAGGCGATGAGATAGACTACGGCGCGATCGAGCCCCTCCGCCCCCAGGGCAAAGCTACTTACAGCCAAACCCATGTTACCGCTGTTGGGAAAAGCGGTAGTAGCGATTAAGCTTTTTTGCACTGGCACTGACAAGCGCAACTGTCGCGCTAACAGCCAAGCCGCAAAACATGATAGTAAGTAAGTGAGTGCGAAACCAAAAAAGATAGCCGCAGCATTTTTAGCATTTAGAGTAGTAATATATAAAACATGAACTATTAGCGCTGGTGCTAGTACATAGAGAACGAGATGGGAGAGGGTGGAGCGATCGAAATCCAGCTTTTTGCCAGCGATAAAGCCGACTAAAACGATGCACGCCACGGGGATAACAGTAGATAGAATGACAGTCATGGAATCTTTTTTTGGGTTGCAGTCAATGTTATTTTAGCAGAAAAAAACTTTTGCTGCAATTTGACAAAATTGACCGCTTTTCGTATAATAAAAACGGATATCTAAGAAACCCGGTTTTTTTGAGATATTTAAGAAACCCGGTTTCTTTGAGATATTTAAGAAACCCGGTTTCTTTGAGAAACCCGGTTTCTTTGAGAAACCGGGTTTCTGGCGGGGGAGCTATATAGTTGCTATTTTTTCAGCGATAACAATCTGGCGGTGTTATCGATGACCAGGAACAGACTTTCTTGATTCAAGTCGCGCAAGATTAACTCCAAAAAGCCTATCAATGCCGAAAGGTGGGCTAAAAATTCGGCGGCTGTCATCCATGCTTCTAGTTCGATAACCGGTTCGCTGACGTATTCGTTGCCGTCGGTTTTGTAGCTGCCGGAGAATAGTTTGGCAGTTGCCCCGCCGCCGGTTTCGGTTAATAGTTGGTTGCCCAATTCCGCGTAGGCTAGGGTATTGCACGGTATATCGATGTTAGCGGTGCTGGGAATGACTACCCGAAGGTGGTGGGGCATGACTTTTTTGATTTCTAGGGATGAGGGGGCGATCGCTTTCTCGAAGTTCCCCATTAAGTCTGCTTCTGGTGCTTTTACCAGAGAGGCGGGGTTTGCTTGCTGAATGATTCTGGTAACTCGGGCCAGAATTTTGCCGCATTTTTCTTTGATGGTTTCCATTGTGGTTCCTCCTGGGAAGGTTTTAGGTCTGTGCTTGTCATTGCGAGGCGGCGATATAGCGCGTTAACCTCGATGGCAAAGAGTCAAGACAGCCGAAGCAATCTCTACCAGTCCATTTAATAAAGTGTTGTCCGAAGCGAGGCGGCGATATAGCGCGTTAACCTCGATGGCAAAGAGTCAAGACAGCCGCAAGCTTTCTCTACTTTATTACTGGATTCCTATTTCTTTACCAGTCCTTTATCTTTGTCCTTATTAAAGTTATCGGTTGAACTATGGAAAATTTTGCATGGGGAAGGCAAAGTTTTTTTTGGGCGGCGGGATTGGATGTTGTGTTTTGTGGTTTTACTTGGGGAGCTTGTAGGCGAAATGCTCTTGCAGGTATTTGTGCAGAAACCGATAACCGCCAGCAACGCGCTGCAACAATCTTCTCTCAGTGGCGTAGTCGAGGAAGCGGGAATAATTCCAGGGGGTTTTACCTGTGAAGTAAAGAACCAGACGGAGGCTAAAGTGCTGAATGCTTGCTCCACCGCCGCCAGCTAATCCTCCAAATATTCCACCAATTATCCCAGAGGCTATTATCCCTGAAATGGGCAAATTGTTTAGCCAACCTACCAATAAACCTACGAAGGTTAATGATGTTCCAAAAATACCTACCTCCTGAAACGACTTCATAATATTTTGGCTGGAAGATGTGCGTTTTTCTATGTCTGGTGCTGTAATGATAACTTTATTAATCATTACTAAAGCAGTTCCCAACAAAATGCCGTATAGTAAACCATATCTTAAAGAGTCGATTAAAATTTCACCTAAGCGGTTCGCTATGTTGATTCCATAAAAAAAGCCTACAGACATTTCAAACGCTAAAAGACCGATTACGCTTATTAAAATAGTAGAAGTCATGGCTAGTCTTAACCTGTATAGAAATGCTTTCATTGAGTATTTTATTGTTGCTGACGGGTGTATGCGAACCCGGACTTTCATCGTAACTATTGTACATACTAAACCTCCTATGGGGAAACCGACGATCGACCAAAGCAGTCCCAAGAAAATATCTCCCAGTAGCAAACCAAACATTAGTCCGGCTATCCCGGCAAGCATCCCGGTTATTATAAAAATGGAAGTAAAATACATCCTTTTTTGCCTTTCTCCTTGCAAGAGATCGGGCTGCATATTATCAACAAAAAGCTCCGTCTGGGACTCCCTTTCCATTTGTTGTGCCAACCAAATTAGCCAAAACTTTACTTGTCTGCTTTTAGGCGCGTCTTTCTCCTCATCATAAGCCTGGCTTTTAACTTTCCTGTTCAGCATCTTGATCGCATACTCATCTAATAAATAAGCCAGCCGTTCTTCCGCTGACGTCAACTGCTGCATCTTCGGTGCCGAAACGCCAGCTACAATTGTTATGCTTAACCACAAAGGTACCCGCACTAAAGACAGCCAGGGAGCATCGTTAGCTATTACTTCCCACAAATTAGCGCGATCGAATTGCCTTAGATAATCCCGAATCTGCTGGTCGCTCAAAGGAAGCAAACGCACGGCACCATTTAACGATAACTG
>CAZSTZ010000011.1:5970-7460 GCA_964609515.1 uncultured bacterium | reverse complement strand
GCACCGCCTATTCTGCCCCCACTCCTTCCCCGCAGTTGATTCCAAGTGGGGGGCTCTTGAGTGCCGTTATGAATTGCCACAGGTAAACCCGTTACTCCCGCAAATTCCTTTTTTAACTCTGGGTGCAACTCCTCCAACCTCTTTCGCGCTGCCCACATCGCCCGATAAATCGACTCATCGGCTTTATTGGTAAATTCATCTAAGAAATAATTCAGCAACAAAGAGGCAATTTTATCAGGTACCGGCTCTCGCCAAACAATAACCGTAATCCCCAAATCTTTTAATTGCTCCGCCAAACCCAAACCATCGCAAGAGTTAAAAATTGCTAGTTTTAATCCCAGTCGCTTTGCTTCCCTCAGAGTTTCTTTGATTTCTTGAAAGTCTAAAAATTCATTAGGGTTGAGGTGAATAACACCCGTCTCCCCACCTAATCTGGTATCGCTATGACCGGTAAAAATTAAAATATCCCAACGGCTTTTCCAGAGTTGGTTAAAATCGGCACGAGTAAGCTGTTTGCTATCGATATCTGGCAAAAACACGGGTTTCGCACGCCTAAGCCGTAAATTCTCAATCAGTTCTTTATCTTCCGTTAAATCGATTCCCGTATCGTCTCCAACAATACCTAATATTTTTACAAATTTGCTTTTAACCTCCGTTGGAGTTTCTGGAGAGTCTGAGTTAACCCGATGCAAGCTCAAGCAATTTTCTACCCGGTAAGAATTGAATAAATCCCAAGATTCCAAATGTAATTGATGCAGTAAATATTTAATTTTAGGGTCGGTAACTTGTTGGGTATTTACTTCTAAAAATATGGTGGGATTATCGGCACTTTCTTGAGAATTAAGAATCTTTTTTAATTTCTCGGTAATAGGTAAATTATCGAGCCAACTGTTAATTGTCGTACTTAATTCTTTATAATAGCTTTCGCAATCCACTACAGAACACTGGGTTTGGCAAGTTTTTTTACCTCCACGAGCTTGCCCCCCTACCAAACCGCGATATTGTTGTTGCCACTTTTTGTATGTCTGAGGCAAATCTGACGCTGGAGGTAGATGGCAATTCAACTTTTGTTCGTCTCCTCCGTTTGGGCGGACTTCAATAGCACTATCGGGGAATCCCTTCTGAAAATTCCCATCTCCCAGTTTGAGAACTAACTTTGTTTTCATGGCTTTAGTTTGAGCGGCAGATTTTTGTATCAAAAGCTCATCGATGACTCCCAGAAGCCCATCGATGACCCTCAGAAGGTCATTATCTGAACCTCAAAAGCTCATCGATGACTCCCAGAAGGTCATTATCTGAGTCTGGGAAGCTCATCGATGACTCCCAGAAGGTCATTATCTGAGCCTCGCAAGACCATTATATGAACCTCAGAAGGTCATTATCTGAACCTCAAAAGCTCATCGATGACTCTCAGAAGGTCATTATCTGAACCTCACAAGACCATTATATGAACCTCAGAAGGTCATTATCTGAACCTCAAAAGCTCATCG
>CAZSTZ010000011.1:0-5870 GCA_964609515.1 uncultured bacterium | reverse complement strand
CCATTATATGAACCTCAGAAGGTCATTATCTGAACCTCAAAAGCTCATCGATGACCCTCAGAAGGTCATTATCTGAACCTCACAAGACCATTATATGAACCTTAGAAGCTCGTTGATGACTCTCAGAAAGTCATTATAAATGGAATTGCTACGCTCAAACCACAAACTCCTCAGCAATGACCTCGCCCTCAAGAGATACCTCCACTCGGAAAGTGCGACCTGGAAGCTCGCTAAATGCTAACTGTATCAACTCCTCCTCTTCCATCGCTACTTCCTCATCGCTATCCGACTCTAATTCATACCGCAGTTTTAAACCTGCCGGTAAGGACTCCTCCACCGTGGGGCGAACTTGCACTAACACTTCCGTTTCTCCCTCGGTGTCTGGATCCGGTTGAATGGCGATCGCCAAAGCCACCTTTTCCCCATTTAACCGATAGCCAAAATCGAGAATTTTTCCCCGTTCTATTTTTATAGGGCTAGAACCACTTTTTGCGTTTCCCCATTTCGCCCGTCCCCACTCAGGACTTAATACTCGTTCCAGCGGCAACCACAATTCCTCGAACTGCCCCGCAAACCAATTGCTCAAAGTCGCCGATACAGTCGGCGCCGGTTCTACATCCGACGACACCCGCCACTCATACAACTGTCGCCGCAAATTATCCTTAGCCATCAGCGCCCCCCACAGAGGAAAAGCTACCTCAGAATCATCTATCGGTTCGGAGTCCGTCACTAACAACCTGGGAGAATAACTGCGAGACTGCCGCAAAACCCGAGATATCTCCTCAAACTCCGTATAACTCAAACTGGGAAGAGGAGCAACCTCTACTTTTTCCTCAGTCCGAAAATGACTCGCCGCCCACATCACCGTTAAATCCGCAATTAACAACTCTCCATCCAAACAATAATTGCGCAAAACCGGGTCGTATTCGGCCTCTTCCTTGAGAGTTTTATGAGAAGTAAAACCCCAAACCCTCAACCAATTTTGCTCCAAATTAACCTGGACTCCCAAATAATAATCCGCCACCCACTCGGGAAGATCCACCCACTCTTGAGGCACGCACAACTCATCCGTATCTATTGCCTCTTGGGGAATCAAAACCAAGCGAGTATTGCCAATAGTTAAAGCGCTACCATTAACAAACTCCCAAACAGTCGGCAAATCTTCAAAATTCGGCCAAACATTCGGCGTTTCCTCAATGGGAGCTTCCGTATTTAACCAAGTCAAAAACCGGTTCAATACCAAACAATTAATTAAGCCATAACGGCGGGCGACATCGTAGGAATAAGCTTCCGGTTTTGGGGATGCCGCTTCTAGATCCTCTGGCGTAATTTCCAGAAACAATTGTTCCGGGTAAATAGCCGTAAAAGTTTCGACAAAATTAGACATTTTTCTTACCTCAATTAACGAAGATTTGCTAAATAGCTACCAACTACCAACCAATGCTCTACCAACTTGCTAATTTTTTTCTTCAAAGGTTCGCAAGCTGCCAAAGGCTTCTCAAATTTTTGTTCCGTCCAATCCAACAGCACCCCCTCTAAATTGCCAACCGCCTCGGCAATTCTTTCCTCAACTTCTGCCACATCCCGTTGTAATTGTTCGGCAATTTTAACAGGTTCCTGCTGTTTGGCAAACCGCAACTCCAACAATTGCGGAGAAGGCGGTTCTAACTGCTGCCATCCCCGCTCGAATTGCTGATAAATCAACGAGGAAAAGTGGCTTTCGCGAGTTTTCCAAACTTCGTTAATCGATTTAGATGTTTGTCGGTTCAGCCTTGCTCCGGCCCGTAACTCCGCCGCCCTTTGGTTCATTCCGAGCTTTTCCAGTTGTTCTATTAGCCAGTCTTTTTTAACCTCATTAACTTGACGCCAAATAGTCGATTGGTTGCAATTAAAAAGATGAGCTATTGCTGTTGTAGTCAGTTCAAAACCCGAAGCTAAAATTAGCAAGCGATACTGTTCTTTGTCTAACTTTGACGAGAACTCATTCAAGCTATTTTCAAAGTCGATACTGGCAGCCCGATAATAATTAATATCCGCAGCATCGCTCTCGTAATTGTACCGTTCGTCAGCCGTTCTCTCCAGCAAAGTTTCCCCAGTCTCGCCATCGCATTCTAAAAGAGTATCAAAACTAACCTCGTACTGAGAATTATATTGGTACAAAGCCTTAATGCACTCTTCTAACCATTGGGAAATAAGCTGACCATCCACCGACGAATTGTCATTTTTTAAATCAGAAGATTTCTTCCTCAACCGACAGTACAAATCTGTCATTTCTTCTAACTGTTCTTGCGTGGGAGGTTCGTGTTTTTCTCCATGAGCAGGAGCGTAAACTTCATCGAAACATTTCCAAGCTAATAAGCGGCTTTCCAATTTTAAATCTTCATAGCCAAAAGCAGCTAAAGCATCTTTAAGTTGCTTGCCTTTACTGCCAGCGAGATTTTTTAAAACCCAATACTTTTTAGCCTTCCTCAAATTCCTTTGTTTGTCCTTCAAACAAAGCGACTTAAAGAGCTCCTCTCGGATTTTAGTTTCCATCCTCATATTGGCAAAAGCGCCAACATTATATTTGTTGCTTTTGTACCCTCGAAAAAACTTAGCAGGTTGAGAAGCAATCTCATTTCCTATTTGGAAGACATCCACAAAACTATGTTGATAACCCGATAGAGTTTCCAACTTACGGTGCCATTTCCGAGACTGTGTAAGCGCTATTTTGCTTAAATAGGCAATCAGATGTTGCGCCGCCAGTTTGTCAGACTGCTGGCAGCACTGTTGAATAAAAATCCTTAAAGCTGTCTCCAGCGTCAAGTCTGGTTGAGACTCCAGCAACTTTTCCAAATTGCGCTGAAGATGCGGTTGCAGTTTCCACTTGAATTTAGTTGTCTGGCAGCTTTTCTCTTCCACCACGGGAAAAGTGCAAAGCTGCGACCTTAGATTTTGGTCCATCGATTTTGCTCCTTTGGCCAAAAGGCCAGTATGAGACCCCGGTCATAAGTGGGCCACTGTTGGGCCAATTAAAAATCATTGTTTCTATTTAACTCAATGGTTGGGTTTTAAATTTTATGCATCGACAGGGAAAATTTTTTTTTAACTCCCACCACAAGGCCAGTTTTTGAAAAAGTAGGTTGGGTGGAACGGAGACCAAACCCAACCTACAAAAAAATGGCAGAGGTATTGTTTCTTGTTTTTTTCAGTTAACTGTGTTTTAATAATGGTTAAAGTCGCGCTTACCGTCTATCCTCACCGTACTTATGAGCAAGAAGATCGGTATTACTTTAGACGACGAAGTTTTAGATTTCGTGGATGGGAGAGCAAATAACCGAAGTAGTTTTATCAATCGGGTTTTGCGGGAAGAGAAAAGAAGGATTTTGATGCAAGAGCTTGCAGATGCGTACCAAGACAGGGTTGGTCTAAAACCTCTCCTGGGGCCACAGGGACTATTTTCGGCTGGCTGAGGAACTAAGAACCCCTGGAGCATAATTGAATATAATGGTCGGCACATAGACAAAGGAGGAACATAAGCGTGGAAAATTCGATTGGACTGGCGGAGTTGATTCAGCCCGGGAGGCTGCGGCTGGTATGAGTGAGGGCTATAGAATTTATTTAGATGCCTGCTGCCTCAATCGTCCTTATGACGAGCAAACCCAATCCCGCATTGCGCTGGAAACTCAAGCAATTATCACTATCTTGAGCCAATGTCAGTCAGGGAAATGGAAACTCATCACCAGTGCTGCGTTAGAAGCAGAACTGGATCGAACTCCCGATCTGGAGAAACTAAAGAACCTCAAGGCAATATTGGCGATCGCTAAGATTCAAGTCATAAGCAGCCAATTTATAGACAAGCGATCTGTAGAACTGCTAAAATTAGGATTCTCTGGCTATGATGCCGCGCACATTGCCAGTGCGGAACGAGGCCGTGCCGATATATTTTTGTCCACAGATGACAGGCTCATCAAAAAAGCTCAAAGAAACTCTGAGGTTATTGATGTTGCTGTCGATAACCCCGTTCGTTGGTTGATGGAATTTGCACATAAGGAGGAGAGCGATCGTGGCTAAAACCCAACAAGAAGTTATCAGACAAGGATATCAAGCTTTAATTGATTCTTTAGGAGTTGTCGATGCAATTCGGTTCGTTCAATATTTTAGTCTCGGTAAGGGAGACTATACTCTGGAACGCCACCAGTGGCTAGACCAAATTCCATTAGAGGAGATTTTGCAGTCGATGAGAAAGTATGGAGAAAGCGATGGCGATCGCTACGATGAAATATATTGATGGAAGTAACCTATTGAAAACCAAGGAGATGTCTGAAATGACCGAACAACTATCTTATCCTAACCTAGAAGAGGCAGATGCTTTACTATCGGAATTTTTTGAAGAGGTTCAAAAGTGGGAGCCTCCTTCAATGCAGCAATTAAATCGCGACGAGATATAGGAGCAAAAATCGGCATTAGGCAACAGACTCCACTTTCAAACTAACACCATCAAACTCTGGGAGTTCGTGACTCATTGCCACGCCAACAAGCACCCACTCTTCTAACACTTCCAATAGTTCCTGGCGGCATTCTTCGAGAGTGCTGCCCGTTGCCCATACCCCAGCAGCACCAGCGATCGCCCCATAAAAACCCTCCTCATCCTCAAGGATCTCGTAGTTAGCTGCCTGCATTGCTTTTTGCAAATACTCTTGAATCATAATGGTTTCAATTCAATGTTACCCCTAACAGTTTACCCCCAACTCCTGCAAACTGTCAATAGTTTTGAGAAAAGCGATCGCCCCCAAAGCGCAAAAAGAGCGATCGCTTACTTACAACTTTACCGAGGCTGTCCGTAATCGTAATAAACGGCCAACACACCTATATGGCGATCGCTAATCGCAACATACACCACAATCCAATATTGAAACTTGATGTAACGGGCCTCTGGGTAACGCGGGTCATTAGAAGGAGCCCCTTGACCGACATAATACAAACCAGAAAGAAAATCTCGCAGAGGCTTCCGAAATTGCTTCGGTACGCAAGACTTGACATCATCCAACGCTCCTCGTTGCCAACTTATACGCATTTAATCTCCAAAAACACTTTCAACTTCATCAGAACTTGCCCACTCGCCCCGCTGTGCCGCCCCATAAGCTCGATCTAATCGTTCCAGACCGTCATGCTCGCGAGCATAGCCTTCTATAAATCTTTCAGCTATAGTTGCAGTATTGTCTTCATGCAAGCGATCGACTAACGCTCGATAATGTGCGGGATTGACAATATAAGCCACAGCTTCGCCATTGTCGGTAATGAGAAGATCGGACTCCTTCACCTGTTGGGCTAGTTCGCTAGCGTCTTTGAGTCGATCGATTTGGAGTTGTTGCAAGGGAAAATCGGGATCTTTAACAATCTTTTCCATAACATTTGTGTCACTGCTAATTTTAGTGCCGACTCTTCTAGCATACTACTATCTTCCAGTTTTGTCAAGAATAAATACTCGTTTCAAACTAACACCATCAAATTCTGGGAGTTCGTGACCCATTGCTACACCAACAAGCACCCACTCCTCTAAAACTTCCAATAATTCCTGGCGGCATTCTTCGAGAGTGCTGCCCGTTGCCCATACCCCAGCAGCACCAGCGATCGCCCCATAAAAACCCTCCTCATCCTCAAGGATCTCGTAGTTAGCTGCCTGCATTGCTTTTTGCAAATACTCTTGAATCATAATGGTTTCAATTCAATGTTACCCCTAACAGTTTACCCCCAACTCCTGCAAACTGTCAATAGTTTTGAGAAACAAGAACAGGCAAGATGCCCGTTCTACGGGTCACAGACATCTCGCCTGTTCTACGGTTCGCTGTACTCCCCGCCCAACGCTTCTACAATAGTCCGAGTATTAG
>CAZSTZ010000010.1:38280-60554 GCA_964609515.1 uncultured bacterium | reverse complement strand
AAGTCTCTGAAGAAACTCGATCTCCCCAATTCAAGGAAAGAGAAGTGTTGCTGGCGAATGGCGACGAGCTAGCGCCCAAGCTAATTGGCGTGGTAAGATCTCGGACATACCTATTAAGATTTATTAGGATTAAAGGTTAGGGGCCACCAGAAGAAAGTTGATGGGAGCATCTCATATTTGCAAAAATAGAAAATTTTGTAATCCCATTTATTTATTGCGGGTGCATCCCAATTTTGATATTGCCAAGAATTAGATGATTTTTGGAACGTTGTTAGTTGTCAGTGGTTAGTTGAGGAATGAAGCACCATCACCACTAACAACTGACAAAGATAGTTGATTTTTGGGCCTTTTTACAAATATGGGATGCTCCCTTTATTGCTTTGCCATTAACAATTGACAATTGACAATTGACAAAAAGCGTTAAATTCTTGGTTTTCTTCTTGCATTGCAGTGTACCCAAGTTGATTCCTAAGTCGATTCCTGATTCTTATTCCTAATAACTATGAAAAAATAGGGGTTGAAATTTTGGAGATAATTAATCTCAAATGGTTCCTTTAATTGGTTTAGTATTGCTAGGTGCTTATGGTTTTGGTATCTGGAAGTTTTGGAGAGGCTTCGAGCGGACCAACTTTAATAAAAGCTTCCAAAATCGTTTGCTTTTGTCTCTCTTATGGCCCGTACTCCTAATCGGGAATAAGTCTTACCGTCAAAATTTTAACAAAGCCCTCAAAGGATCGAAACGTTATTAAAGAAAAATCCCGTGTCAAAAAGCGATCGCCAAAATTTAACTAACCCCAGTCAAGGCCACTGGTTCGCTACTCATCAATCCGATGAGTGGCTATCTTTATTGAAGGCCGTACAGTCTCGCTTTAACCGAGAGTATCTTGGAGAAAATATTGATCTGCCCCCAGAAGTCGAGGCGATGCCGATTTTTCAAGAAAAGGCCGCCGGTACTCTCCAAGAAAAACTGGTTTCCCCTTTTTGGGAAATTGCTAAACCTAAGAAAAATTGGCACTGTTTGGCTCTTGGCTGCGGGGTTAGTTTTTTAATTTACCCTTGGCGAGACTGGGAGGCTTTTTTTTACGGCCAAGATATTTGTAGCGCGGCCCAAGAACTGTTGAACTCCCGAGGCCCGCAACTTAATAGCAAGTTGTTTCGGGGCGTGAAGTTGGGCCCGGCCCACGAGTTACAGTACGAGGATGGCCAGTTCGATTTGGCGATCGCCACCGGTTTTAGCTGTTATTATCCCCTGGATTATTGGGCCGCAGTTCTGCAAGAGGTCAAGCGGGTTCTCAAACCGGGGGGACAATTTGTTTTTGATGTCCTCGATGTGGAGCAGCCTTTAGCGGAGAATTGGGCCATCTTAGAAACTTATCTCGGGGCCGAGGTTTTTTTGGAGTCCCTTGGGGATTGGGAAAAAACGATTAAGTCCGCCGGGGCGAAAATTCTCAAGCGCAAATCTGGGGAGTTGTTGAAATTGTATAAAGTGAGTTTTAGTAGTTAATTGCTAATTGTTAATACCTTCGTCATCTTCTTGTAGGTTGGGTTGCGTTTCACTTCACCCAACCTACTTTTCTTGTCATAGATAAAATTAAGAAACCGGGTTTTTGGCAAAAACCCGGTTTCTGGGCACGCTCACATCTGGCGGCGGCTCATTAGCGATCGCTTTGAGAGGCTGAAGAAACCGGGTTTCTCAAACAATACCTTCGCCAAAATAAAAAAATACCATTAGTAGGTCGGGCTCCGCGACAGCGCAACCCAACATTTTCGTCGGGTTCCACGAAGGTCCGCACGACCTACAAGAAAATGGCTGAAGAAACCGGGTTTCTCAAACAATACCTTCGCCAAAATAAAAAAATACCATTAGTAGGTCGGGCTCCGCGACAGCGCAACCCAACATTTTCGTCGGGTTCCACGAAGGTCCGCACGACCTACAAGAAAATGGCTGAAGAAACCGGGTTTCTCAAAGAAACCCGGTTTCTGGCAAGTGAAATTTGTAGGTCGGGCTCAACGCAAACAAACCCAATTGTTAATTGTTAATTATTGAGCGATTAAATTCAAAATAAAATCGTATTCAAAATTATCCAAACGGCAAGATATCGCCTCAGCTAAAGCCACATCTATCTGCCGAATTTGCTGCACAATCGATGCCATTTCTTCTGGTTCCAAACTCAAAATAGCCATTTCCAAATTAGCCATCTGTTCGGCAGACAACTTCTCTCGGACATAAGCCCCTGTCAGCACCCTTGAGGAATCAACCTCCGACATCTCCATCGTAGCAGAATGCTCATAAATATAACGCACTCCCAGATGTTTTGCCATCATCTCAAAAATCTCCGATTCCCGGAAAGGCTTGCGGATAAAATCGTCGCAACCTGCCGACAATACCACTGCTTTTTCCTCCTCTACAATGCTAGCATTCACAGCAATTATAGCCGTAGCCTGGCCTTTGGTGGAAGACTTTATTTGCTTACTTGCCTCATAACCGTTCATCACCGGCATCCGCAGCTCCATCCAAATTAAATTAGGTTCCCAACTTTCCCAAACTTCTACAGCTTCTCTACCGTTACTAGCCTCTTTTACTTCAAAACCAAGAGGATTTAACAACTGAACTAATAATTGTCGGCTTTCCCATTTATCGTCAACAATTAAAACTTTGTAACGAGGTTGATTTGGTTCTAGAGCTATTACATTATGGCTCAATTTCTGAGGCTGAATGTTGCTAGCTTCTACCGCAGTGGCGACGATATTAAACTTAAAAATAGTACCGCGCCCCACCTCAGAAGTTACCGTCATTTCGCCTCCCATTAATTCCACAAATTTCCGCGATATTGGCAAACCCAAACCGGTTCCTTCTTGAGATTTTTTACCTGTAGAAGTTTGGACGAAAGCTTCAAAGAGTTGGTCTAATTCTTCTGGGGCTATACCCGGTCCGGTATCTTCCACTTCAAAGCTAATCGATACTTTTGAATTAGCAGTTTTTTCTTGCCGAGCTGCTACTCTGATAAAAACGCCTCCTTCTTCAGTAAATTTGATAGCATTATTAATTAAATTTATCAAAACTTGACGTAATTTTACTCCGTCTGCGTGCAGATACCGAGGTACATCATCGCTGCGTTCTACTAATAATTGCAATCCTTTATCTTCTGCTTTGAAAGAAAGCATATCTTCTACGTCGTCCAGCAAGGGATAAAGGTCAAAATTATTCTCGTTTAAAGTGGTGCGTCCGGCTTCGATTTTTGATAAGTCTAAGACTTGATTAATTAGGGTTAATAAATGTTCGCCGCTGCGGTTAATAATACCGAGATTTTCTTGATATTTTTTAGGTAAAGCTTGGCTGCGATGCATTAGTTGAGAAAAACCGATAATTGCGTTGAGAGGAGAACGCAATTCGTGACTCATATTTGCGAGAAAGGTACTTTTTGCTTGGTTGGCTGCTTGGGCTTTTTCCGTTGCTTCTGCTAGTTGTGCCGTCCGTTCTTTAACCCGACTTTCTAACTGACTGTAAAGGCGGGCGTTGTCGATCGCGATCGCTGCTTGGGAAAATAATAGCCTTAATACTTCTAATCTTTCTGGAGTAAACGCTCTTGTAGTCAGGTTATTTTCTAGGTATAAAATTGCTGCTACTTTCCCTTGATTAACCAGAGGAGAACAGAGAATCGATTTAGCTTGATTGGTTTTAATATAAATATCGTTAGTAAATTCTCCAGCCGCCGAAGCGTTGTTTAAAACTAGGCTCTTTTTGGTTCTGGCTACATAATTAATGATAGATGTGGGCAGGTTATTTTTAATGGGTAAAGACTGTAAAACTGTCACTTTTTCTTCTCCGACTTTACTCAAAGCTTCTATTTGCAATTTTCCTTCAATTTCTAATAGCAAACATCCCGTTTCTGCCCCCGCATTTTCCATGAGAATTTTAATTAATTTTCCTAATAATTTATCGATGGTAATTTCTTCTGAAATTGCCTGGGATGCTTTCACTACAGTTGCTAAATCTAAAGCTTCCCGAGAACTGGTATTGCTGTCAGTGCTAATACTGTTACTTTTTTGATAAACAAGGTTTGGCAAAACTTCAGTTTTTAACTGAGGATATTTTGCTTCTAAATCTTTAACTTTTGCCGCAGCGCCCCAGTTAAGATAGCTATAGTGGGCTTCTTTCAAATAAGTTTCGGCAAATTTCTCCATACCTTCTGTCAAATAAAACTTAGCTGCTAATTCGTAAGCTAATGCTTCTTCCTGGAGATAGCCATTTTCTTTGGCCCCTTTAATGGCGCGATCGTAAAGTTGAATTGCCTCCCACTTTTCTCCTAAAATTCTAGCTTTTTCTGCTGCTACTAAATCGTATTTATGTTGAAAATTACCAGGAGCGTTTCGGGCCCAAATTTTCATTTTGTCTTGGTTTTCATCCACCGTCGCTAAATTATCGATTTGTTCGAGGGCGAGATAGGCTAAAGATTCATAAAAATAGAAGGTAGCGACCAAGAAAAATCCGACTACAGATGTTAAGTATTGTTTGGCGCTGACAGCATTTTCGACGCTTTCTGGATATCGTTCTAAAAGACAACAAAGAATGGTTTTATGAATATAAACTAAAGCCAAAGCAGTAAAATCTTTTCCTTGCAAATGCAGGGGCAGCATTTGAGTTTCGTCGTAATATTCTCCCATAAGAAGCCAAGGATTTTCGCTTTCTCCCATTAAATTTAAAACGACTTGACAAGAAATCGAATGATAGTTCGAGTAAGTTTTTTGTTGTAATTGAGCTATGACTTTCCGATAAATTAATAATTCTTCTTTGAGTTTGCCTAATTCTTTACCGCTGACATATTTGTGGTGACAATAAACGTAAGGCGACATGGCTGCCGATTGGTTATCTCCGGTTTCTAGAGCTATTTGATAAGCGGATAGCAACGGTTTTAAAGTAACGTCGATCGCCTCCTTCCAAGGTTTAATAAAAAGATTAACTGCCAAAATTGTTTTTGCTCTAAAAGATTTGGCATTCAGCTTCGAGACTAAATTTAAAGCAAATTCCCCGCAGCGATCGCCCAATTCTATATCAAAAAAGATGCCGATGCTAATAGCGCCGTACATGGAATAGGCATAAGTCGATTCTTCAGCATTGCCATATTCTACGGACAAATCTACCAACTTGCAAATAATTAGGGGCAGCAATAACGGTGCTGCTTGAAAGCTAATGCTAATAATAATCGAAAGAATCCGCATAATGGCTAATTTATACGGATAAGTCATTGGTGGCGAATCGATTAATTGTGACATCTCTTGATTTGCTAATTTGGCTTCGATTTCCTTCCAGGCTATTTCGGCATCTAAATATGCAGGAGATTTGGGAAAGGTGACATCCAAGAGTTTTAAAACTTCTAAAGCAGTTTCAATGGCTTCTAAAAGTTGATTGTGGGATTGATAGGCGAGAATTTTAAACTCATAGACCTCGACTTTTTCTAAGAGCGATCGCCCCTTTGTCATCACCGCTTGACTTAACTCTTCTTGCCCTTGAAAATCCCCCAGAATAAATGCTATCTCTATGGCTTCAACATACAAAGTCATAGTTAAATTATATTCTAATTTCCAGCTATAAGAATCCAGCAAATCTCGTCCTATTTTTAAATATTCCGCTGCCGCACGATAAGCTGCTGCTCCCTTGGCTTTTTGAGCGGCGATTAAATTTAAACGAGCAATTTTTTTTCTTTCTTTTCTATCTTGAATCAGTTCTATTCCTCGATTGAAATGGTCGGTAATTTCAAAAGTTCGCTCTCCAGTTTGCTTTCCTATAGTAGGGGATTTACTCTTGTCTAATAACAACTGGCCGATTTTGAGATGAATTTGCTTTTTTTCGGTTTCATCTATTAAAGAATAAGCCGCTTGTTGGATGCGATCGTGGACGAACCGATAATCTTGAATTAATAAATTTTCATCTAAATTTCCCGCCGGCAAGATAAAATCGGCCTTAATTGCTGTAACTAAGTTTGAAAAAACTTCTTCTTGGGATTGTTCGGAAAGCATCGCCAGAGTGTCTAAAGGAAAAGAAGCACCGATGCAAGATGCCAAACGTAAAACCTCCTCCACGGGTTGGGGAAGTTTCTTCCACTTAGCTACCATCAATTCGACCACGTTATCGGTAATATCAAGAGCCTCGATTTCCGCAAGATTCCACTGCCAGAAACCACCTCGAATTTCCTTTAAATCTGACTCGGGATAAACAAAAGCGATCGAATTTTCTGCGTGTAAAGTTTTGAGAAATTGACTGACAAAAAACGGATTGCCTCTGGTTTTCTTTTTCGTCAATTCTGCCAAAGGTTTAACCGCCTCGTTATTGCTGTAGAAAGTTTCTACCAGCAGTTGGCTAATATTTTCTAGCCTTAAAGGCTTTAAAGTAATATAATTTATCGTCGCTCCCCGTTCCCTCAAGCTATCAAGAACTATCCTCAAAGGATGGCTCGAACTTACTTCGTTATCGCGATAGGCTCCTATTAAAAAGAGATAGTGCATCTCTGGATCGGTCATTATCAGTTCGATTAATTTTAGAGTTGCCGAGTCCGCCCACTGCAAATCGTCGAGAAAGATAACCAAAGGATGCTCTATACTGCAAAAAGCTCGGACAAAGTTACCAAAAACCAGATTAAAGCGATTTTCTAATTCGCTAGCTCCCAATTCCGGCACTGGTGGCTGCTTGCCGATTATCAATTCTAATTCGGGAATGACATCAATAATTACTCCGGCGTTTGCACCGAGAGCGTTTGAGAATGTGTCTCGCCATCGTTCTAGCTCCGGATTGCTTTCGCTTAATAATTGCTCCACCAATCCTTTGAAAGCGGTAACGATCGCCGAATAAGGAACGCTCTTTTGAAATTGGTCGAATTTTCCTTCGGTAAAATACCCCCGCAGTCGAGTATTGGGTTTGTGAATTTCCGCTACCAGAGATGACTTGCCGATGCCGGCAGAACCGGTTACTAACATCATCTGCGTTTTTGATTGGAGGTTGTCTGCTACTGCCTCGAATGCCGAGAGTAAAATTTCTACTTCTTTCTCCCTTCCGTAGAGCTTTTGGGGAATCTGGAAGCGATCGCATATATCTTCAGTTCCCAAAGGGAAATCGGAAATGGTTCCGGTTGTTTCTAGCTGCTGCAAGCATTTTGCTAAATCTGCGGCTATGCCAAAAGCGCTTTGATACCGTTCCTCTGCTGTTTTTGCCATCAGTTTTAAAACGATATCTGATAAGACTTTGGGAATTGAGGGATTTATTTCTCTGGGGGGAAGCGGCTGTTTGGCAATCTGACAATGTATTAATTCTAAAGCATCGTTAGTCTCAAAAGGCAGTCGTCCGGTCAACAATTCGTAAAAAGTTACTCCCAACCCATAAAAATCGCTGCGGTAATCCAGACAGCGGTTCATTCTTCCCGTTTGTTCTGGGGAAATATAAGCTAAAGTTCCTTCTAAAAAGTTGAGGTTTTGTAGGGTCGGGTTTTCCCGGGTAAATACTGTGGAAATGCCAAAGTCTATTATTTTGATTTGACCTGTTTCTGGATTAATAATTATATTGGCGGGGTTGAGGTCTTTGTGAACGATATTTTCGGCGTGAAGGCTGCCTAAAATTTCTGCTATTCCTAGCCCTATTTTGAGAAATTCCTCCAGAGACAATAAACCTTTGCCCCTTTCTATTCGTGCCTCGATAAATTCTTTTAAAGATATCGCCCCAATATCTTCAAAGATGACCATTAAAGTTCTTTGATAAGGTTTTAACTCATAAGCTTTGATGGCTCCATCAAGATTTAACTTATGAGTAATTTCGTATTCCTGCTTATAGCGGATAATTTCGGAAGGGGTGGGATAGTCTTCTTTGAGTAATTTCAGGATAACCGGTTGGTTATCCCTTTCTCGGACCCCTCGATAAACGATGGAATTGCTACTTTCGTAGATTCGATCGGTAATTTGATAGCCTTGTAGTTTTAGCATTTTTAGGAAATAGGGAATAGGGAATGGGGAATAGGGAATAGAAAAAATCTAATGCAACATTTTATTTTTCAACTGATTTATCGCAACCTCCACCCGCTGATACTCGTCCATCGCCCGAGACAAAAGCTCCGCCGCGTCCTCCAAAGAGCGATCGCGCCCCATATACTCTAACTCCCTACACATCTGGGACAAGGCATTCGCCCCAAAAGAAGCGCTGCTAGATTTAAGACTGTGGGCTTTTAACTGCAACTCCTCTGCATTACCCTGGGCGATCGCCTCGCGCATCTCTTCAAAATGGGCCGGCGTATCTTCCAAATAACAATCGACGATGGCCACCATCCCCTCAACATCGTCGCCGACCATATCTAATAAATCTTGCAAAGTCTGCGCGTCCAAAACCTCTTCTAACTTAATTTCGGAAGTTTCCGATCCTTCTTCGGGAACCATCGGGCTCTCATCGGCGGTCTCTGAAGTTTCTTCGGCGATCGCCGGACTCTCAAGAGCGACCTCTGTTCTTGTTTCGGTAACGTTCGACCTCGGAGAACACTTAGTGAGGGCAGAAATTAATGCCTGCAAACGGATCGGCTTGCTAATATAATCGTCCATCCCCGCCAGCAGGCAAGCTTCGCGATCGCTCTGCATGGCATTAGCCGTCATGGCAATAATTCTGGGGCGTTCCCGAGGCGAACGGCGCTCGCAAATCAGCCGAGTAGCGGTGATACCGTCCATTTCCGGCATCTGCACGTCCATCAAGACAACATCGTAAGGCTGCCGTCGCAACGCCTCCAATACCTCCAAACCGTTCGCAGCCAAATCTACGCGATAGCCCAACTTACTCAAAATATTAACCGCCACCTTCTGATTGACAGCATTATCCTCCGCAACAATAATTCTTAAAGGCAAGCGATCGCCCAGTTTCTCCTCGGACTCCGAAGGTAGCGCGGGAGAAGGCAATTGTAATTTTTCGTCGAAAATTCCGACCAAAACGTTGTAAAGTTGGGATTGCTTGATAGGTTTATTTAAGCAAGCAACAAAAAGACTCCGCCAGTTCGAGTCAGGGCGATCGAAATGCCCCATAGAACTCAACATCACTAAAGGCAAATCTTCCCATCCTGGCAGTTTGTGAATTTCTGCTGCCAGCACGATGCCATCCATTTCTGGCATCTGCATATCCAAAATTGCTAAATCGAACGGTTCCCGCTCTCGCAAAATTAACAGCGCTTCCTCCCCAGACTCGGCCTCTACGGAAGTCATGCCAAAAGCTTGCGTTTGTAAATTGAGGACTTGACGGTTAGTCGCGTTATCATCGACAATTAACAAGCGCTTGCCTGCCAGCATATTCTCCGCCACCGGGCGATTCCAGAACTGCGAACTGGGAACCGCCACTCCCACTATCGTAAAAAAGAAAGTCGAACCTTTACCCACTTCGCTTTCTACCCACATAGTGCCCCCCATCATCTCCGTTAGGCGCTTGCCGATCGCCAATCCCAAACCGGTGCCGCCGTAGTGACGGGTGGTAGAAGTATCTACCTGGGAGAATGCCTGGAACAGACGATGCATCCTATCTTCGGGAATGCCTATGCCCGTGTCTTTGACGGCAAAGAGAAACTCGTAGTTGGCAGCGGATTTTGTAGCGGATTTAACGGATGGGTTGTCGGTGGGTGAGGATGGTTGGTTGGCAGCGGATTTTGTAACGGATTTAACGGATGTTTCTTGTAGCATCTTGTCTGTCTCTATCTCCCCTGTCACCTCCACCGGGCGACATTCCACCGAAACCACAACTTCTCCTTTGGCGGTAAATTTCACCGCATTGCTCAAAAGATTGACCAAAACTTGCCGCAGTCGGGTAATATCTCCCACGACAGTTTCAGGAATTTCCGAGTTCATTAAATAAGCAAGTTCCAGGCCCTTGCCAGAAGCTCGGGGAGCCAATAAATCGATGGACTCTTCAATGCAGTGGCGCAAATTAAAAGCTTGTTCTTCTAAATCCAGTTTACCAGACTCAATTTTAGAAAAATCGAGAATATCGTTAATAATAGCCAGCAGGGCATCGCCGCTGCTACGAATAATTTCCGCAAACTCCCGCTGCTGGTTCGTCAACTCCGTATCCAGGAGCAATCCCGTCATGCCGATGACAGCATTCATGGGAGTTCTAATTTCGTGGCTCATGGTCGCCAGAAAATCGCTCTTAGCTTGGTTGGCGACTTCTGCCGCATCTTTAGCTGCTTTGAGTTCTTCTTCTGCCTGCTTTTTGTTGGTTATATCCGTTATCGTTCCTACTAAGCGATAGGCCACACCTTTTTCGTCGCGAATACATTTAGCTTTAGCCGCCGTCCAGATGTAATGTCCGTCGCGGTGTTTCATCCGATGGGTGTTTTCGTATAAGGGAGTTTTCCCTTCTAGGTGAGCGGTAATATCTCGAATTGCCCCTTCGAGCTCCTCTGGATGGACCTTATCGGACCAAGTGGATAGTTGGTGTGGCAAGGGGTTATCTTCGTAACCCAAAATTTTCATCCAGATGGGAGAGTAATAGACTTCGTTAGTGCGCAAATCCCAATCCCAAACGCCATCGTTAGTACCAGACACTGCTAAATCGTAACGTTGCTCTCGTTCCATCAGGGCAGCTTCGGCCTGTTGGCGTTGTTTGATTTCTGTTTCTAGTTCTTGAGTGCGCTGTCCTACTCGTTCTTCGAGGGTTGCTTTAGCTCTTTGGATTTCGGCGAACTGTTGGTGCAACACTGCTACCATCAAGCGAAAATTTCTGGTTAGGGAGTAAATTTCGGCGATGCCACTGTTGGGCAGGTCGATAGGTGCATTTTCCTCGTGGATTTTTTGCGGTAAGTCGGTGGTAACTTGGGTTAAGCGGTGTAGGGGTTTAACTAACTTTCTGCTGACGATGGAGGATACCAGTAATGCTAGCAGAGCGATCGCCAGCATAGTTGCCAGGTTTTTAATGTAGATAGTTTCCATGTAGTCTATGTAGGGTTCCGTGGGAATTTGGATGATTAAAGTCCAAGGAATATCCCCTCCCACCGCAATTTCTTTGACATAAAACGAACCTCGCCACCGTTTCATTATTGACTTTTCTGCCGATGCCGGGGGCAACCACTGAAAAATAGTATCACCAAGGATGCGAATTTCCCCTGTCTCCCTTAATGAGAACTTTTCCATAGAACTTACCTGGGAGTTGTTACTAACTATGACTTGCCCTTTACTATCTAATATAGTTACAAACAATCCCTCTGGTTGCTTGCTAAATTGCAACATTTGATTAATTGCTTCTAATTCTAGAGAACCGTAGGCCATACCCCGCAAGCTCTGGTTTTCTATAATGGGAATGCTGATACCGACGTGGGGAACTAGAGAGGCAGAACCTTTATGAACGTCGTTAAAAACGGGCTGGCGGGTAGCTGTTAGTTCTTGGATTTTAGATGTACTGGCAATATTTAAACCGATGCTTGGTTCCCCTACTTCGTTTGTTGTTGGTTCCGAGGCGATTATATTCCAGTCCTCATCGGTAACGTACATTTTAAGAAAAGATAGATGGCTGCGTTTAATTGTTTCGGTAGCTAGCTGTAAGGTTGCCGATGGTTCTGGCGGTAATTCCCGAGCCATTTTTGCTAATTCTTCCACGGCATGAAAGTGTTGTTGATGCCACATTTGCAGGTTATTGATGAGAGGCATAGACACAACTTGCAGTTGCTTTTGCAGGTCATCTTCTATAGTTTTAAGTACCTGATTTCCGTTAATTACTGTCAAAGTAAGGGCGGGCACAAACACGAAAGCTACTAATAAATTTAAGATGGTTTCTTGTAAGGAAAAACGACGATTGTTGTGCAGTATTTTTTGATTTTTGAGGGAAAAAATTCCCAGAATGAGACTGGCTAATAGTGCATTAAAAATACCGTTAACAGCTTGTTTTAAGGCTATTTGTAAAAATGCTGTTAGGGGTAAATGTAGAAAACCTCCATAAAATAAGCATACCAAGGGCATTCCTATCAGTAGCCAATAAATTCCATCTAAGACGATCGTGCTTTGCCCTTTGCGCTGCAAGAATATTCCTACAAATAGGGCTTCGCAAGTAAAAATAACGATGGCGTAGGGATGGCCCCAAGCGAAATAGGTGTAAGTGCTGGCAAGAAGGGCTGCTAAAGTTCCCCAAAAACTTCCATAAATATAGACTGTAATTAAGACGGCAATGCTGCCAAAAATAAACTCTACTGAAAACGATAGAGGAACCTTGATGTAGTTGCCTAAAAAGCCGGCAATTATCAAACAGATTAGAGGTAATAAAAACTTAGGTTTAGATATTTTTTTGTAGTTCATTTTTCTTATTAGGGAATAGGGAATAGGGAATGGGGAATTGGCAATTAACAATTAACAAGTTCCCAATTGACAAGTTCCCAATTACCCATTCCCGTTATTTAACTTCTGAGACTAGCCTCAAAATTCTTAACTAAAATGTCTCGAATTTTTTGTTGAACTGGCTCTATTTCCGCATCCGTCAAAGTCCGATCGCCCGCCCGATAGATCGAGCGAAATGCCAAACTCCGCTGACCTTCTGGCACGCCTTCACCCCGATACTCATCAAATAATTGAATCGATTCTAGCACGTCTGCCCCGACTTTAGCAATCGCCCGTTGAATCTCGTCAACAGACACCTCCACTGGCACGAAGAAAGCGATATCTCGGTCTGCCGGCGGGAACGTAGAATAAGGAACGAATTTGCGAGCGAGGTTATCGCTTTTTTCTATTGCCGATAGCAACGCTGCCGCAGAGATTTGGAACATATAAACCTCTTCTGGCAAACCCCGTTCTTGTCGCACTTGGGGATGAACTTGACCGAAAGTACCCAAGCGATCGCCTCCCAACCACAACGAAGCAGTCCGCCCCGGATGCAACAGCGGGTTTTCCGAGTCGCTTTTATATTCCACAGTTAAATGCAGCAACCGGAACGCTTCCTCCAGAATGCCCTTAGCTTCAAACCAGCTTAAAGACTGTTCGGCGCCGCCCCGGGTCCAGGTGGCGGGACCGTTGCCCATAATACCGCCGATGGTTTCCGCTTCCTTCATCTCCTCGCCCTCTTGCCAGAAAATGCGACCGATTTCAAAACCGTTTAAAGGTCCGTTGCCCTGTTCGATATTGTATTGGAAAGCATCCAGCAGTCCGGTAAATAACTCGGTCCGCAAGGCCGAATACTCCACAAACAGAGGATTGGAAATCGCAATTTGATTTCCTCCCAGTTGCTTGACCAGAGAATAATGCATCAATTCCGTCAAACCCGCCCCGCGAAAAGCGGTCCTGATTTTCCGCAAGGCCGCCGTCTCGGGCGGCAAATAACCTGCCACGCCTTGACTGGGGAGGGTATCGCAGAAATTATCGTAACCGTAGAGGCGGGCGACTTCTTCTATTAGATCTATTTCCCGTTCCAAATCTCGCAAGCGATAGGGAGGCACCGCCACCGTCCAAACTACCGACTCTGTATTCTCATCTCGGACCAAACCGCATCCCAGGGCGGAGAGGATCCCTTCCACTTCTTCCGGTTGCAAGTAAGATTCGTAAGCGGTATCGACTCCTCGTTTCAGGGGGCCTAATACTTGGTTGAGCCTTTCCAAGCGCAGGGATAGCTGGCGATCGCTCATCTCACCGCTGCCGCTGCTAGCAGTTTCCTGGGCTATGACTTCCCCGCCAGCGAGTTCGGTAATTAGCACCATCGCCCGCCTGCAGGCCAGGGGTAGTTCTACTTGGTTGACTCCCCGTTCGTAACGGGTGGAGGCTTCGGTGCGCAAACCTTGGGCCCGGGCGGAACGGCGTACCGCCACTGGGGAGAAGATGGCGGCTTCTAGGATGATGTTTTGGGTGTCGTCGCCTACTTCGGTTTCTTCTCCTCCCATGACTCCGGCGATCGCTACCGGTTTTTCGTTGGCGGTTATCAGCAGGTTTTGGGTTTGCAAGTTCCTGTCTTGACCGTCGAGGGTTTTGAGGATTTCGGTTTCTTTAGCATAACGAACGCCGATTGTCAAGGTTTTATCTCCGGCAACTTCGCGCAACTTTTCGCGATCGAAAGCGTGTAGGGGCTGTCCCCATTCTAACACGATGTAGTTAGTAATATCTACGACATTATTAATAGGTCTGAGTCCTGCGGCTTGCAACCGTCGTTGCAACCATTGAGGAGAAGGTGCTATTTTTAAATTAGCAATTTCAGAACCAATATATATCGGACAGGATTCTAGTTCCGAAATAGCGATCGCCAAATTGTTCTCGCTATCCTTAGTTACCAAACTCCCCGCCGCTTCCGGTATCCTCAGAGATGCGCCAGTTAAGGCAGCCACCTCTCGGGCCACCCCCACCATGCTGAGGGCATCGGCGCGATTGGCCGTAGTGGTCAAGTCTAAAATGATGTCATCCAAACCGAGTAAAGGCCGGACATCGCTGCCCAACTGGAGGTTTTCCTCCTCGAAAATATGAATCCCTTCCGACTCCTTCGCCAAACCCAACTCCGCCAAAGAGCAAATCATCCCCGTGGAAGGAACCCCCCGCAATTTGGCCTTTTTGATTTTTAAATCGATGGCCCCCAGGTAAGTCCCGACGGTGGCCACCGCCACATAAATACCAGCCCTGGCGTTGGGGGCCCCGCAGACGATATTTAACGGTTCCCCGCCAGCAGCGACGTCCACTTGGCAAACTTGAAGTTTATCGGCGTTGGGGTGTTTGTTGGCCTCCAGTATTTTGCCGACGACTACCCCTTCCGCCCACTTACTTCGATCTTCGATTTCTTCGACTTCAAACCCCGCCATTGTCAGGGTGTGGGCTAATTCTTCCGGGTTTAGTGTAATCTCAACTAATTCCCGCAGCCAATTGAGTGAAATACGCATTTTTTGACAGTTCCTCAGTTAATTGCTTTACCATATTTTATCCTTCTAGGGGCCTGGTTCGAGGTGGGGCGGGTTCGTGGAGCGGTAAATGCCAAGAGAATTTAAGTATTAATGGGCAGAAGGGATGTAATTTTGATACTCGTTGAATGCTTAGATTTAGCGATTTTTTCTTTCGGTATAGTCCTGGGGGATGAAAAGAGTTAAAATGGAGATTGGAAACATTTATGTTAAAAGTTTAAAGATTTAGGTGCATCCAATTCAGGTCAGCAACTAAGCGCCATTCTCAATAAAAGTTAAATTTACTAACTCCCGCTGTCAGTTTAAAGTAATAGCCTTGGCTATTAAGATTGCGAATTAATGTCTAGAGAACCGGTCGAGAAACCCGGTTTTTCTGTAAAAACCGGGTTTCTGGGATACCGAATACAAGACTGGCTCTCTAGTAAAAGGTTAAAAAATAGCTGTATTCGCGCTGAGGTTGTTTCTACAAAGGGCGTATTGCCATCAAAAAAGGATCTCCATATTATGAGCTACTGTATCAATCCCAACTGTTCTCAACCCCAAAACCCCGATAATGTTCCCAAGTGCAGAGCTTGTGGTTCTACTCTGCTGTTGCGCGATCGCTTCCAGATAGTTCAACCCCTCGGACAAGGAGGTTTCGGGGCCACGTTTTTAGCAAAAGATATCTCTTTGCCCGGAAACCCAATTTGCGTAATTAAAGAACTGCGTCCCTCTACCACCGACCCCAATATTTTAGAGATGGCGCGCCAGCTATTTAAACGAGAAGCCGCAACCTTGGGAAAAGTAGGGCATCACCCCCAAGTACCCCGACTCCTGGGTTATTTTGAAGCTAACCACCACTTTTATTTGGTTCAAGAATACGTCAGCGGTTCGACTCTCAAGCAGGAAGTTAAACAATACGGAGCTTACAGCGAAGAGACTGTCAAGCAATTTCTCACGGAAATTCTGCCCGTCATTCAATATATCCACGAACAAGGAGTAATTCACCGAGATATTAAACCCGCTAACATTCTTCGTCGGAGTCAAGACGGACATCTAGTTTTGATTGATTTTGGGGCGGTGAAAGATAAGGTCAACCAAACTACGACGATGATGGAGGGCACCGGACAAACTGCTTTTACTAATATTTCTATCGGTACCTCTGGTTTCGCGCCCCCCGAACAAATCGCTTTGCGACCGATTTATGCCAGCGATATTTACGCTCTTGGGGTGAGTTGCATTTATATGCTGACGGCTAAATCTCCCAGCGCTTTAGGTTACGATAACGCCACCGGAGGAATTCTTTGGCGTCCTCATGCGAAGGTTAGTTCCAGTTTTGCCGAAATTTTGGAGAAAATGCTAGAGGTATCGGTGCGCGATCGCTACCAGTCCGCAGAAGCAGTGATGAACGCCCTTTTATTGGAGCAACCTAGCGATACCGACGATGCTCTGGCAGAGTGCATGACAGTTTTTACCCCCGGCAGTCAACTCAAGACTGAATTTAAAGAAGAAACGCCTACAGTCTTTGAAGGGGAGGGTATTTCTAAGTTTTCTCCCGTGTCTAAAATGGCTCAGAAAATTAGAGATCGCAATACTCGCTTAAGCAGCCAAACTCCTGCATCCTCCCAAAAGCGAAAAACAGCTAATACTCAAGCTTACGCCACTCGGCAGCAGTCTGGCAGCAAAGTCAATACTAGGTATCAGGGGAATACGGGATTGAGTAGCCCTAGTAAAAGTAAAAAAACTCCTGCGAAATGGAATCCAAATCGGGTGCGTAGCGCTTACCTTAAGGGGGAAAAAGATTTTGGGGATTGCGATCTTTCCAGCCTCCAACTGGCAAAAGCGCAGCTGCCGGGAGCTAATTTTTATGGGGCTAATCTGCATCAAATTAATTTTGAAGGGGCTAATCTCTCGGAAGCTAATTTCAGTCACGGTAATTTAACCCAAGCTAATCTCAGGGATGCTAATTTGAGTAAGGCTTATTTGAGTACGGCGAGTTTGGAAAATGCGGATCTCAGGGGCGCAGATCTGACCGATGCTTATCTCGGGAGCGCTAATTTGCGAGGAGCAAATCTTTGTGGGGCTAACCTCACTGGCGCTGAAGTGAACGATAGTCAGTTGAAGATGGCAAAGACTAATTGGCGAACGATTAAACCCGATGGCAAAGGCGGTTTTCGTTTGTAATTAACAATTAATAATTAAAGAAATTAAGAAACCCGGTTTTGCCGAAATTACCGGGTTTCTGATTTATCAAATCCAAAAACTTAGCAACTAGCAAAAAGCGTCTTTTTTCTTGGTTCCCGACAGCAAACCCTACTTACATTTCGCCATAATCTTTTGCAACGTCCACCTAACCTTATGTGGCGGAACTGCATTGCCATAAAGAATATAGCGATCGCGCAAAGCCACCGCCAAACAATGGTCGTCTGGGAAACCTTGCAAGCGGGCGTATTCCACATCCGTTAAACGTCGATATTTATCCCCTATTTTGTACCGTTCGTAATGTCTGCTGGTAGTAGAAGTTAAAGTCGGCGCTACTCCCTCAATTCCAAATACAGTATAACCCATTCTCGCGCCCCCTTTTTGATTGTAAAGAATCTCTACTCCATTGATAAAACGGTTGACTGGGGAACTGTTTTCTAAACGGGCGATCGTGCTTTCCGTTAAGTCAAAGTTGCCGCTAACGTTTGATTGGAGAAGACTTTTAAATGGTACCAATTTTACCGCTTCAGAAAACCTGGTTAAATCGCCACCGCAAAACTTTTCTTTAACGGCAATTCCCCAATTAGGAAACCTGCGAGTATGCTTTTCTAATTCCAACCAATTATCGGTTTCTAAAAAACTCTCTTTCGCTTCATCAATATCCTCCTCAGATGCCAGACGCATCTGAGAAAACTCATCCTTAATTTGTGTTCCATTAATTAACTCCCCCAGCAGCAAAACTCTCTCCCGGTTTTGGGGCAAACCAAAATAAGTCGCGTTGAGCAAACGCCATTCTACTCTATAGCCAACCTTAGTTAGTTGCGATAAAATTGTAGCAAAATGACAGCCAGACTCCATACTTAAAATTCGCTTGACATTTTCTAAGATAAAAAAGCGCGGTTGATGTTGCTGTAAAACCTTAATAATTATCTCAAAAAGATGCCCTCTAGCATCTCGCAATCCTTCTTTTTTACCCGCGCTACTAAAAGGTTGACAAGGAAAACCTGCTGTTAATAAATCGTGGGCGGGTATTTCTTGCCAAACAGCGCGAATGTCCTCTGAATTTAACTCATTAATTCCAAAGCGATCGCGATAAACTTTACTCGCTTTTGGGCAATTATCGTTCGCCCAAATAGTCGTTAAACCTTGGGCATCGGCAGCTATTCTAAAACCACCAATGCCGCAAAATAACTCAACAGTTTTTAGAGATTTTGTTGTCACAATTTTATTGACCGTTTACACTCTTTTTTCGTAAAAATGTTCGTAGTAACGACTTTAGTCGTCTCCATCAAGTTTGACAAAAATCGCTGAAGCTATTACTACGAACTATCGCGCTCCGCGATTACTACAAACCGTAAATCCAGATAATTAATAACGGGATAACAATTGTCATTAAAAGAGTTAAAGGAACTCCTACTTTGATAAAATCTAGAAACTTATAACCGCCCGGGCTATAAACCATTGTATTTGTTTGATAGCCGATGGGGGTTAAAAAGCTATTAGAAGCAGCAAAAGTTACGGCAAACATAAATGCTAAGGGGTTTAGTTCTAAACTTTTTGCTACTTCTACGGCAATAGGAATCATCAAAACAACGGAAGCATTATTGGAGAGAATGGAAGTTAATAAAGTAGTGACGATGAAGAAAAAAGTTAAAATCCAATAACCGGAAAGATGGCCCCCTACTGATAATAAACCGGTAGCTAACCATTGAGTTGCGCCCGATTTATCCATAGCAATTCCCAGAGGAATTAAACCCGCTAAGAGGAAAATTACATCCCAACGCACCGCGCCGTAAATTTCACCTGGTTTGAGACAGCCGGTTAATACCATTAAGACAACTCCGGCTAAAGCGCTGACTAAAATCGGTACTATATTGAAGGCTGCTAGGAGGATAACGGCTAAGACAATCCCTAAAGCGAAAGGGGCTTTTTGCTGTCGCAAATTTTCCGCATTTCGCTGTTCTAATACTAGCAATTCCCGAGTTGTTTGCAAGCCGATAAAGCTTTGTTTGGGGCCTTGTACTAATAACAAATCGCCAAAACGCAAGGGAATTTTTCCCAATCTTCCTTTTAATAATTCCGCCCCTCGGCGAATGGCAATAACGGTGACGTTGTAGCGCTGTCTGAACCTAATATCTTTGAGAGTAGTACCGATTAAACGAGAGTTGGATAAAATCAAAACTTCGCCGATTTTTTCTTCTCCAGAAGTCAATACTTCTTCTATTGGTTCGTCTTTAAACTGAACTTCGGGTAAAATTTCTAATCCTCTTTCTTCTTTGATTTTGAGCAAGTCGTCTCGATTGCAACGTACCACTAAAATATCCCCCGCTTTTAATTCTTTATCTGCTAAAGGTTGGGCAAAACGAGCTTTATTTCTGATTAATTCCAGTACGTCTAAATCGAACTTGCGCTGAATTTCGCTTTGTTGCAAAGTTTGGCCGATTAAGCTAGAGCGAGGGGCGATTACCAGTTCGCTGAGATAATCTTTTAAACCGTAACTTTTTTCTACTGTATTGACAGTAGTTTTTTTGCCATTTGGTAATAATTTATGGGCGGCAAATGCTAAGTAAATTAAACCAATAATAAAGACAATTATCCCCAAAGATGTAAACTGAAATAAGCCAAATTCTCCGTAACCTAATTGTTTGGAAACGCCGCTGGCAAGGATATTTGTTGAGGTTCCAATTAAGGTGATCGTGCCTCCTAATATAGAGACGAAAGACAGGGGCATGAGGATTTTAGAAACAGAAATTTCCTGTTTTTTACACCAATCTTCGACGATGGGCAAGAAGATGGCAACTACTGCAGTATTATTAATAATTGCAGAAATAGGACCGACAATTGCGCCCATAACAAAGATTTGTTGGGTGAGGTTTTTTCCTCCCCATTGTAGGAGCCAGTCGCGCACGGTTTGAACTACTCCGGTGCGGGTAATACCAGCGCTGAGGATGAACATTGCCATGACGGTGATGGTGGCGGGGTTGCTAAAGCCTGAGATTCCTTGTTCTGGGGTTACTAATCCTAGAAACATTAAGGCGACGGCTACAATTAAAGCGGTAAAATCGGCGGGAAACCATTCGCCGATGAAGCCGATTAAGGCTAAGATTAAGACTGTAAGGGTGAGAAAAATTTCCATTTTTTGTTAGTTGTCAGTTGTTAGTTGTTAGTTGCTACGAGATTTACCCCTAGCAACTAAAAAAGTACAGATTTTTGGCAACCCCGATTTAATTAGTTTAAGAGTTTATTCCTCGTTAAACCTTTATTGATGCTATCATATTTAATTGTCAGTTGCCAGGATAAATCTTGGACCTTGACTCGGGCCCTACGATGAAGGTTCCTACCTCTGGTATGGCTGATGCCAAACTTTCCTAATTCCCAGCTATGGAACAGATACACGAAGAAGCTACCAACGAACAAACCCCGCCCGAACGTTTGAGGGCCCTGGCAAAAATTAATTCCACTCTTGCCAGTTTAGTTGCTAATAACCCTAACGCTTCTCCGGAACTTTTGACGGAATTAGCCTGCAAAAAGCAGGAGTTTATTAGGAAAAATGTGGCGGCTAATCCTAATACGCCCAAGGAGGTATTGTGGAAGTTGGGAGAGGAATTTCCCGAGGTGGTATTAGAAAATGCCGTGCTTCCTTTATTGTTATTAGAAAATCCTAATTTATTAGAGGAAATTCCCAGAGCGACTATTGTTAATTTTCTCAAGTGTCCTAAGGTGCCGATTTCTTTTATAGAATGGGCAGAAGAAATTCGCTACTATACTGAAGTAAGTTTATCTTTAAGGATGAACTCCAAAACTCCGCGAACTTTATTGGAGCAATTAGCCGATCCTGAAGAGACGCAACTTCTCGTTAACTGTGTCGGCGAACTTGAAGGAGATTGGCAAGAGGAATTTCGCCTCCAGATGATTAGATGTCAAGAGATTTCCAATCTTAGGTATCATTTGCCAGACGATGGCGATCGCTACTTTTTCCCGATTCTAGCAGCTATGGGTTTAGTTCCCGAAGATTTTCTCAAGTTACTGGCAAACCACTATGAAATAAGTATTCGTTGTCTTGCTGCTTCGACGGAGCGCCTTCCTCTTTATCTGTTAGAACAGTTAGCAGGCGATCGCGCTTGTTGGGTAAGAGCGACGGTTGCTAAAAACCAGAGCGCTCCTCCCGAGCTATTAGAAAAGTTATCCCTGGATAAAGAATTTGAGGTGCGAGCTTGGGTTGCCGAAAATCTTAACGTTCCCCCAAAGGTTTTAGAGCGGCTAGCAACAGACGAACAAAGGGAGGTCAGACGTAAAGTCGCAAAAAGTCCTAACGCTTTGGAGTGCTTATTAGAAAATTTAGCCGGCGACGATGAAGCGTTTCTAGAAGTTGCTTCTAACTCAAATACCCCAATGACAGTGTTAGAGGAGTTAGCTCGCTCTAAATTAAAGAGAAATCGAAGGTTAAAAAAGATGCTGGCGCTCAATCCCAACACCCCAGTCTATATATTGGAGGAATTTGAGAGCGACAACAGGCCGGTGATTCGGGAGAGTCTTGCAAGCAATCCTAGCACTCCCAAATATATTTTAGAAAAATTTGCTAACAGTACCAGAGATAGAGTGCGAATGTCGGTGGCAGACAATCTTCAAGTTCCAGAAGATATTATACACTTGCTGGCAAAAGACGAGAGTTATTTGGTTCGCAGCGCCCTGGCGAGAAACCCTAGCGTTCCACTTGCGGTTTTAGAGCAATTATTCCAAGATAGACGGGTTAGAGTGCGAAGGGCCGTTGCTGTCAATCCCAAAGCACCGTTTTCTTTTTTAGAAAAAAGTATCTCGGAGCTATTAAAATATAGAAAGAAAATCGATCTTAAACCGATCCTTTTGCGGTTTTATAGGGAAAAGCCGGAAGGATTGCCTCTGTTACTAGAACTAATAGTTAAACACATCAAAAAACCATCTCCTGTAGCTGGCGCGATCGCTCTATTGCATCCCGAAATGCCGGTAAAGGTTTTGGAGAAAAACGCGCGATCGTTTTATTGGTTGGAACGCTGCGCCATCGCCCAAAACCCCAATACCCCTATCGAAACTATCCAACTATTAGCCACCGACGGCAACCGCATCGTCAGGGCTGCAGCTAAGGAAAACTTGAAATCTCAGCAATCCAATGCAGTATGATTTCTACCCGGTACGCAATCATTTCTACCCGGTACGCAATCATTTCTACCCGGTACGCAATCATTTCTACCCGGT
>CAZSTZ010000010.1:16502-38180 GCA_964609515.1 uncultured bacterium | reverse complement strand
ATTTCTACCCGGTACGGAACCATTTCTACCCGGTACGGAACCATTTCTACCCGGTACGGAACCATTTCTATCTTTATCAACATTCAACTATGGAACAAATACATCAAGAAGCCACCAACGAAAAAACCCCGCCCGATCGCTTGAGCGAACTGGCAAAAATTAATTCCGCCGTTGCCGGTCTGGTTGCCAATAACCCTAACGCAACTCCCGAAATTTTGACGGAATTAGCAGATAGGGAGGAAGATTTTATTAGGAAAAATGTGGCGGCTAATCCCAATACACCGACGGAAGTATTGTGGAAACTGGGGGAGGAATTTCCCCAGGAAGTATTAGAAAATGCGGTGTTTCCTTTATTGTTATTAGAAAATCCCAATTTATTAGAGGAAATTCCCCAAAAGACGATGACCAGTTTTCTTAAGTGTGCCGTCGTGCCAATTTCTTTTATGGAATGGGCGATCGCTCTTGAATGGACCCAAAAATTGTGTCTGGAGCTGGCGAGGAACTCCCAAACTCCCCACGCTATATTAGAAGTATTAGCTCGCTCCCAAAACAAAGCTGTAGCGCTGGAGGTTCAACTAATGGTTAACTATGCCGGCGAGCTCCAAGAAAACTGGCAAGAGGAACTTCACCGCCTCACAAATCGAATCAATGTCTTTTCCGGCGAACAACTCGATCGCTGGCAAGATATTGCCGATAGCTACTTTTTCCATATTTTAGCAGCTATAGGTTTAGTTCCCGAATTTGTCTTCGAGTCCTTAGCAAAACACAAAGCAATAGAGTTTCGCTGCCTAGTCGCTTCCATCCCTTCCCTTCCTCTCCACTTGTTAGAAAAGTTAGGGAAAGATAGCGACAGTCAGGTTCGAGCCACCGTTGGCCAAAACCCGAGCGCTTCTCCCGAATTGCTGAAGTTGTTAGCCCTGGATGAAAGTATAGAGGTGCGAACTTCAGTTGCCCAAAATCCTAACGCTCCTGCTTATTTGTTAGAAGAGGCATTTCAGAAACCCGGTTTTTCCAAAAAACCGGGTTTCTCGACCTTGGCTCCAGAAGTGCTGCTGGCAGTTGCCTCCAACTCCAATACTCCAAAGGCGGTGTTAGAAAAGTTAGAACGCTCTCAATTGAAAGACGATCCAAAATTAAAGATAAGTCTTGCCGCTAACCCTAATACTCCCGTCGAGATTTTGGAACAATTAGAGCGGGAGGAGGGAGATGCCGTTGGCGATCGCCTCGCCTGCAACCCCAGCACTCCCAAACATCTTTTAGAAAAATTCGCTAGCAGCAAAAGAGAGCAAACCCGAGAACTTCTGGCGAGCAACCCCCAACTGCCCGAAAGTGCGATTCAGCAGTTAGTAGAAGACAAAAACTACTACGTTCGCAAGGCCATTGCTGCTAACGAGCGAGCTCCCTTCGAGCTGACACTGAAGTTCTGGCGCGATTCAAAATTTTATAAAATCCCCAGTGGCGCTGCCGCCAATGCATTAGGAAAAGGGTTTTTTAAATTTATGTCATCTGACAGCCAAAACGTTTTCAATTGCTTTGCAAGTTTACCCAAGCATTCGCCAAAGCAATGTTCTGATTTTTTTGCCGATTTCACTAAAGCCACGAAAAAAATTGTCTCGCGCTATTTGAAGGAAAAACCCGAAGAATTGCCTGTTTTGCTAGAGCTAATTATAGATAAACCTCGCGGTCGCGAGCTAGCTCGGACGATCGCCCTCTGGCATCCCCAAATGCCGGCAAAAGTTCTGGCAAGAAACGGGCGATCGCTCCTCTGGTTGGAACGCTGCGCCATCGCCCAAAATCCCAATACTCCTATCGAAACTCTCCAACTATTAGCCGCCGACGGCAACCGCATCGTCAGGGCGGCAGCTAAAGATAATTTAGAGCGAAGGCTTAACACATCAATTTAGATTTGTCAAGATTTTTGAGTATGAGTATGAGTATGAGTATGAGTATGAAATCAAGAAAAAGCGATAATAATAAATAATAAATAATTCCCAATTCCCCATTCCCAAAATAGGATAAACTACTAATCAAATTCTGCCGACCGCTCGAACCATGACAAACCATACTACCAACGAACTAACCCCAGAACAAGAAGCAATAGCAGAAAATACCGGATTCGCTCGCCTAGAGGAACTAGCCAAGACTAGCACCGCTTTGGCGCGCTCAGTTGCCACCAACCCAAACGCCAGTCCCGAATTATTAGAAGAACTGGCAAAAAATCGCGATAAAAAAATTCGCCAAAACCTCGCGGCTAACCCCAACACCCCCACCCAGGTATTGATAAAATTGGGAGCAACTTTTCCTTTCGAGCTGCTCGAAAATCCAGTTTTCTCCCTTTTATTGCTGGAAAATCCTAACTTCTTAGAAGAGATGCCCCAGGAAACTTTGCTGGAACTCCTGAGATGTCCCTCGGTGCCGGAGTCCTTCCTGGAATGGGCAATAAGTCAAAAAAACTCCCAAATCGAACAAGCAGTAGCCGAAAATCCCGGCACGCCCTCGACTATCTTAGAATTGATGGCAGACAAGGCGAGCAGCGGGATCCTAAGAAACATCGGCGCTAACCCCAACACTCCCGAAAGCGTTCTCGAAAAACTAGCAGATAAAAGAGACAGTTCCATCAGGAAAGCAGTAGCTAAAAATCCCAAAATCCCCGATCGCCTAGTAGAAAAACTAGCTCGCGATCGCGAAGCAAGCAGCGCTTTGATCGAAAACGAGAATCTCTCCCCTACCCTGCTAACAAAACTGGCAGAGCAAAAAAATCAAATGATCCGCGATCTAGTCGCCAAACACCAGAATACTCCACCCAAAATTCTCGAAGAATGGGCGACCAAAGTACCATCCTTGACGGACGCGATCGCCAAAAATCCCAAAACGCCAGCGAGCGCTCTGGAGGAACTAGCAGAACACAAAAATCCCAAAATTCGCCAAGCAGTAGCCGAAAATCCTAAACTACCGCAGGATTTGCTAGAATATTTGGCAGAAGACGACAACCACAGCGTCCGCGCTGCCGTAATGAAACATCCCCAAGTCAGCGAACGGGCCCTGAGAATCGCCAAAACCCACCGGGGTTCAAAAAGAAGTTTTTAGCTAATTGCTAATGACTTGTCACTTCCCAATTCCCTATTCCCCATTCCCTATTTCCAATGACGCCAATAGAACTCAAAAACTACCTCAACAACCTAGTTAGCAAAAAACTCCAAATCAGCACCATGATTTGGGGACCGCCGGGCATCGGCAAATCTAGCATCGTCGCCCAAATTGCCCGACAGCAAAAAATGGGCTTTATCGACGTGCGCCTCTCCCAACTCGCCCCCACCGACTTGCGCGGTTTGCCGGTCGCCGAAGACGGCATCTCCAAATGGTATCCCCCAGAATTTTTGCCGACGGAAGGCAAAGGCATCCTCTTCCTAGACGAACTCAATATGGCACCGCCTGCAATGCAGGGCATGGCGCAACAACTGATATTAGACCGCAAAGTAGGAAATTATACGGTACCGCCTAACTGGTTCGTGTGGGCGGCGGGCAACCGCAAAGAAGACCGGGCCGCAGTATTCGATATGCCGACACCCCTGGCAAACCGCTTTCTCCATCTGAAAGTAGAACCCGACTTCGACAGTTTCAAAGAATACGCGATCGCCTCCAAACTGCACGAACAAATCATCGCCTTTCTCTCCTACCGTCCCACCCTCCTGCACAAACTCGACCCCCAACAACCGGCCTGGCCTTCCCCCCGTTCCTGGGAAATGGCGAGCAAATTGCATTCCGTGGGATTAGATACGATACCGGCGATCGGCGAAGAAACTACCGCCGAATTTAAAGCATACATCGCCGTCTATAAAAACTTGCCCCAACTGGAAGCCATTCTCGCGGGAGAAGGCGACGCGATACCCTTTCCCTCCGAACCGTCGGTGCGTTACGCTACCACCGTCGGTCTCGCAGTCCGCGCCAAAGATGCCAGCGAAGGTTATAACGGTTTTAGTTGGTTGAGTCGAGTGGCAACTGCGGAGTGGGTGCAGTTATTTGTAGTAGATATCTGTCGGCAAATGGAGGCGATCGGCAAAAAGGGCGCTTTGGCTATAATGGCGAAAAAAGACAAAAAACTCAGCAAGTCTATAAATGATGCGCTGACTCTTTTTGGTCGAGGTCTGAAAAAGTAAGTTAGCTGATGCACGATAGGCTCGCGATCGCTCGTAGCGGCACTTACAGCCAACTCTAATTAAACCAAAAAATCTAGTTAACAAAAAACACCAAAAATGCTAACATCAGATTACACGACCCAACAGCATCTTCCCACGATGGAAGAGCTACCCTATCAAGACGACAAACCAGTGGATAGCGAACTACAAGATAAAATTGCTCATTTGCTAGAAGCTATTCTAGCATTTATTTGGACCAACCGAAACGATTGGTTTTTTGGCATCGATGTCGGCTGGTACTACGACCCAAACCAAAGCGCGATCGCCCCCGATGGCTTTCTCTGTCTCGGAGTCCAACGAATCAGGGAACCCAACCTGCGATTGAGTTACGTTACCTGGGAAGAAAATGGAGTAGTTCCCACTTTAGCTTTAGAAGTAGTATCGAAAAGTCCCGGTGGCGAATATAAAAAGAAAAAAAGAATCTACGCCCAACGGGGAGTATTGTACTATGTAATTTACGCACCTTTGCGAAAGCGCAAGCGTCGATTGACGGTTTACCGCCTCAACGGACGAGGGGAATACGAGTTAGTGGATGATAATCCAGCGTGGATGCCAGAAATAGGTTTGGGCATCGGTACGAGCATGGGAACTTATCAAGGGATTACCCGAGAATGGTTGTACTGGTACGATAATGCAGGCAACCGATATCTAACTTCAGATGAGGCAAGAGAACAAGAACGGCAGGCACGAGTCCGGGCCGAAGTTCGGCAAGAGCAAGAACGACAGGCCCGAGAGCAGGCCGAACGACGGGCCGAAGAATTAGCCAATCGATTGCGCTCTTTAGGCATCGATCCAGATGAATTAAATCGGTAATTCGAGCTTACCCATTACCCATTACCCAAAATGAAACTACCACCAGATATCGAACGCATCGTTAGCGCTTCCGTTTTGCGACTGCGAAAAGAGTCTCCTTTTTTTGCGACTTTAGCCCTGTTTACCAATTTCTACTGTTCGGAAATCCTGCCGACGGCGGGAACCGACGGCAAAGATGTTTTTTTCAATCCCGATTTTATCAGAAGTCTGCCAGAGTCCCAAGTAACCGGCCTCCTGCTACACGAAGTATTGCACGCCGCCTTGTTACATCCCACCAGGCGAGGGCAGCGGGAACCGACTCTCTGGAATATTGCCGCCGATATCGTCGTTAACGGGGCGATCGCCGAAAATGGAGTTTTTGAACTGCCACCGGGAGGAGTCCGCGACCCCAAATTGGAACATTTAAGCGTCGAGGAAATTTACGAAATTATTCTCCAAAACGCGACTCGTTATTCGATTTCTCTTCTAGATTTATTAGATGGTGTCCCCGCCGATGCCCCAGGTGGGAGTAGGGGCGAGGGGGAAAACGGCGATCGCTTTTGGGGCGGCAGTTTGGACGGAACCCAGAAAGCAGCTATAGAAGCGCACTGGCGGGCGGCGATGCAGCAGGCGATGGTTATTGCCAGCTCCTGCAAGAGTCAAGGCAGCATCCCCGCCGGCATGGATCGGGAATTGGGGGCCTTAAGGGAGGCGCAACTGGACTGGCGTTCCTATCTCTGGCGGTATTTGGTGAAAACGCCGACGGATTTTATGGGATTCGATCGCCGCTTTATCGGTAGGGGTTTGTATTTGGAGAGTTTGGAGGGAGAGTCGGTGCAAGTGTTTGTCGCGATCGACACCAGCGGTTCCATCGGCGACGAGCAAATGCGTCTCTTTCTCAGCGAAGTGGCCGGCATCCTCAACTCCTACCCCCACCTAGAATGTCAGTTATATTACGTCGATGCCCATGCAAAAGGTCCTTACGAGCTCGATGCCAATGCCAAATTTCCCCGACCGGTGGGCGGTGGGGGTACTTCGTTTGTTCCGTTTTTCGATAAAGTTAGCAAAAATTGGGATTGGCAGAGTACGGCAGTCTGCGTTTATCTCACCGACGGTTACGGCACTTTTCCCGACGAATCTCCACCCCTGCCAGTGTTGTGGGTAGTTACTCCCGGCGGTTTGGATTTGGAACGGTTTCCCTTTGGGCAAACGGTGAGGTTAATTGCTAATTGCTAATTGTTAATTGCTAATTGTTAATTGTTAATTGTTAATTGTTAATTGCCCATTCCCAAAAAACAGAAAAAGCTCAAGCACGAATGCCGGAGCTTTTTCTAATTGTTAATTAAGCGAACGGGTGAAAACTATTCGTCTGAACGCTCTTAATAGCGACCGCCGCCACCGCGACGACCGCCGCCACCGCCGCCACCGCCGCCATATGAACCACGGTTTTCCCGAGGTTTGGCTTTGTTAACTTTCATATCGCGACCCATCCACTCGGCCCCATCTAGGGCTTCAATGGCCGCAGTTTCTTCAGTTTCTGTGGACATTTCCACAAAGGCAAAACCACGCACGCGCCCAGTTTCCCGGTCCGTAGGAAGATGTACGCGCTGGACGGAACCGTATTCTGCAAACACGGCACTAAGGTCTTCTTGGGTAACGTCGTAAGAAAGATTACCAACGTAAATAGACATGGACTATCTCCAAAATTCAATGAGCGTAGAGGTTAAGTTTTCGGAGAGGAGCCTGTCCAGACGAAAGGGAAACATACCAATCAATACTCGAAACAAACACTGCAACCGAAATTCAATCTCGTTATTTAGGATAACACAGTTTTTTGAGTTTTGGGAAGAGCCCGAACACTTTTTCGTAAAAATTTTCAAAATAGCTAGTCAAGGGCCTTTGGGCCGTTCTCGAACTGGCCCATTTTTAGACATGACTCGGGCAAACTTAAGAACGTCCAGCAATTTCTGAGGATTAACCAAAATATCCTCCAAGCGAGGGTTGGGATTTAAAAATTGATGTAAATAAAAACCTTCTGGCTTTTCTCCCAAAACATAATAATATTCTAATCCTAAAATATTGCTAACCAACCAATAACAATGATAGACGTATTCTGGGGAAAAAATTTCTATAACTTTAGTTCCCTTATTACAAAATACCAGATTAGTCAGGCCGCCGCCGTGAGGAGAAACTACTACTTTAGCATTAGCCAATAACGTCGCTTGTTGACTTACGGACATCCCTTCTAACGCGACGCTTTTAAAACCAAATTTTTCCAACAAATTAACTATTTCTTCTTCGTTAATTAAGCGCCGATGGCTGGCATCTTTTCTACTAATATATAACCGTTCTATTTTCTCGTTAACTTCTGCTGGCAAAAATTCTCTTCTCAGAAAATCGCAAGCCCATTTTGGCATCCAAGCAATGCTGCCCGGAAACGAGGGCACTATTAAATTATTGGCGAGGATGTGGCGGTGGCGATAAGCCGTCCGGCACGCTTCGCGTTCGCGCAGCGTTACGGATGTAACATCGCGCAGCGTTGCGGATGCAACATCGCCTTCTAATATCTTCTGTTTTGGAATGCCCAATTTTTCTAAAGTTTCTCTCTGAAACGGCAAGGAATTGTTAACTAAAAACTTATCAACTTTCTTAAAATCTCTGCCACCGCAACGAAGTAATTCAATTCGCGGCAAAATATCAAACATCCAATGAAAATAAGTGTAATTTAAAATTCCCGATCGAACTACTACGCTTCCTTTAATTTCTTGAAAAGGCGGTAAATTGTTTAAAGTAAAAATTCTATTTTTACTCGGATCGTTTTCGGGATGACCGGGACTAAAAACTGGAAATTGAGGCGAAATATCTCCCAATATCTTATTATCTGAAGCGATGACGGCGCTGGTTATTTGCTGTTCGTCCAACCAATAACGCCCGTTGGGAATTGTCACCACAAATGCTGCGGGTAAATTAATTTTATTGCCAAATCTAAAACTAAAATGGGGCGTGCCATCTGCTGTTCGAGGCGGACGGAGTTCGAGAGTATTTGGGGGATAAATATCGAGATAATTTGTAGTATCTAAACCGTTAACAAATGCCCAATCTAAACTAGATTGATAGCCACCGTCAGGGGCGGGTATTGTGGCTTGGTTTTGATGAGTTATTTTTGGCAAAGTTTCGGCAATATCGTCTGCTAAAACACGACCAAAATCGAAAGCGTTTTCTGCTGCTAATTCGGGGAAGATTTCTAAGGATTTTTGATAAAGAGCGATCGCCCCTTTCAAATCTCCCTTTTTAGTTAAAACTTCCCTCAATTGTAAATAAATTTCTCCCTCTTCAAAACCCAAAGTAGGGTGCTAGGAGCCCACCAAAAAAACAGTTTTTTGCAAAGAAGCGATCGCCTCCTCCAATTTTCCAGCTTTCAACAAACTAATTCCCAAATCTCCCCAAGCAGGGGAATAGTCGGGTTGAATTTTCAAACAAACTCGAAAACAATTAATCCCTTCGGCTAACTTATTAACTTGACAAAAACACAATCCCAGATAGTAATAACTCCGATAACAATCTGGTTTAATCTCAACTATTTTTAAATAATAAGGAATAGCGTTCTTAAATTCTTTTAATCTGTAAAACAGACTGGCCAGAGATTGATAAACCGCCAAAAAATCCGGTTTTAATTCAACTGCCCGCCGCCAACAAACAACGGCCTCATCTTCTCTACCTTGGAAAGCAATAGCATTACCCAAATAATAATAAAATTCGGCGTTATCGCCATCAACTTCCAGCAGTTGCCGATAAATAATTTCTGCCGGCTGCAACTGGCCTTCGTGGAGGCAGCGAGCTCCTTCTGCCGTCAAAATATGGACTAACTCGGCGAGGTGGCGATCGCTTTCTTCGACATTTGCCGGGAGCATCCCATATTTGTAAAAAGACTCTCTTGGCAATTCCCCATTCCCTATTCCCCATTCCCAAAAAGCGATAACTTTTTGGTTCGTTTCAAAATTGGGATACACCCCATTTGCCTCCGCCAAAACTGAAAACCATACTGCCTGCCCTTCCGCTTCCTCTCCTGCCAGCAGCAAAGCCAATCCCAAATACCAATAATTTGAGGTTAAATGGGGGTTAGACTGGCGGGCGCGATCGTACCAGGTTACGGCTTCCTTATATTCCCCGCGCAGGAAGTGTTGCGATGCTTGTTGTTGGAGTTGGTTTGCGTTCATGTATAAATAACGAACAAGATGGTTCTTCTAGGAGTTAACGATATTCGGTAGCATAACTAAGACAAGCTATAATATCTTCTTTAGTTAAGTAGGGAAAATCATCAAGCAATTCTTCGTCAGTCATCCCAGAAGCTAGATAAGAAAGCACGTCATAGACTGTTATTCTCATGCCCCGAATACGGGGTTTACCCCTTCGCTTTCCTGGTTCTATGGTAACGATCTTTTGGTATTGCATACGATCGCCTTTAATTTTGTCTGGGTTTTTCGGTATCATGAGAAACCAGGTTTTTTCAAAAAACCTGGTTTATCGCTCGGTCTTCTAGTATAGCAATTTTGACAGCTTTTGTGCAGAGACGTTCTGCTCGTCGCGGGTTTGTATACTTTGTTATTCTTAATAATACATAAAACAAAAAATAAGGTGCGCGATGCGCACCCTACTGTAACAAAAACTTTTATTGATAGTTATGGAGCTAAGGCGTTGCCTCGCATTAAACTACCGATAGTTTTAGCAGTTACTTTTAACTGTACTAAAGGATTGGCAGGTACTACGGTTTTGTAAAGATAGCTATCGAAAGTCATCTTCTGAACGTCGAGGTCGGCGCACATTTCCACAAAAGCTTCGCGGGTAGCATCGCTGCGATAGAATACCCGTTGCAGGATATCTAACACCGTGTAAGTCATGCCGTATTTCTTATCCCACCGCTTGAGATATAATTTCAAGTCTGCTTCGGTGGGGATGCGGGCACCGTTGTTAGAAGCTTCGACAATAGTTTCGGCGCACATCCGGGCGGACTTGGCGGCAAAATAAATGCCCTCCCCGGAAGACTTCGTAACCGTTCCCGCAGCATCTCCCACCAGCGCAACGCGACCGCGAACGCGACGGGGGCGAGGATGTTCGGGGATCGGGTGAGCTTCCACTTTAATAATTTCGCCACCTTCGAGGCGTTTGGCAGCGCGGGTGCGGATCCCTGCTTGCAGTTGTTTGATTTTTGCTTGGTTGACTTTCATGGTCCCGGTGCCCACGGCGACGTGATCGTATTTCGGGAACACCCAGGCGTAGAAGTCGGGGGAAACATCGTTACCAACGTACATTTCTGCCAGGTCTTGGTAATAGGCCATTTTATCTTCCGGCAGGCGAATGCGCTCTTGGAAAGCGATCGCGTAATTATAATCCCCTGCTTCGATGGCCTTGGCAATTCGAGAGTTGGCCCCGTCTGCCCCGATGACCAGATCGACTTTGAGAGTTTTCATTATCCCTTGGGCCGAACCGTTCGAGTGGTCAGCGTAGTGGAGGGTGTAGGGTTCCTTATCTCCAGCGGGAATGTCCAATTTATGAACCGTCCCGTTAATCAGATTGGCCCCCAACTTAGCGGCCCGGTCGCGCAAGAAACCGTCCAAAATTTCTCGGCGGCACATCCCGATATATTCGTCTTTTTTGATGAGATGGAGGTCCACTTCAATATTAGAAGGGGAAATCATCTTCATATTGCGGACTTGGCGATCGATAATTTCCGGTGGCAGGTCAAACTCGCTGACCATGCACAGAGGAATAGCGCCGCCGCAGGGTTTCGCATTATTAAGTTTGCGTTCGAATAAATAAGTTTCAATTCCAGCTTTTACCAGAGTCTCGGCAGCAGACGAACCCGCCGGACCTCCTCCAACAACTGCAACCCGTAGTGTCAAAGGTCTTCTCCAATCTTTTTTATAGTTACAAGAAAGGATGGTACTACGGTTTCGGGTATTGATGCCTATCCTCAGAGCAAATAGAAACAAAATGAAACAAAGCTTAACATTTCTTAACGTTTGGCAATGGGGAATGGGGAATGGGACCGTTGATGATATAATCGGTTTGATAATTAGGGATTTTTTGAGGTAATTATGAGCAAAACTATTGACGTTTATTTCAGTTTTAGCAGTCCTTTTTTTTACTTAGCAAAAACGCAACTTCCCGGTTTAATCGAACGCTATCAATGCGAGATTAATTATTATCCAATCGATTTAAGAATGCTCTGGCAACGGATAGAAAATCCCGGTCCAGGTCAAATACCAAGTAAGCTTAAATATCTGATGAAAGATATTAACGATTGGAGCAAATATTACAAGGTTCCTTTTAAGATGCCATCTCGCTTTCCGATGAATAATCGCCCTCCCAGCGCGGCAGCTTTAGCAGCTAAAAAATCGGGAAAATTTGAAGAGTTAATCGATGCAGTTTTGGAAGCTTATTATCTCAAAGATTTGGATATTGCTTCCTCAGAAGTCTTGGGAGAAATTGCGGCAGAATTAGGATTAGATAAAGAGGCAATTGTGGGGGCCATAGAAGATTCAGAAATCAATAAAGAAATAGATGCTATTACTGAGAAAGCGGCCCAAAAAGGAGTTTTTGGAGTTCCCACCTTTTTCGTAGGGGACGATATGTATTGGGGAAGCGATCGCCTCATTTTAGTTGAAGAAGCTTTAAAAAGTTAATAATAATTGTTCGTAGTAATCGCGGAGCGCGATAAAGTTCGTAGTAATCGCGGAGCGCGATTACTACAAACAACACTACAGTTCGATTTTCGTCCCCAACACCTTCAAAAACTCGGCCAACCACTTCGGATGGGCGGGCCAAGCGGGGGCCGTAACCAAATTACCATCAACCACCGCCTCATCAACAGAAACCTCAGAATATTTGCCCCCGGCCCGGATGACATCGGGCCCGCAAGCGGGATAAGCAGTACAACGCTTGCCTTCCAAGAGGCCGGCGGCAGATAACACTAATAAACCGTGACAGACGGCGGCGATCGGTTTATCCGCAGAAGCGAAGTGGCGGCAGACTGCTAAAACTTCCTCGTTGAGGCGGATATATTCCGGCGCCCTACCCCCAGGAATGAGGAGGGCATCGTAGTCTGCCGGGTCTATTTCTTCAAAACTGGCATTTAAAGTGAAATTGTGTCCCGGTTTTTCGGTATAGGTTTGGTCGCCCTCGAAGTCGTGGACGGCAGTTTTAATCGTTTCGCCAGCAGTTTTATTAGGGCAAACGGCGTGGACGATATGACCGACCATTTGTAATGCTTGAAAAGGAACCATTACTTCGTAATCTTCTACGAAGTCGCCGACTAGCATGAGGATTTTTTTAGCTGCCATTTGATGTTTCTCCTAATTAATTGAGTTGAGTAGATTGTACCCCTAGAGTTATCCTTAAATAAGAGCTAAAAATAAATTTATGTTAATAAAATCATATAATGACAAATGAATCGGGCAAAAAAAGTAAACAACCAGGACAGCAATACGAACGGGATGTTAGAGAATGTACGGGTGGAACTTCACAAGAAATTGAGGGAAGGGAAATTGATAGTATTACAGAAAATGCTTTGATTCAAGCTAAAGATTCCCAGACAGCAACAAATAAACCGCACAATTTCCTAAATAAGAAAACTAGAAATCAAATTAAGGAAACTGTTAGGTTATAGCAGTCCTATCTGAGTTGTGTCCAAAAGTTGGTCGCTTTTAGGCAAAAGGCAAGAGGCAAAAGGCAAAAGTCAAGAGAAAAAGCAAGAAAGGAAAAGAGAAAAGTAGATAAAAAACAGAATGTCTGATTTTTTTTCTACTTTTTAATTTTTGACAACCCGTTTAGGATTGCTATAGCTCAATTGCAAGGAAAACAAGCAGAATTTTGGTTTAAACAAGAACCTCATCCAGAGGTTAGTCAATATATTGAAGACAAAAGTGGAATTGTAGTAATTTGGCAAAAGGAAACTGATTAACATGGCATATTTTTATTCTATTCGCGGTTGGTTGGAAGTGGAACCGGAAAATTTTGATAAGGCGATCGCTTGCCTAAAATATCTCCAAGAAATTCAACTTCCCGAGACAAAAACAGCTTTATATTTGCGAGGATGGTGTTGGCAGAAGCAACCGATTAATTGGACGCGATATTTATTTTACGGTGCAGATGTAAGCGAAGAAGGTTTGGAGTTATTTAAGAAAACTCTCCTCGAACTATTGGGTTTAGATTTGAATCTCTCCGGTTATTTTCACGCCCAAGGAGAAGACGGTGAAAATAATCTCATTTACCAGATAACAGATGACTTTTTGCAACTAGAGTCGGGTAATATCTTAGTCGCAGTAACTTAATTTTAAAACTTTTTAAAAGTGACAAATTTAAAAGATTGACTCCACTTGTATCGGAGTTTGGTATTTTTTTAGGGAGCGATCGCCTAAGATAGAAAATAGTATGACAGGTCAGTAAGGAGATTAACAATGCAATTAGAAGATTATTTTGTTTTTCTCGCCCCCGACGATATTCGAGTTAGGGGAACGAGAGTCGGGATAGAAACTATTTTATTCGATTACGTTCATCGCGATCGGACTCCAGAAGAAATTGCCGAGAGTTATTTGACTTTGGAATTAGAGCAGGTTTATGCGACTATTCTCTATTATTTACACAACAGAGAAATCGTGGGAGCTTATCTCAAAGATTGGATAGATCGCGGTCAGAAAATGTGGGAGGAACAGCAGAAAAATCCCTCGCCATCAACATTGAGAATGCGTAAAATTAAAGCTGAAAGGAAAGCAAAAAAGGAAGAAAATGCCTCTGAAATATCTCCTAGATGAGAATGTAGATTTTGCTTATCTGAATCAACTTCGGATAAAACTGCCAAATCTAATTGTAAAAGCAGTGGGAGAACCAGGATATCCGCCCAAGAGAACGCCAGATCCAGAAATTTTATGCTGGTGCGAAGAAAATAACTTTTTGCTAGTGACAAACAACCGCGCATCTATGCCAGTTCATTTAGCAGACCACATAGCAAGCGGTCGTCATGTACCAGGAATTATTCTTCTCAATCCCAATCTCAGCATCGGCGATAATCTTGAGGAGTTAATTTTAATTGCCGAGTGTTCTTTTGAGGGTGAATATCAAGATGAAATTAAGTTTTTACCCATCTAATCTGGCAGATAAATAGTAAGGCGAGAGACGGTTTAGTAGAAAAAATTCAGTCCCTCACCTACTATTTTTTTTGATAAATTTGGGTAAGCTATTAGTAGCAGTAACTCAACCAAACAACCTTCTAAAAATGACAAACTTAAAAGCAAGTCAATTGTCTCTGGAGGAGGTCGAACGCAACTTAAAATATGTCGAAACCTTTGACGAAATTTCCTTCGACGGCCTCTTATCTTTAGAACCTTTAACCGAATACGAACAGCAGGAACTTGAAAGGATACGGACAGATTTTCGACCTTATTTAAAATTACGAAAAGGTTCGGAAGGTCAGGTAAAAGCTTTAACGACATATCCGTTATTGCGATTAGCTGGATTTTATAGCTATCCGATTTTAATTAAAATCGAAGAAGGCATCGATCGCATCGTTATCGAAGACGAAGATAACACCATAACTGGAAGGTTCGATATCCTTACCGTCAACAAATCTATTCCTACAGAAAACAACATACCTTTTTGGCTTTTAGTGATAGAATCGAAAGAGGTAGGCGTAGAAGTTCGCCAAGGTTTGCCGCAACTATTGACTTATGCTTATAAAAGTCTGGAAAGGCAATCTTTTGTCTGGGGAATGGCAACTAATGGGTTGCAACATTTATTCGTTTATATGCGGCAAGGAAATCCTCCAACTTATCAGTTAATGCCTGAATTACACTTACTCGAATCTCAACGTTCGATTGAGTTAGTTCGAGTTTTAAAAGCAGTTTGTAAGTTGCAAAATTTCCAAGCACCACTGCAAGCTGCATCTTAACATATTATAGTAGTAGGGTGCGCAATGCGCACCTTACAAATTGAGTTCCAGAAACCAGGTTTTTTCAAAAAACCTGGTTTCTTAATTACCCCTAAATCAAAAAATGCCTTACAGTAAATTCACTTTAGACGAATTAAAAAGCAAATTTTCTCTAACTATTTCTAACATCTATGGAAAATTTAATAATTTGCCAGAAGTTCCTCCCAGTCAATTCCTCCAAGAAGCATTAGAATATTACCTGCCATTAGCGACGGCGATTAGTTCTGAAAAAGCGCGTTCTGAATTTATTATCGCGCCGATTTTGGCAGAAATTAAAAAAAGCTCTAATAATAAAATAAGTCTTTTTTCTGGAATCGAATTTAACGTGGATATGGAATTAGGATTAAATGGTTTTTGCGACTTTCTTCTGAGTCTTTCTCCAGAGCAACTTTTAATCGAAGCGCCAGTTGTTGCCTTAGTCGAAGCTAAAAACGATAACCTCAGAAGTGGGTTAGCTCAATGCATCGCGGAAATGGTGGGGGCTCGAATTTTTAATCAGAGTAAAGGTAACGAAATTCCTAAGATTTATGGTGCGATTACTACTGGCACTAATTGGCAATTTTTAGAGTTAGAAGCTCAAACGATATTTTTCGACTTAGAAGAGTATTCTCTTAATAATTTACCGAAAGTTTTAGGGATTTTAACCAGTTTTGTTAGTTAGATTAGGGGATGTGGTATAATTATCAGCAAACAAAGTTTTTTAACTGATGCTTTAGGATTAAATAAAATGACTACTACTTTAGATGCCAGCAATCTAGTTTTAAGAGACGTTCATCGCCTCTTAAAATTAGAGTTTAATTATAGCGATTCATTTGCGCCATTTCTTTCCCTAGAGCCTTTAACTGAAAGCGATCGCGAAAATTTAGAAAAATTTAGAACTAACTTTAAAAGCTACTACTTTGATGGAGACATTCTTGAAGGGCAAGTAAAGTTTTTGTTTGTTTCTCCTTTAATGTGGTTGTCCGGTTTCTATCATCCTAATATTAAAATTACTCTCGAAGAGTGGATCGCCAATATCGAAATTGAGGATGAAGAGACAATTATTAAGGGAAGAATGGATATTTTGGCAGCAACCAGAGTTCCAGCAAAGTCAAATTTAAGTGCTTTGTGGGTTTTGGTAATTGAAACGAAAAAATTTAGCACTAATATTTCTGTTGGTTTGCCACAATTACTAACTTACGCTTATAAATCCTTGGAACATCAAGAATGGGTTTGGGGGTTAACAACTAACGGGATGGATTATCAATTTGTTTATCTTCAAAAAGGCGAACCATCCACTTATCATTTATTTCCCAGACTAAATTTAGAAGATGCTAAACAGTCGGTTCAATTATTACAAGCAATGAAGGCAATTTGTCAACCTCATGTTAGTTGATGAAGAGGATTAAGAAACCAGGTTTTTCCAAAAAACCTGGTTTCCGGGCTCCTTACTACGACTTTTTTATTGACGCTTTAAGATTAAATAAAATGACAACTACTTTAGATGCTAACAATCTTGTTTTAACAGACGTTCATCATTTATTGAAATTGGAGAGACAAATTCAAAGTTTGTTTGCTTCATTTCTGGCATTAGAACCTTTAACAGAAATCGAAGAACAGCGATTAGGAGAAATTACCAGAAACTTTGAAAGATATTACGATAAGGGCAAAATTTTAGAAGGACAAGTAAAGTTTTTGTTTGTTTCTCCTTTGATGTGGTTATCTGGTTTTTATCATCCTAATATAGAAATTACTCTGGAAGAATGGATCGCCGATATTGAAATCGAAGATGAAGATACAAAAATTAAGGGAAGAATGGATATTTTGGCAGCAACCAGAGTTCCCGCAGAACCAAATTTAACTGCTTTGTGGATTTTGGTAATTGAAACTAAAAAATTTAGCACTGATGTTTCTCTGGGTTTGCCACAATTACTGACTTATGCTTATAAATCCTTGGAACATCAAGAATCTGTTTGGGGGTTAACAACTAATGGGATGGATTATCAATTTGTTTGTCTTCAAAAAGGCGAACCATCAACTTATAATTTATTTCCTAAATTAAGTTTGCTTTATCCAGAACAGTCGGTTCAATTATTGCAAGCAATGAAAGCAATTTGCCAACCTCATGTTGCTTAGAGAATTAAGAAACCAGGTTTTGCCGGAATTACCTGGTTTCTGGGTTGCAAACATTTACCGCTGTCATTGCGAGGCGGCGGGTAAACTTTTTAAGCTTTTGGAGAAATCGTTGAAACAGCCGAAGCAATCTCATAAATATTAGCTTTTAAATAAAGATTTACAAGGAAAAATTAACAGTGGTTAACGAACAATGTTGGGATGAAATCAAGGATTATTTGAAAGTCGGAACTAAAGTAACAGGGATAGTTACAAGGCATTTTCCATTTGGGATATTTGTTGAACTTCCAGGGATTAAGTTTACTGGTCTAGTGGAAATTAAAGATTTCAAAGACGAAGGTATGATGACACCCTCTGAATATCCAAAAATCGGTTCGTCGGTCGATGCAGTCGTGTTAGCATTTAAGGAAACAGGACAACAAATTTGGTTAAGTATGAAGCCCAGTCAATTGTACCAGTCAAAGTAATTGGAATTAAGAAACCAGGTTTTTTAAAACAATACCTTCGCCAAAAATCAAATATCCGATCGGTATGGGGATTTAAGAAACCCGGTTTCTCAAAGAAACCGGGTTTCTGGCGCGCGAATTATCATTGTTCCGCAAAAATGGCGAAGGTATTGTTAAAAAAAAACCGGGTTTCTGGGTTACTTTTTTTGACTGCTGCTGTTGGGTTGCGTTTCACTCCACCCAACCTACATTTTTTTACTACAATTTTTTACTACATATCGAATTAAGAAACCAGGTTTTTTCAAAAAACCTGGTTTCTGGGTTGCAAAAACTATTTATTGAAAACTACTTCATTCCGCTCTTTCGCACCCAATCCCAATCGATTACCATTAATATGATAACTAAGAGAACTCGGAACCGGTGCCGCGCCTAATTGCTGAATAATCTGTTGTAAAAAAACATCCTGTTCCTCGCGCAATCTTTCCCAATTCGTACCTCGATTAATTAAAGTAAACCAGACCAAACCATACTCTTTTGTGGGTAAAACTCCAGACAAAGCGATCGTGTCGTAAAGAGTACCGGTTTTTACCACCGCCCCTTTGGGAATATTCCTTTCTTCTAAAGTTCCTTTATCTCTCCCAGACACGGGGAATAAATCGGCAATATTCCATTTTGATGTTTGTAAATAACGTTGAATTGCTCTTAACATTGCCGATGCCGCCCTGGGAGAAACTCGATTTTCTTCTCCTAAACCAGAACCGTTGATTAATTGTATTTCTTCTTGGGGAACTCCCGCACTCCAAGCAGCAATTTGTTGGATGTTTTTTGCCCCTCCCAAAAGTTCGCCTGCTAGGATTTCTGCTAAGTCGTTATCGCTTTCGACGTTGAGTTGTTTGAGGATATAAATTAGGGGTAAAGATTGGTGGCGAATTAAAGGTTTAGTATTAGAAACTGAGTTTTGGGAAATGACAAAACCAGCGATCGCTACTTGAGGTTCCGGCGTTCCTGGGGGCATTTTAAAATAAAGATTTCTCACCCCCGAAGACCACAATTGAGAATTTAAACCTTGTCTCAATAACTCGCCGGCAACATAAGGATTTAACTGGTAATTCATCCAGAAATCCCCAGTAATTATTAAATTACCAGTTACTTTTTTAATCCCCAATTTATTTAAAGCTACTCCCAGAGCGATCGCCTCCTGCCAAACAAAAAACGGATCGCCCCCTCCGCTAACCACCAAATCTCCCCGCAAAACCCCATTTTCAATAGGGCCCGTAGCGCTAATTAAAGTCTCAAATTGATGATTCGGCCCCCACTCGTCCAAAGACGCCAAAGACGTAGCAATTTTAGTCAGAGAGGCCCCCGGCATCGGCGTAGTTCCGGCCACGCTGACCAATGGGGCAAACTCCGACTGCATCCAGACGCCCTGAGTCGGCAAGTTCAACAGTCCTTTTGCCCTCAAACTAGCCAAATATTCCTCAGCAGTTAAAGTTAAGGCCCCCTCCGAAGTATTTGGTACGACTAACTCTGGAAGTCCGGCCTGCCACTTAAGAATAGCAACCGCATCTCGTCCGGCGAGATCCACTCCCGCCATCTCCAACCACAAAGAAACGACTCCAGAGCCAACTAATTCCCACATTTCAATTAACAATTAACAATTAACAATTAACAATTAACATCCACAAGCCCCGCAAGTCCGCCCGATCGCCCTCTTAGGATAGGATATTATGACCCAGACCGGGTAAAATCTAGAATATAAAAGATAAAGCAAGATTAGTAATTGGTAGAATCTTTAAGGTTTCTCTAACTTTGGTCAATGGGAACGACACCTAAACGAATTGCAATAGACGCTATGGGCGGGGACCATGCCCCCGCCGAAATTGTTAAAGGAGCCCTCGAAGCTCAAGAAAAATGGGGCGTAGAAGTTTTGCTGGTGGGAGAACCGGAGCAAATCGAAGCCTGTATTAAAGAAAATAACAACTCTTCTCTCCCAGAAATAGTTCCGGCGGAGGGAATTGTCGAAATGCACGAAGAGCCTTTGAGTGCGTTAAAACGCAAGCCCAAAGCCTCTATTAACGTGGCAATGGACTTGGTGAAGCAGGGGCGGGCCGATGCCGTGGTATCTGCCGGTCATTCGGGGGCGGCAATGGCCTCGGCCTTGTTGCGTTTGGGACGGCTAAAAGGAATAGATCGCCCCGCTATTGGGGCAGTCTTGCCGACGTTAAAACCAGAAAAGCAGGTTTTAATTCTCGATGTCGGTGCTAATGTTGACTGCCGTCCTAAGTATTTAGAACAGTTCGCGGTGATGGGGGGAATTTACAGCGAGTATGTTTTGGGAGTACCCAAACCAAGGATAGGACTGCTTAATATTGGCGAAGAACCTTCTAAAGGTAACGACCTGGCACTACGCACCCACCAGATGCTCCAAGAAAATTCTCAAATTAATTTTGTGGGGAATGCGGAAGGGCGAGACGTGCTTTCGGCGGAGTTTGATGTGATTGTCTGCGATGGTTTTGCGGGTAATGTTTTGTTAAAATTTGCCGAGGCTGTAGGTGATGTGGTACTTCAAGTCCTTAAAGAAGAGTTAATTAAAGGATGGAGGGGTAAAATCGGTACGGCTCTCCTAAAACCCAATCTCAAGCGCATCAAGCAACGGATAGATCATGTGGAACATGGTGGAGGTTTGCTTTTGGGAGTGGCGGGAATTTGCATTATCGGCCACGGTTCTTCCCAAGGGGCGACGATTTGTAATGCTGTTCGTCTGGCGAAGGAGGCGATCGATAATGAGGTGCTAGAACGCATTAGCTCTCGATATGTTAAGGAAAAACCATCCACCCCTGTTAGTGGCAGCAGCAGTTAATAGACTTCTTTCAGAAGTCAGCTCATGTGGCAAGAGGCAAGAGGCAAAAGGGGATTAAATTGTGTATTTAAACTCTTGAATTGATTTAATTAAAACTTTTGCAAGAGGTCTATAGCTTTCGCTATTTTCCACTAATTTTAATAACAGTTAATTATTGACAGATGACAAATATCGGCATTGCCATTACTGGAAGCGGTTCCGCCTTACCAACAGTTTCTTTGGACAATCGGGGATTATCTAGCATAGTTGATACTTCCGACGAGTGGATTAGTTCGCGGACGGGTATTCGCGATCGCCGCTTGGCAGAACCGACGGAATCTCTCAGCGCGATCGCTACTCTGGCATCCCAACGGGCCATCGCTATGGCAAATCTTTCTCCCGCAGAGCTCGATTTAATTATTTTGGCCACTTCCACCGCTGACGACCTCTTTGGCAGCGCCGGTCAGATACAAGGACAGTTAGGGGCCAGGCAAGCCGTGGCCTTTGACCTCACTGCCGCTTGTTCTGGCTTTATTTTTGGCCTGGTGACGGCTTCCCAATTTATTAAAACTGGCCTTTATCAAAATGTCCTCCTCATCGGAGGCGATATTTTGTCCCGCTGGGTGGATTGGTCCGATCGCCGTACTTGCGTCTTATTTGGTGACGGGGCAGGGGCCGTGGTATTGCAAGCTTCCGAGAGCGATCGCCTCCTGGGATTTGAACTCCGCAGCGATGGCACTCAAAATTCTTCTTTAAATCTCTCTTTTCAACCTCAACCAACCCAATTAATAGAAGGAATTAAGATTGCTAAAGGTACCTATCAACCGATTACCATGAACGGCAAAGAAATTTATCGTTTTGCTGTCAAAAAAGTACCAGAAGCTATCGAAAAAGCTCTTTTTAGAGCTAATATGACTGTAGAACAAATCGACTGGCTGCTATTACATCAAGCCAATCAAAGAATAATGGATGCAGTAGCAGAACGCTTGAATATTCCCCCAGAAAAAGTTATTAGTAATGTTGCTAAATATGGCAATACTTCGGCAGCTTCTATTCCTATAGCTTTAGATGAATTTGTGCGCGAAGGAAAAGTCAAACCAGGAGACGTTATCGCCGCCTCCGGTTTCGGCGCCGGCTTAACCTGGGGCGCGGCAATTTTTCAATGGGGAATAGATAATTAACAATTAACAAGTTCCCAATTAACAATTCCCAATTAACAATTCCCAATTCCCAATTCCCAATTCCCAAGATTAAACATGACAAAAACAGCGTGGGTGTTTCCCGGACAAGGTTCTCAAGAAGTTGGTATGG
>CAZSTZ010000010.1:8855-16402 GCA_964609515.1 uncultured bacterium | reverse complement strand
ATGACAAAAACAGCGTGGGTGTTTCCCGGACAAGGTTCTCAAGAAGTTGGTATGGGTTTAGATTTATTAAACCTGCCAACAGCTAAAACCAAATTTGAACTAGCAGAAAAAATCTTAGGTTGGTCGGTAACAGAAATCTGCCAAAGCGACAAAGAAAAATTATCTCGAACTCTCTACACTCAACCTTGTTTGTTCGTAGTAGAAAGCATTTTAGCGGCAGAAATTCTAAATAATTCCGAGCAACCTAATGTCGTTGCCGGTCACAGTTTGGGAGAATATGTCGCCCTCCACGTCGCCGGCGTTTTTGACTTTGAAACTGGCTTAAAATTAGTCAAGCGTCGCGCCGAATTAATGGATACTGCTTCGGGGGGCGAAATGGTGGCTTTAATTGGATTTAAAAGGGATATATTAGAAGCCGTCCTCGAACAAACTCCCAATGTAGTTTTAGCCAACGATAATAGTTCGGTTCAAGTAGTAATTTCGGGAAGTCCCGAGGGCGTGGAAACTGTTTTAAGTCAGGTAAAAGCTAAGAAAACAGTTAAATTAAATGTTTCTGGGGCCTTTCATTCTCATTTAATGAACCCGGTCGCGGGGGATTTTAACCAAGTATTAGAAAAGGTCGATTTTGCCGAGGCAAAAATTCCAGTTTTATCGAACGTCGAACCGACGGCGACTACCGATGCAGCGACGTTAAAACAGCGTCTTTTGCAACAGATGACTATGGGGGTTCGGTGGCGCGAAATATCTTTACAGTTGCCGGAGTTGGGAATAGAAAAAGTTGTGGAAATCGGTCCGGGGAAGGTTTTAACTGGTTTGATTAAACGGACTTGTTCTGGTTTGGAATTAGAAAATATTAGCAGTGTAGAACAGATTCAAAATTAAAGGTATTTGTAGGGGCAAAGCATTCGGGCGGTAAGTTTTTTAAGAACCCATTAATGTTTATGTCCGAATGCTTTGCCCCCACCGCGTATTTAAGTTTCTGGTTTTTTATCTATTTTAAAATTTAGTTGTAGGTCGGGCTCCGCGCAGCGAAACCCAACATCATTTATCCAAGTAAAGCTGATGAAATCTCTTCAAAAAATAGAAAGACCGAGACAGCGTTTGTGGACGGACTTGTTCGGGTGTGGAGTTAGAAAATATTAGCAGTTTGGAACAGATTCAAAATTAATAGAAATAGCGGATACAACTATTAACAACGACTGTCAGAAAAAAAGCAAGGTTTATGCGGGAGCTGGTATAGCAGATTATTGGGTTTTAGATGTTGTCGATCGCCAATTGCACGTCTTTCGAGAACCAGGGAAAGATACTTATCAAAACGAATCAATTTTCTCCGAAAATGAGACCGTTTCTTTATTAGCATTTCCCGATGTAAATTTGCTAGTGGGGGAGATGTTGTAGCTTTCTTGTCATTGCGAGGCGGCGAAAAAATGAATTAATTTTTGGGAAAATAAATGAAACTAGCCGAAGCAATCTCAAATCTAAATTAAAAACAATGCCTTACAGTAAATTCACTTTAGAAGAAGCTTTAACTAAGTTTAATTTAACCCTAATCGAAAACTTAGGTCAATTTAATAATTTACCAGAAGTAGCCCCCAGTCAACTGCTGACAGAAACCTTAGAAGATAATATACCGTTAGCAGTGGCGATCGCCTCAGAAAAAGCTCGTTCGGAATTAATCGTAATGCCGATTTTAGTAGCAGTTAGAAAACATTTAAACAAACAAATCAGTTTATTTTCCGGTATAGAATTTAACGTCAATACCGAGTTAGGATTGGGCGGTTTTTGCGATTTTCTTATTAGTCGTTCTAGCCTGCAAAGCATTATTCAAGCACCAGTAGTTGCCTTGGTAGAGGCAAAAAATGATAATATTAAATCCGGTTTCGGTCAATGTTTGGCAGAAATGGTTGCCGCTCAAATTTTTAACCAAAGTCAAGGCAATGAAATTGTTAAAATTTATGGCGCAGTTACCACTGGCACTGCTTGGCAATTTTTAGAGTTAGAAGGTCAAAAAGTAGTATTAGATTTAGAGGAATATTCCCTCAAAAATTTACCGAAGCTGTTAGGTATTTTAATTAGTTTTGTTAGTTAAGATGGGGGCAGAAACCAGGTTTTTTAAAAAAACCTGGTTTCTCAGATATCGTATCGGGAACCATGGAGAATTTCTACAATTATGCTAGATGTAAAAATATGAACCTCTTAACATTAAATTTAGACGCAGTTCAACTAACAGAAGAACAGTTCTATCAAATCTGTCAAAATAACCGCGAGTTAAAATTTGAACGCAACCCCAGGGGAGAATTAATTATTATGTCGCTGTCTGGAGGGGAAAGCGGCATTCTAGAAGCGGAATTAATTGCAGATTTAGGAATTTGGAACAGACAAACTGGGCTCGGTTATACCTTTAGTTCTTCCACAATTTTTAGACTGCCAAATGGAGGAGAACGCTCCCCAGATGCCTCCTGGATAAGTAAACAACGTTGGGAAAATCTTACCCCCGAAGCGCGGCGCAAATTTCCTCCCATCGCCCCAGATTTTGTCGTAGAATTAAGGTCGGCGACGGATAATTTAAAAACTTTGCAATCTAAAATGCAAGAATATCTGGATGCCGGAGTGCAATTAGGATGGTTAATTAACCCCCAACAACAGCAAGTAGAAATTTATCGCCAAGGACGAGAAGTGGAAGTTTTAAATCTTCCCGCCCAATTATCAGGTGAAAATATCTTGCCCGGATTTAATTTGAGTTTATCCCGGTATTTTTAACTCTTTGTTTTTCGACAGATATAGCATTTCATGTAGATTTAAGAAACCGGGTTTTTTCAAGATTTCCGGTTTCACGCGGGGGAGTTAGTCTGGGATTTCTAGTTAACCTACTTTTTTACTTTTTGACAACATAAAAAAGCTTTTTCACCACTAATTTTCATAAAAATGAGAAACACCCCCGATTACCTAGTAATAGGTTAACTCAAGGTTAAGCACAAACCATAACCCCATCTGGGAAAAATGTGTTAGCTTGAGCATAAACCTTTTAGCAAACAAACTAGGAAAGGTATGAAAAAAGTTCTCTACTGGCTGGTAGGCGAAAAAGCAGGCAGAGTTATCGTTGGAGGCTGGAACTGGCTATTAGGAATCCCAGTTGAGTCTGGCGGTCGAGTTTCCGTAGAAGTGGCCGAAGAATCTCTGCGTTCCATGCAAGAATCGGTACAAAAGCTGGCCGCCGCCGTTGCTACTCAAGTTGCTGCTTACGAACGGGCCAAACAAAAATACCAAGCTAAGGTCAAGGAAATGCAGGTCTTTGAAAATCAAGCAATGACCGCCCAACGCAACGGCAACGAAGAAGCTGCCCGTCTGGCTATGTCTAAAGTAATTCAAACCGAACAAATCTTGCCCCAGTTAGAATCTCAGGTTTTGCAAGCCGAAAAGTTTGTTAACGCATCCAAAGATAAGCTGAAGCGAGAGCGACAAAAGCTCGAAGAATATAAGACAGATCTGAGCAATATGAAAGATCTGCAGGAAATTAACCAAGCTTTGGGAGCCATAACTAAAGTTAACGATAGCTTGAGTATAGACTCCGCCCGCTCTCAATTCGAGCAAGCCAAAGGCGCTGTAGAACGTCGAAATCTCCAACAAAACGCCCTAGCCGAGCTTTCAGAAGACCCCACAGAAAAGCTCAAAGCGGATCTAGAAAATATGACCGTAGACGACGAAGTCGCCCGTCGCCTGCAAATGCTCGATAATGCTAAACAATTACCATCAGACTAAGGAAGAAAAATTATGGCTAAATCCAGCGGACCTCCCCCAATTGTATTTATCCTGGCATTTTTGTTTCTCGCAGGTGGCGGTTATTGGTTTTTTGTTCTCAGAAACAAGCAGCCGGCCCCAATCGTTACTAATACTCAATCACCAGGAGAGCCTGCAGCCGTACCTCAAGGCGCAGCTCCTCCGGGGGCACCAGTTACCAGCACTTTTCCCCCGCCTACTACTGTTGCTGCCGGCACTGTAGTTAGGGTTGATGGTTCTACTAGCATGGTGACGATTAACCAAAATCTCAAAAATGGTTTCGAGAGACAGTTCCCCAATACCAGCGTCGCCACTAGCGCCCGAGGTTCCAGTCAAGGCATCCAAGGTTTGCTGGCGGGTAATGTCGATGTTGCCGCTTCCTCCCGCCCCCTGACTCCCCAAGAACAAGCTCAAGGTTTGGAGGCCATGCCAGTTGCTCTGGATAACATCGCTATTGTGGTGGGGGTTAATAATCCTTTTAATGGGGGTTTGACACCAGAGCAAGTAAAAGGAATTTTCCAAGGGCAAATTACGAATTGGTCTCAAGTTGGCGGCCCTAATTCTTTAATTCGGGTAATTAACCGACCTCCCGTCAGCGGCACCCATCAGGCTTTTAAGGAAATGGTCTTGGATGGAGAGAATTTTGGCAATAGTTCTAATATTACGACCATGGAGAGAGATGCCACGACTCCTTTGTTGAGAGCTTTGGGAAATGATGGCATCGGTTATGCCACTTACGCTCAGGTGGCCAACCAACAAACGGTGCGATCGCTCCCTATCGATGGTTCCCTGCCCAATTCTGCTACTTATCCCTTGAGGCGACAGCTTTTTTATGTTTATAAAAACCCTCCCAGTCAAGCCGCTAGAGATTTCTTGGGTTATGCTACTTCCCCTCAAGGACAGCAAGTTATTTTCGCGGAATAAATCGAGTTTTCGGGAATAGGGAATAGGGAATGGGGAATGGGGCTTGCCGATAAATTGTGAAGCAGTGTCAGAATTGGAACTCTGGCACTGCTTTTTCAGATTCAATTGCCGCTAGCCTTTAAAAGTTCTACAATAACTTCGGTATGTCAGAAACCCGGTTTCTCGACCAATGAATTGTCAGACTAGCGAAAAAAACTTTATGGCTCGACGTAGCGGACCTCCACCAATTGTTTTTATCTTGGTGCTGCTGTTATTGGCGGCGGGTGGTTATTGGTTCTTTGTTATGAGAAACAAGCAGCCGGCCCCAACCGTTACTAATACTCAGTCTCCAGGAGATCCTGCCGCAGTACCTCAAGGAGCAGCTTCTCCACCGGCATCAGTCACCAGTGCTTTTCCCCCGCCTACCACTGTTGCTGCTGGTACTGTAGTTAGGGTTGATGGTTCTACCAGCATGGTGACGATTAACCAAAATCTTAAAAATGCCTTCGAGAAACAGTTCCCCAATACCAGCGTCGCCACCAGCGCCCGAGGTTCCAGTCAAGGCATCCAAGCTTTACTGGCAGGTAATGTGGATGTTGCCGCTTCCTCTCGCCCTCTGACTCCCCAAGAACAAGATCGAGGTTTGGAGGCAATACCTATAGCTTTAGATAAAATCGCTATTGTGGTGGGGGTTAATAATCCTTTTAATGGGGGTTTGACATCGGACCAGTTAAAGGGTATTTTCCAAGGACAAATTACTAATTGGTCTCAAGTTGGCGGTCCTAATTCTTTGATTAGAGTAATTAACCGACCTCCCGTCAGCGGCACCCATCAAATGTTTAAGGAAATGGTTTTAAATGGGGAAGATTTTGGCAATACTTCTAATATTTCGACTATGGACAGAGATGCTACGACTCCCATGTTAAGAGCTTTGGGAAATGATGGAATTGGTTATGCCACTTACGCTCAGGTGGAAAAACAACAAACCGTGCGATCGCTCCCCATCGACAAAGACCTGCCCAGTTCTGCTACTTATCCCTTCAGCCGACAGCTTTATTATGTTTATAAAAACCCTCCCAGTCAAGCCGTTAAAGATTTCTTAGGCTATGCTACTTCTCCTCAAGGACAGCAAGCAATTTTGGCAGAATAAATTGTTAATTTTTAATACTAGCATTTTTCATGGAAATGAGGTACATTATTTTCAATTGCTTTAACCCTGTTAAATTTTCTGTTACTTCTTCCCTGTTGCCTATTGCCTCTTGCCTGTTGCCTAAAGCGTCAAATTCTGTACCTCACCAATAAGAGAACTTCTATATTACCGTGACTAAAAGCCGCGAACCCCTAGAAAGTTGGCTCCTCTACCATTTATTTAAGTGGTCTGTCGTAGCTCCGATGCTGAATATTTATTTTAGAGGCCGCATTTACGGCGCAGAAAAAGTGCCCCAGTTAGGACCGTTTGTGGCAGTCAGCAACCATGCCAGCGACTTCGATCCTCCCCTCCTATCTTCCTGCATGAAACGACCGGTGGCCTTTATGGCCAAGGAAGAGTTATTTCGAGTCCCAATTTTAAAACAGGCGATCGCTCTATATGGCGCTTATCCCGTCAACCGCAAGGCCCCAGACCGCAGCGCCCTTAAATTGGCTTTGAATTACCTTGAATCCGGGTGGGCAACTGGTGTATTCTTACAGGGAACGCGAACCCCCGATGGCCGCATTACAGAACCCAAATTGGGCGCGGCCCTCATCGCGGCCAAAGCAGGAGTACCTTTATTGCCGGTTTCTCTCTGGGGCACTCATGCAATTATGAAAAAGGGTTCCGCAATAGCTAAACCGGTTCCCATTACCGTCCGCATTGGCGATTTAATCGAGCCCCCAACTTCCACTAATAGGAAAGAGTTGGAAGCTTTAACTCAAAAATGCACCGATATTATTAATCAAATGCATGGTTTGGGACGCTAGTAGAACAGGCATCCTGCCTGTTATCCGCTTAATTTTTAAATGACTTTTGACAGCAGAGCTTATCGCGATTTACTCGTAAAATTGACCCCCAAAGTTATAGAAACAGAAGAAGAATACGAGGGATATTTGAGAATTTTAGAAGAAATGACCTTTGCTAAAAATCTCACCCAGGAGGAAAAAGCTCTCTATAAGTTATTGGTTTTGTTAACAGAAAACTATGAAACCGAAAACTATCCGATGCCATCGGTCGAACCTAGCGAGATTTTAAAACATTTAATGGAGTCCAGTGGCATTAGTCAAAATGATTTAGTAGGAATTATTCTGGGGAAGCGGTTTCTCAGCTAGTGGATGGTCGATGTTCTTTGAATAGCTGGCAAGCAAAAGCTTTAGGAAATTATTTTTAGGTTTCCCCCAGTCTTTTTCAAAATTAGCATAAATGGATAGTTTGCTAATTGTTAGTTGTTAATTGTTAATTGAAATGGAAGATATTAGAGCAAGACTAAAAGAAAATTTAGACGTAGCCCAATGGGATTGGTTGATTCCCCATGTCAAGCGCGATGTTTTAGTAGTAGTAAATCCACAATTGGACTTGTTAGATGTAGGAGTGGCGATCGCCTCCGATAACGTCTCTTCCATTCAACGTTGGATTAGCGAAGCGTTAATTTATAAACCTTCTCCAGAACAAGTTTCCGATTGGAATCAGAATAGCACTAAAAAATTTGATGCTATTATCGTCGATCCTTTTGTAGTGGTACAAGAATCATCCACCAAAGATTAATCTTCTTGTAGGTCGGGCTCCGTGAAACGAAACCCAACAAAATAAAGATTAACTCTCTTGTAGGTCGGGCTCCGCGAAACGAAACCCAACAAAATAAAGATTAACTCTCTTGTAGGTCGGGCTCCGCGAA
>CAZSTZ010000010.1:0-8755 GCA_964609515.1 uncultured bacterium | reverse complement strand
GAAACGAAACCCAACAAAATAAAGATTAACTCTCTTGTAGGTCGGGCTCCGCGAAACGAAACCCAACAAAATGCGGAATTAAATCGCAAATTTCTAAGAGCGATCGACCAAATGCGCCCCAGTATAACCGGTAGTCAACCAAATAACCGCCCGCGCCCCATCGCGAATAGTTTTTTCTATCGGTTCGGGCGATCGCCCCGATGGCACCTCCAGGGGTTTAAAATCAATGCCCCTACTGCCAAAAACAATTTCGCCAATTAACCGGGCCCGCCTCATGTGGTCGTCAGAAGTTATCAGATAGACGCTATCTATCCCTTTGGCCTGTAGTTTATCGACCATCGTCGTGAAATTAGTCAGAGTATCTACAGCTTCGTAGTCCAAATGGAGGCGGGTTAAAGAAATTCCTGCTTTAGAAAAGACCCACTCGGCATACTCCGGGTTGCTGCCAGAGGAAACCCAAATATCGAGGTTTGGATGCTGGCGAGCAAATTTAGCCGCAAACAATTCTCGTTCTGGGGCCCCGCCCAGGACTAATAAAGCTTGAGGCGGTTTTGTTGTCACCTCGACTTGCCACTTGCTAAATCTAAATCCCATTAGCAGTCCCGCCAACAAACAAAACATTACCGCTAGTTTTAAGCCTTGACGCGATCGCCCAACCGACATTCTCAACACCATCTTTAGAAAAAAACCATCTGTTATTGTACGCAGGGTTTTTGCCCTAACAGAACTTTCGGTCGATGGTTGTTGTTTTACCGGATGGCCGATAAAAAAAGAGGGACAAGGGCGGACTTGCGCGGACTTGCGGAGACAAGGGAGGCAAGGGAGACAAGGGAGGCAAGGGCGGACTTGCGGAGACAAGCTTCGTTCGATTTTTCTACCTCTCCCTTGTCTCCCCCTCTCTCTCTTTTTCACCTCTCCCTTGTCTCCCCCTTCTCCCTTGTCTCTCCCCAAAAACGGGTCTCTCCCCAAAAACGGGACTGGCCGGATTCGAACCGGCGACCTAGCGCTTCAGATTTGTGTGAGTTTCCCCACTCTCTGGACTATCCCTTCACCATAGACATTAAAAGCCTTTAGGTGGCGGCCGTATGTTTAAGAAGACCGTTGCTTTTTTATTGCTTTGCTTCTTAAAGCCAGTCTCTGCACCTTCTCTACTCTTAAATAAAAGTAGAGCTTGGCTCAAGATTACCCTATCCGTTAACGGACTTAGGCTTCCTTGAGTTTGACCGCATTCACTCGTGGAGTTTCCTGCCACGGTGCCCGAACTTCAGGAGGCGCTTGCTCTATCCATCTGAGCCACAGCCCCAATAGGTGTTTTTGCCGCCTTAGATAAAGGCAGCATAAAAACCAACAGTTTTTTATTGTAGCAGGCGATCGCTTTTTGGCAACTCCCAATTGTTAATTTTTTCTAAAATTTACCTTCTCAAATCTAAAAATTAATCCAAGGTTCCTCCCAAGGCCCCCCACCAACCTCCAACCCGCACAAATTGCTTTGCGCCTTAACAATCGTTTCGCGGCTATTTCCCCTTCGCCTCAATAACTGCAAGCTAACTCGTCCCTGCATCGTATCCCGGCAAACAAATATCAACCCATCAGAAGTAGGAGCCCGCAGAAGAGTACCAGGGCGATCGCTCGTCGCAGTTAACTCCACCTCAAAATCCCCATTTATGGCCTGCATTTGCCACTTACCCCAAGGCCAAATCTGCCAAGTGACCCGAGAATTCCAAGGCACAAACTCATAAAACTCTCCTTGGTAGTGAATGCCAAGCATCGCCACAGACTCCATCCACCACAAAACCCCCCTTCGTCCGCCCCCCGCAGTTAAAGCTAAATCTTTTTCCCCATCAAAACAATTGCAATTGGCCCAAAACCACTTTTCGGGAAAAGCACCGCCCCAGTTTTTCTCGCTATAAGCTGGAGCATCGATAAATTCGTAGCGTTTATCGTTCCAGTCGATCCAACCAGTAGCCAAACCATGAGCCATTAAAATCTGCCATCCCGGCTCGAAAATTGGTAAAAAAGAAAGCCAGCCCGCAGTAGATTGCTGTAATTGTCCTACATTCCCCCAACCATAGACTGGCTTCGTCGCATACTGCCACTTACAGCGATCGCCCCTACCCGGATCCAGCAAGCTTCCTTGATGCCAAGTGGTACTTACCTGATACCCTTGTTTAATCCGAGCATCGAACAACTTCGGTTCTAAATATCCAGGCCGCCCTTGTAAATCCGTCTGGCCCCAGTGACCTAATCCTAAAGCCGTCTCCGAGGCCCAAAAACCTCGAACGTCTGGAAAAGTACGACACAGATACTTATCTTCTGGACCCAGAATTTGAGCCCCACCGCCGCTAAACGGTAAATCGCCGCCGGGATCCTCTATAGAATACATAAAAGCAAAGGTTTCTCGGTCTTCGGGTAAAGTGACTCGAAAATACCAACCTTCAAAAAAACGGCCATCGCTACCATCCCAGTGATAGCCGCTGTGGGGGGTTTGCAAAAGATTTGACATAATTCGCGCTGGCTTCTGTTCTTCTCTTATTTTAAGAGCAGATTTAACCCACTTCTTCAGCAGCGCGATTTAACATCGAATCCTGTAGGTGGCGATCGTGTTGCCGATCTTGAACCAGTAACTCCCGTGCTTTTTCCTCAGTCTCCAACTGGTGGCCGTTTTCCACTTCCTCAGCAGCGCGGTTTAACATCGACTCGTGCAAGTGGTGGTTATGGCTTCTTTTTTTGGCAAGTAATTCCCGGGCCTGTTCTTCGGTATTCATAATTGTTTCGCTCCCAAATTGATTAATTTTTGTCCTATAACCACTTTGGCACGATTTCCCGGTAAATGTAGCAAAAGCTACAAAAAAATTTACATAACCTGTTAATTCTAAGTAATTATACTTAGCTTCAAACTCATCTTGGGTTCCATTCCGGTCCGCACAACCTACAGTTCTATTTTGCCCCCGTAAAGCATCTTGCCTGTTTGGTTGAATTTTGCACAGGTACTTATAGCCTTTCTCGAATGAATGAGGTACATTGCGATCCCCCGCGCATCCCCCGATCCCCCTCCCGTCCCCCTTGATAAGGGGGAGGCCAGAGGAAAAAGTTTTATTGAACGGGGGACTTTGAAGTTCCCCCCTTTTTAAGGGGGGTTAGGGGGGATCGAAAAGCTGTACCTCATAGATTCAATAATTGCTATAATCAAACTACTCCTCAGTAAAAATTTCCGTTACCACATTATTTCTACCTCCAGTCACCACCACATTTTCTCCCTCCAATTGCCCGGTTGCCTTAGCTCCAACAACATTAAAAGGAGGGTCCAACTGTCGATAAACCACGTTTCCTTCCGCATCGAAACTCTCAGTTTCAAAATACCAAATCAGGCGATCGCTATTTAATTGAGCCCCATTTTTCTCCCCAATTCCTAACACGTTCCCCTCAAGCTCGAAAGTTTTTTTCTTTAAATCTCCCTCCCCTCGATTCCCTTTTAAAATAATTTTTTCTTCTTTTTCTAACACCGTAACTTCAGTCTCAGATTTAATCGTATCCTCTTGTAAATTCCAACTAATTTCCTGACTAGATATTTGTAAAGGAGGGTCTGAAAAAATAACTTGAGCGTTTTGTCTGAGAATAGCTATCTTACTATTAAGGTCGAACCCCGAACCATCAGCAAAAGCGCGACTGGTAATCTGTTTGTCTTCTATCCGGTCAATTTCAATGGGGCGATCGCTCAAAAACTGCCCTTCATTCATCAACCAAACCAACTTTTCCGTCCGCAAATTGAGAACCGGTTCCGTCACTCTCATCACCACTTTACCGTATAATTCCATGCGACGATCTTCAGTAAAAATTTTTGCCGATTCAGCCGACCCTTTTACATCCTCGTGTTCTCCAGTAAAATTATAGCGAAGTATTAAAGTCTTTTCTTCTGGCAACCATTCCAATTCTCGCCCTCGCAACAATACTTTATTTTCTAAATCGTCAGCAACAATATCTCCCTGCAAAACGATTTTATTCTTATCTTGATAAACCTCACCTTTTGAAGCTTTAATAGTGTAAATAGACTTACCATCTTGAAACAATTCGCCCTCAGGATTTTCTACCAGAACCACTTGTCGTTCTTCATCATATTTAGCCTGCTTTGATTTTACCCGCCAGAGCAATTTCCCCTCCCTAGAAGTCTGCTCTAAAGTAACATCATTTAAAGTTAATTTCGTTTCATTTTCTTCCTCTGGAGTGGGAGTAGAATTATCTGTTAAATTATCTGTGCTTACTTCCGATTGTCCGCAAGCTACTAAAGTTAAAATTAAGCCTACCGATATTAATAGCGCCAAAAAATTGTGAGGCAGAATCTTCTTAATTTTCATTATTAAATTAGTAACGAATCATCGATTATTGAAAGAAAAGGAGGAAGAAAACTCTTCCTCCTTTTTATTTGAGCTTTTAAAAAAGTCAAAACAATGGTTTCAATTTGGGCTGTGAATTTTAAACTCTTTACTTTGCAAAAAAATTAGTCAAATATCCAGGTTTATTCTGCCGATTTTATCGAAAAGCAACTAGCAATTAGCCTTTATCTTTCTTCCCGTTCTTCGAGAAAACTCAAAGCAGAAAGAGGTCTATAGGCGTAGGTTTGACGGGCAGTTTTTTGAATATCTTCCTTAATCGATTCTAAATCGATATAGCGATCCGAGACATTAATTAAAGTATCGCTAGTCATGGCACGCAGACTAACCACTTCCACCCGAACTCCCCGATAGCTAACCGCATCAACAGCGTAAGCTAAATCCCCATCGCCACTAACTAAAACCGCCGTATCGTAAGACCCCACCAAAGCCATCATATCCACGGCAATTTCTACATCTAAATTAGCCTTTTTAGAGCCATCTGGTAACTGTACCAAATCCTTAGAAATCACCCGGTAGCCGTTGCGACGCATCCAGAGTAGAAAGCCCTGTTGCTTTTCATTACTGCGATCGACACCGGTATAGAAAAAAGACCGCAATAGTCGCGAACCACCAGTTAAGCGACAAAGAAGCTTAGTGTAATCGATTTCAATCCCCAATTGCAAAGCAGCATAAAACAAATTAGAGCCATCAATAAAAATGGCTACTCGACCTCTGTTTTCTAAAACTTGTTCTGGTGTAAATATTTCTTCAGTTTCTACAGGTTGATGATTCAACATTTTTTTATCCTCTATTTTTTGAAAAAAAATTGGCTTTTATTTCGCGAACTTAAAACTGGCATTTTTACTGCCCACTGATTTTTGTGCTATTAAAAAAAAATGGGAAATTAATAGATGCTATTTGCTTATGGCTCTAGTCGCCGAAAAACTGGTTGCGGTTCCCCCAAAGGCTGATTTGCTTTTAAATAACCCCAGGAGGAATGTTGGAGATAGGCAGCGGAATTTTGAATGGCTGCCTTATCATTAAAATCCATTGAAAAACCGAGCTGCTGATAAATAGCAGTGCTAAGATTGGGAACGATGGGCGATAAAAGATAAGCCGCCAACCGCACCGATTCCAAAACTGAATATAAAACCTCGGCAACTGCTTCTAAATTACCTTGTTTGTACAAACTCCAAGGTGCTAAATCGTCGAGATATTTATTGCAAGCTTTGGCTAAAGTTAAAACAGCTTCGCAAGCTTTACTAAAAGCAAGATTCTCGTAAGTTTCGGCCACTTGTTCCCCCAAATTAACGCCAATAACCTTAAGGGGATGAGTCTCTGGTACATCTTCTCCATTACAGTTAGGAACCTGCCCTTGGCAATATTTGACAGCCATTTTTAAAGTTCGATTTAACAAATTCCCCAAATCGTTAGCTAAATCTGCATTGAGGATATTGATAAATCGGGACTCGTTAAAATCGCCGTCTTGTCCGAATTCGATCTCTTTGAGAAAATAGTACCGAACCGCATCTGGACCGTATTTTTTAACTAGGTCAATAGGATCTAGGGTATTGCCCAAAGTTTTACCCATTTTCTTGCCATCCTTAGTTAAAAAACCGTGTCCGAAGACACCTCCCGGCAGCGGCAAACCTGCCGACATTAACATAGCAGGCCAATAAACGGCATGGAAGCGCAAAATATCCTTGCCAATTAAATGCAAATTTATCGGCCACCATTTTGCTAAAGCATTTTCCAGAGTCGGTTCGTCCTCCGCATCTAATAAAGCGGTGACATATCCCAGTAGAGCATCAAACCAAACATATAGAGTATGGCTGGGATCTGCAGGCACCGGAAAACCCCAATCCAAATTTACTCGGGAAATAGAGAAATCTTGCAGTCCTTGACTGACAAAACTCAAAACTTCATTGCGGCGACTCTCCGGTAGAATAAACTCCGGCCTTTCTTGATAAAGAGCTTCGAGTTCTTTTTGGTATTTGGAGAGGCGGAAGAAGTAATTTGGTTCGTCGCGCCATTCCACCTGTTGGTTGGTGTGAATGGGGCAATGTTTTTCCTTTAATAATTCCCGCTCTTCTTTAAATTCCTCGCAAGAAACGCAATACCAACCTTTTTGTTGGTTGAGGTAGATATCGCCCCGATCCCAGACCCGCTGAAAAAATTCCTTAACGATCGCCTCGTGACGTTTGGCCGTAGTACGACTAAATCTGTCGTACTGGATATTGAGTAACTCCCAGAGAGACTCAAAACCTTTAACGATTAGATCGCAATGGTCTTGAGGCGATCGCTCGTTTTTCTCAGCAGTTCGTTGAATTTTCTGGCCATGCTCGTCGGTACCGGTAATAGTCAACACCGACTTGCCCCGCAATCTCTCAAATCTACTTCTGGCATCAGCTGCGATAGTCGTGTAAGCGCTGCCGATATGAGGTACATCGTTGACATAATACAGAGGCGTTGTAATGGCAAAAGTATTTTCGATTGTTCTAGTAGATTTCGTCATGGAAAATTAAAATGAAAATTCTAGAAACTGAACTTTGATAACAAACTATCGCCTAGCATTTAAACTAAAGCTCTTAGACTCCAGAGAGTAATTTCTCAAGCAAGTCTTAATTATTTGTCTGTTACGGTATTGTAGTTTACAATTTATTGCAGGCCAACCTACCTCAGTAATCCCACAAACGCAATGGCTAGCTTGGAATCTAATAACGTATTGCTTATTTGGCGAGGCTTCCTAACAGCCCTGGGAACAACGATGTATGTTTACCACCAAAACCGAATTCCTAGAGAGGAAGCGGTGTTATTGGTCAGCAATCATCGCAGTTTCATGGATCCCGTCCTGCTTACTGTAGCCCTAGATCGACCTATTCGCTTTGCGTGTCATCACTACATGGGTCAAGTACCCCTATTGCGCGAAGTAGTTAGGGGTCTCGGATGTTTTCCTTTGGAAGAACCCCAAAACAGACAGCAACATTTTTTTAGACAGGCCACGGAATTGTTAAAGGCCCGCGAAGTCGTTGGTGTTTTTCCTGAAGGGGCCCGTCCAATGGTTGAATTTACCGAACCTAAGGCGATGGGAAAGTTTTATAAGGGATTTGCTCATTTGGCACTACGATCCCAGGTAAGCGAGCTGGCGATTTTGCCAGTGGCGATCGCTTCTAGCTCAGAAGAGCGAGTCTCGTCTAGGATACCTTTGAAACTATTAAGCTTCTTCGATCCAGAAGAACCACTCTTCGACCGACCTGGATGGCATCCAGTAGTCATTTATAAAAAAACTAATGTTCTTATAGGTCGTCCTTATTGGATTAAAAATTCCCATCGGCAACAATATCAAGGCAGACAAGCAAAACAGGTGGTAGCCACGATCGCCGATTATGTAACTGACGAGATTGGAAATTTGCTAGAAAAAGGATGTTATTAAAGTCAAAAAAGAGTTCTTCCAACTCTCTGAAGGCCAAAAAGCAAATAAAGAATAATTTAAAAATCCCTAAATAGTTATTATAGCATTAGCTTTGTTAAATACGAGCAGTCCCCTGCTTCCTTTAACAGGCAGGATAATCACAGGCAGGATGCCTGTTCTACGATTAACAATTCATAATTAACAATTAACAAAATTGGTTTTCTTCAAAAAAGAAATTAAATTTCTCCAACCTCTTCCTGCCAGACCCGATTTACCTTTATTAATATTTTTACCGGGTATGGATGGGACCGGTTTATTATTGCGATCGCAAATTCCTTATTTATCAAAAGCATTCGATCTTCGCTGTTTGAGCATCCCCGGTGACGATATGTCTTCCTGGGATCGCCTGGCGGAGGAAACTATCGCAGCGATGGCCCGGGAACGAGAAAACCCCGATCGCCCTGTTTATTTGTGCGGCGAGTCTTTTGGGGGCTGTTTGGGTTTGTTGGTAGCTTTAAAAGCACCTCAACTCTGCAATAGGTTAATTTTAGTTAATCCCGCTTCCTGTTTCCGACAGCAACCATTAATAAATTTGGGGCCTTATTTTACTAGATTGTTACCTAAAAATATATATCCTTTATCTTCTCTTTGGTTGTTGCCCTTTTTAGCTTCTTTAGAACGGATCCTGCCAGAAAATCGTCAAGCTTTGCTGGATGCGATGCGATCGGTTTCCCAGAAAACTTCGATTTGGAGACTGGAGTTATTGCGCTCTTTTCACATTGAATCAACGGATTTAAAGGTTATTGAAAAACCTGTTTTGTTAATTGCTAGTGGGGGCGATCGACTTTTGCATTCCGTAGCTCATGCTAGATTTTTAACTCAGCACATTCCCAAAGCAAAAATGGTAGTTTTACCTGACAGCGGTCACGCTTGCTTGTTAGAAAAAGATGTTAATCTTTACAAATTGTTAATT
>CAZSTZ010000009.1:56689-61018 GCA_964609515.1 uncultured bacterium | reverse complement strand
ATCGCCGACGACTGCAGTACAAATCCTGAAATTCGCGAAATCTTAAGCGAGTTAGAAGCGACGGACTCCCGCATCAAACTCACTTTCCGGGAGGAAAACGGCAATATTAGCGCCGCCACCAACACGGCAGCATCTCTGGCGACGGGAGAATTTATTCTATTTCTAGACAACGACGACGAACTCACTCCCGACGCCCTCGCCGAAGTCGCCCTCTATCTGGCGGAACATCCAGAAACCGACTTCCTCTATTCCGACGACGACAAAATCGATACCCAAGGCAACCGTTTCGACCCTCAATTCAAACCGGAATGGTCGCCAGAGTTGCTTCTCTCCTTTATGTATATGGGGCATCTCTGCGCGGTTCGTCGAGAAGTATTTGAAAAAGTGGGAGGTTTGCGAGTGGGTTACGAAGGTTCCCAAGACTACGACTTCGCCCTCCGGGCAACGGAAATTTCGCGACAAGTCGCCCATTTACCGTTAGTCTTATACCACTGGCGAACGGCCCCCGGTTCCACCGCCGTTTCCGGTGGCGAGAAACCGGCCAGTTTTGCAGCGGGGCGCCAGGCAGTACAAGATGCTTTAGATCGTCGCGGCGTTTCGGGGAAAGTATCTCAACCAGACTGGGCGGTGGCGGAGAATTTAGGAATTTTTGCCCCCGAGTTTCCCCAGACCGGTCCTTCGGTGACGATTATTATTCCTACGAAAAATCAACTTAATTTCCTCAAGGGTTGTCTGGAGTCTTTGCAGAAAACTGCTTATGAAAATTATCGCGTTTTTGTCATCGATAACGAAAGCGACGACCCGAAAACTTTGGAGTATTTGGAAAGTATTGGCTCCCCCCCGGCCCCCCTTGACAAGGGGGGAGAAAGAGGGATTGAGAAGGGGGGAGAAGGAAGCGGAGAAAGAAGGGGAGAAATACGGGTTTTACCCATACCAAACGAAGGGGGTAAATTTAATTTTGCTGCCATTAATAACCGGGCGGCAGAATTAGCAGAAACCGATTATCTTCTATTTCTTAATAACGACACCGAAGTTATTACCGAAAATTGGTTGAGTCAGATGATGGGTTACGCCCAAATGCCGGGAGTCGGTGCCGTTGGGGCGAAGTTGATTTATCCCGACGGACGCATTCAACACGCCGGCATAATTCACGGTTTGCATCACGGTTTGGCGGGTCATGCTTTTAAGTTAATGTCTGCGGAAAATCGCGGTTATTTATCTCAGGCAATGACCGGGCGAAATTATTCGGCGGTGACTGCTGCTTGTATGTTGACTCCTCGGGAATTGTTTTTAGAAATGAACGGTTTTGATGAGGAAAAATTCGCCGTTGCTTATAACGATGCGGACTACGGTTATCGACTTTTAGCTAAAGGTTATCGTTCCGTTTATTGTCCCGAGGCCGAGTTAATTCATCGGGAGGGAACCAGTCGCGGTTTTGTGGATAATCCTCGGGAAGAAGCAACTTTTCGCCGTCGTTATGCCCCGATGGTTGATAAGTTTTATAGTCCCCATTTGTCTCTGGCAAATGAGTTATTCGAGATTCAACCTCGACGGTATTTTTTGGGTGGGTTGGCAACGGATTTTGTAACGGATTTAACGGATGGGTTGTTGGTGGGAGAAGAAGGTCGGTTAGCAGCGGATTTTGAAGCGGATGTAGCGGATGGGGTGAACGACCGTAGAACAGGCATCTTGCCTGTTCGCGATAATGCCGGTCAAGAAACCAGGTTTCTCAAAGAAACCTGGTTTCTGGGGGAGAAGCAAGAAACCGGGTTTCTGGGAGGTAAGAAAATTCAATTATTAATGTGCAGCAACTCCCTAGATTTCACTGGCGCACCATTACATCAATATGAAATTGCAGTTAAACTGGCATCGGAAGGGATAGTTAAACCAGTAATATTTTCTCCTACCGAGGGACCGCTGCGGAAGGTTTACGAGGAGAAAAATATCCAGGTTATTGTCTTAGATAATCCCTTGGAACATATCTATCAACGGGATGCTTACGATGCTGCTTTGGCTGATTTTTCCGAACAAATAAAACAGCTAAATCCTGACGTAATTTATGCCAATACTTTAGAGAACTTTTTCCTAATAGATATTGCCCAGATGCTAAATATTCCTAGTATTTGGAACGTCCACGAAAGCGAACCTTGGCAAACCTATTTTAATCGCTTCGGACCGGAAATAGCTACTCGCGCTTTGGAATGTTTCCCCTATCCTTATCGCCTGATTTTTGTTGCCGATGCGACGCGGGATAAATATTTGCCTTTGAACAGCCATCATAATTTTACAGTCGTCCATAACGGTTTGGATTTAGACTTATTAAAAGCTGCAGCTAAGAAACGATCGCCAGAAGAAGCGAGGGCAGCTTTGGGAGTTAATTCTGATGAAGTAATGTTGTTAATTTTGGGGACAGTTTGCGAACGAAAAGGTCAGGAAGATTTAGTTAAAGCAATGCCTTATATTGCTGCGGAATGGGTAGGGAAAATCAAGTGTTTTATTGTAGGCGATCGCCCCAGTCTTTACAGCAGTCAATTATCTGCTTTGGTAGAGTCTTTACCAGAGGAATTAAAAAGGCGCATAGAAATAGTTCCAGAAACTCCCGACACTGCCAAATATTATCAAGCAGCAGATATCTTCGTTTGTACTTCGCGAATTGAAAGTTATCCGCGAGTAATATTGGAGGCAATGGCTTATAATTTGCCTATTGTTACTACTCCAGTATTCGGCATCGTCGAACAAGTAAAACCGGGAATTAACGGTTTATTTTATACTCCGAATAAACCGGAAGAATTAGCGGCAGCGTTAATGACTTTATTGGAGGATAAAGAATTAAGGTTGCGCCTGGCGGATAATGCCAAATATGTCTTGGAAGCGTTGAATACCTTTGAAGAAATGACCGCCGCCTACAGTCAGATATTCTGCGAAGCATATTTTAGTCGTTCGTAGTAATCGCGGAGCGCGATTAAGAAACCCGGTTGGCAAAAAACCGGGTTTCTGGGTTTTTTAAGCGGGGCAAATTCTTAAGCTGACATCAAGCAATTGTAAGCTTACATTAAGCCATTGTAAACGTACTTTTGAAGAAGAAAAATAACCTTTTAACCGGGTTTCTTGACCGATCCTAAATTGCCAAAGTCCCAGACTACAAACCCATTCCCAAAAAAATGTTCAATCTCGACACTCCCCAAACGCGGGAATTAAATTACTTAACCAAATTTGCCGGCTGGTATATTCCCGAAGAAAATCTTCCTATTGGGGCAGAAGTCAAATTAAATATTTATCTCAACGGGGAACCCTATGCAGCTTTATTACATGGAAGCGATCGCCCCGACGTCGCTAAAGTCTTCCCCCAGGAAAAAAACGCGCCCCACAGCGGTTTTTGGGGCGAACTTTTGCTGCCAGAAACTCTTAAATCAGAATCAGAAATAGAAATAGAAATAGTCGCAGAATGCAACCCCCGAAAATTTCTCTATAAAAACCAATTTCAAGTAATTGGCAAACCAGAAACCTTCCCAGAAAGAAAAAAGATATTTAACCTCGAAGCAATCTTAAAATGTCCGGTCTGCGAATATCAAAATCTTAAGAAACCAGGTTTTTTCAAAAAACCTGGTTTCTGGTGCGAGCAAAAAAACTGCCCCATCTGGAAAAGAGGCAACACACTTCATTTTTTACAACCAAAAGATGCCCCTTTTACCCGACTAACAGAACCGCAAAACACCCATCCCTATTCAGAAGCAATTCTCAAAGTATTAGAGAAAATCGGAGACCGAGGAATAGTCTTAGATTTTGGCGCTGGCAACACCCAAAAAGAATATTTAAAACCCAATATTTGCTATTTGGAAGTGCAGCAATATCCCTTCACAGATATCGTCTGCAATACCCAAAAACTACCCTTCATCGATAACTGTTTTGATGCAATCATCAGTCACGCAGTTTTCGAACATATCCCCAGCCCTTTTATTACCGCCAAAGAACTTTATCGTATCTTAAAACCCGGTGGATTAATCTTTATCGACACCGCATTTTTACAACCATTTCACAGCGACCCCAATCATTATTTTAACATGACAATTCAAGGATTGCGGCAAATAATGTCCGACTTTGAAGAAATCAACAGCGGCATCTTAGAACATCATTATCCCTCTTACAGTTTAATGATGTTAATTAGAATTATTTGGCCCCACTTGGAACAAAAACAATGGAAAAACCGTTTGGCAGATTGGCACGCATTTTTAATCCAAGAAGGCGACAATCTGGACGAAATGTTAGGGGAAAAAGGCAGAGAAATACTGGCAGCAGGAGTCTTTTTTGAAGGCAGAAAAAAAGTTAGTT
>CAZSTZ010000009.1:47205-56589 GCA_964609515.1 uncultured bacterium | reverse complement strand
CGTAGTAATCGCGGAGCGCGATTAAAAAAGTTCGTAGTAATCGCGGAGCGCGATTAAAAAAGTTCGTAGTAATCGCGGAGCGCGATTGGTAACTTAAAAACCAACAAAATGAAAAAACTAAAAAAACCAGATTTTCTCATAATTGGCACCCAAAAAGGCGGCACCAATTCCTTATATAATTATCTAATTCAACATCCAAAAGTCGCCCCCGCCTCCGGTAAAGAAATACATTATTTTGACTTCAACTTCGATAAAGGATTAGACTGGTATCAATCCCAATTTGCCGACGTCGCCTCAGATATAATAACCGGAGAAGGAAGCCCTTATTATTTATATCATCCCTTAGTGCCCCAAAGAGTTTACGATTTAGCTCCAGAAGTAAAATTAATTGTCTTATTAAGACATCCTACAGATAGAGCTATTTCTCATTATTATTGGGAAGTTAGAATAGGATGCGAAACTTTGAGTTTGCCAGAAGCGATCGCCGCCGAATCAACTCGACTCGCTGGAGAAACAGAAAAAATCCTCAACGAGGGAACTTATTACAGTTTTAACCATCAACATTACAGCTATCTCGCCCGAGGTATTTATGTCGAACAACTGTTAAACTGGATGAGGTTTTTTCCCCGAGAACAATTTTTAATCCTCAAAAGCGAAGACTTTTTTAACCATCCACCAGCAACTATGGAAAAAGTAGAACAATTCTTACAATTGCCTCCCCATAAATTAGATAAATATATCCGTTACAACCAAAATGATTACCCCCCAGTAAGCGAGGCAATTTATCGAGAATTATCCGAATATTTTTTACCTTATAATCGGAGGTTGTCTGAGGAATTGGGGATTGATTTTTTTTGAAAGTTACTTTAAAATCGCGCTCCGCGATTACTACGAACTTAATCGAGTCAACGCGATTACTACGAACTAAATCGAGTCAACGCGATTACTACGAACTTAATCGAGTCAACGCGATTACTACGAACTGACGAACTGATTATGAATATTGAATACGAAAAAGCTTGGGATGAATACGTTCAAAATTGGCAAAAAGGCGAAAATACACTAGCTTATCCAGGAGACGAATGGATAGGTAAAGCGGCAGGGGCAGCTAATTCTTTAGCCGAATACGAAGGGTTAATCGAAACAAAATTTATTGCCCCTTACGTCAAAGAAACAGACACCGTACTAGAAATAGGAATTGGTGGAGGAAAAACGGCGGCTTTATTATTAAAATATTGCCAGAAACTAATCTGCGCCGATATCTCCGCAGAAATGTTAAAAGCAACAAGCGATCGCCTGCAAAACGACACCGTTACCTACATCAAACTCGACGGCATCAGCTTAGATAACATACCCCCCAAAAGCGCCGATATTTGCTTTTGTTACGACACTATGGTACACATAGAACCGCGAGATATTTTCAACTACCTAACCCGCATTCCTCAACTATTAAAAGGAGAACGCCTTTGTCTATTTCATCACACCAATATTCTCAGCGATTTAGGCTGGCATAAATTCCTCTCGGACTGGGATAAAAATCTTTTAGGTAAAAGACACGGAACCGCATTTTCCGTAATGACAGATAATATTATGGAAAAATTTCTGACCCACCTAAATTATCAGATAATCCTCAAAGACACCCAGACCGTCCCCCGAGATTGCGTCTGGGTCGCTCAAGCCCCTAAAATCGATTAGCAATTCCCATTCCCCTCTCTTCCTCCCCCCTTTTTAAGGGGGGCCGGGGGGGATCGATTCCAATTACCCATTCCCCAAATGAAAGCCCTATTCCTTCATCCCAACTTTCCCGCCCAATACCGTCATATTATTACCCGCCTGGGCGCCAATCCCAACAATCAAGTAGTATTCGGGACCAAAAACGAACGTCCTGAGTGGAAAATACCCGGAGTTTATAAAGCCCTATTCGCCCCCAGTCGCGACGCCAGGCCCGAAACCCACCACTACGTCCGGCCATTAGAAAACGCCGTCATCCACGGACAAGCAGTATTTAGAATGGCCGAACAATTAAAGGCCCAAGGGTTTGTCCCCGATGTCGTCTGCGGCCACTCCGGTTGGGGGCCGACCTTGTTTGTCAAAGAAGCCTTTCCCGACGTCCCCCTTCTTTGTTATTTCGAGTGGTTCTATCATGCCAAAGGGTCCGATGCCGATTTTGACCCCGCCGAACCCTTAAGCATAGATGACATGGCCAGAATTAGGGTAAAAAACTCTCCGATTTTACTGGACTTGTGTACTTGCGACTGGGGCCTATCGCCGACCTTTTGGCAGCGATCGCAATTTCCCCCGGAACTGCAAAGCAAACTATCCGTCCTCCACGACGGCGTAGATACCGACTATTTCAAACCAGACCCAGGGGCCAAACTCGTATTGCCCAGCGTAGATTTATCCGGGGTCGAAGAGCTGGTAACTTATGTATCGAGGGGGATGGAGCCATATCGAGGCTTCCCCGAATTTATCGAAGCGATCGCCTACGTCCAAGAAAGGAGGCCCAACTGTCATGTAGCGATCGTCGGTTCCGAACGAGTCTGCTACGGCAAGGCCCTGCCCAACAACATGAGCTACAAAGAATATATGCTCAAAAAAATCCCCCTAGATTTATCCCGAGTTCACTTTCTGGGATCCTTACCTTACGGCCTGTATTTGAAAGTCATCCAAGCATCCGACGTCCACGTTTATTTAACTCGACCCTTTGTTTTATCCTGGTCGATGATAGAATCTCTCTCAACCGGCTGTTTGGTCATCGGTTCCGATACCGCGCCGGTGCGGGAAGTAATCGAGGACGGACAAAATGGCCTCTTAGTCGATTTCTTCTCCCCCAAACAGATAGCCGATCGCATCGACGAAGTATTGGACAGTCCGACCAGGATGGCAGAACTGCGGGCTAAAGCAAGAAAAACCGTATTAGAGCGTTACGCTCTTTCCGATTTACTGCCCCAACACCTGAAGTTAATAGAACAAGTAGCCAACGGTTCCTTGCCAGCAACTATAGGCCAACAACTGCCAAAACACCTAGTAGCTTAATTTGCCGCAAGGATAACTAGCTCAAAGGGGGAACTAGACCAAAGTAACTGCGTCCAGAAAGGTTGTTAAGTTTTGTTTCAATGGGAGCTTTAGTTTGAAATAAATCCTGGAAAGCTGCGGACAAAACTTGCTTTTCTGCAAAAGCCTCCTTGAAGGTCATACTTGAGGAAATCTAATATGCAGGTACGACAGTTTATGGTAATAAAGTCGCTATAATAAACCATCCCAAGATTGGCAAACTCAAAGGCCAAAAAAACAAGTTTAAACTTCACTGTTTAAACTAATGTTAGCTACCCTTAAAGGGAAAATTGGCAGAGAAAAATCAACCAGGGCCCCTAGAAATACCCAAAAGTCCAGCCCAGACCCAAAGTACCGGGCCAAATTATACTGTTGGACAGAGGAAGACAGACTTATGCTTAAAAAGCTAGACAGAACCCTGATAAAAAGTTAAACTACAGCCGAATCAAAATAGTAAAAGGTGTTGTTGGCGGCATATGTAGCCACAACAGACAGAATACAGAAACAGACAGCTCGATGACCATTTTTGTATGAGGAGTGAAAAAAGATGGTAACTCTGACACCCAACGACGACAGATTTAACCAGGACGTTGAAGCCGGCAGCGAAATAGCACAGGCCGATACAATCAACGCCCTTGCAGGGGACGATTTTATAGAAACTTCTACCCTTGGTGGCAGCTTAGTATTAGGCGGGCCAGGTAGGGACACCCTGATCGGTCAAGGCCCGGCAGATACCCTAGCCGGTGGTGCCAACGAAGATATCCTGCGATTGACAGGAAATGCCAGCTTTGCGTTTGGCGATGCAATACCGAACCCCAATCAACTACAAGATATAGACAATGCTAACTTTGGTCCAGCTTCCAACGACAGCATAGAAGCTAACGCCCGTTCTAGCGTTTACGGCGGCGCAGGAGAGGACTTTATCCAAGGTATCTCCGGTTCCAACTGGTTCAGCGGCAACCAGGGTAACGACACAATAATCGCCGGACTTCAAGGAAGAGATTCTATTTATGGCGGCAAAGGCAACGACGTTATCGGTGACCTCCTCACCAGCGGCGGAAGCAACAGCCTGGGCATAGAAGGGTTACAAATCGGCGGTTCCCAACTACAGTTAGGCGGGCCAGCAGGAAACTTCATTTCTGGTAACTCTGGAGTTGACTTGATAAGGGGCTCCCAAGATCGCGATGTCATCTACGGGGGTAAAGACAACGACACCGTAAGAGGCGCAGGCAATCAAGTTTATCTTTCCGGGGATCTGGGCAACGACACCGTGTATGTGTCCAATCGAAGTGCCGAAGTTGCCTTCAGCGAGAAAGATGCCATTCAGACTGGCGAAAGGTCAACCCTAATGGGCGGCGAAGGCAACGACTCCCTACGAGGAGCGATCGGCAACTTTGGGGACGGCAGGAACTATTTAAGCGGCGGTGCCGGTGACGATATCATCGAAGGCTTTGCTTCTCGCGATACCTTAGAAGGCGGTGCGGGAGACGACCTAATTACCTCAAGCTTGCCCCAGGATACCCTGGATGGCTTGGTAAACCAAAACGGCGTACCTCTCAACAGCACCAACTACTTCGGTCAAAACCTCTTAGATGGCGGCGAAGGTAACGACACCCTGGTAGCAGGCTCTCTCAGCGACACCATGATCGGCGGCGTAGGTAACGACTGTCTGACCGGTATCTTCAATCAAGCCGATGGCGGCCTGGGTAACGATACCATAGATGCCACCAACGCTGGTACTAACGTTAGTCAAGTCACCCTAATTGGCGGTGTGGGCAACGATGTCCTCATCGGTAACACCAACGCTGGCGTTACCAACTTCTTTAACGGCGGTACCGGCAACGACCAAATCACTTTTGGCGGCCGATCTGACCAGCTAATCGGCGACAATCGCGGTAACGACTTGGTAGATGCTTCTGATGTTAGTTTTGGGACCATTACCGATTTTAGCAGCGGCGTTCAAGGTGTTTCCCTCGCAGACACCCAGGGCAACAACACCTTACTCGGCTCCCTGGGCGACGATAGTTTGGTGACGGGCGACGGCAACGACTCCCTCCGAGGGGAAGGAGGAAACAATACCCTCTTCGGCGGCGGCGGCGACGACATTCTCTGGGGCGGATCGGGAAGCGACTCCCTCACCGGCGGCGACGGCAACGACACCCTCTACGGTCAAGGTAGCAGTGGAAGCACTGCGGACATACTCACCGGCGGTGCCGGTCGAGATGCCTTCGGTTTCTTTGGCGAGACTAATCCACAAGCCATTACAACCATCAGAGACTTTAACCCCGGCGACGATGATATCCTCTTGGGCGGCAACAGCTATCGATTTAACTTCTCGTCTTCCAATATTGACGGCGATCCGCTAACCCAAAACAACTTCCAGTTCATCGCCTTGAACGGAGGAAATTACCAAAATAATGCCCCAGGCGGAGGACCTACGATAATTTACGAACGAAATCCTGTAACTAGCGAGGGCGAGCCACTGGGAGTAGGCGTGCTGAAGTACGATGCTGACGGTAGCGGCGACGGTCAGGCTATTACCATTGCACGCTTGAGTCCTATAGACGGTATCAACCCGAACTTGTCTGCAAGCGACATTATCATCATCTAAACCTTAGAAAACAAAGCTCAGTAGGGTGCGCACCGCGCACCTTACGAAATAAAGCTCAATTACAGAGCCTCAACCATAAACCCCCGCAGGCAAGCTACAAAAGTTTTCTGCGGGGGTTTATTTTGCTAATTGTTAATTGCAATTACGATTTTAGAGCTTATAAGCATAAAGATTTAAGAAACCGGGTTTTTGCAAAAAACCCGGTTTCTGGCGGGCGAGTAGATATTAGTAGGTTGGGTGAAGTGAAACGAAACCCAACAGGCTTTTTTTGAAAACGTTGGTTTCGCTCTTCGTTCCACCCAACCTACAGGCTACTCGTTCAAGAAACCCGGTTTTTCAAAAAAACCGGGTTTCTGTCTAACTTTCCGTCCCAGCTTCCACCGTTTCTTCTTTCTCAACTTCCTCTTCTTTTTCCTTATCCTCAGCAAAAGGTATTTGATTGCCAATCAAACTCAAAAAAGTAGTCCCAAAATGCTGAATCTCCAGAAAACTAGCATCGGGACCGGCAGTTTTATAAATCCTAAAAGTTTTCATAATTCCCAAAGTTGCCGCACTTTCCAAAGGACCGATAAAGTTAGTATCTCGGTCTAAAAAATAAGGTTTGCTCGCCCATTCCCTCATCTGTTCCCCATTTAAAAAATAACAACCGGCATGAGGATTAAAAGTGCGTCGGAAAGTAACTGGTTGTTCCATAATCTTGCCGCTTAATTGCGATCCCTCTCTAACATTTTGAAAAGGTGCGGTTACTTTCGGATGCAAATCTCCATCGATATAAGCCTTCGGCACCGGTCCCAAAGGAGAGATTTCGTAACGGTTTGGTTGGAGTAAATTCCCGTTTCCCGTATTCTTAGTAAACCAATTTAACTTCACAAAAAACCAAGGGTCGTGCAAAACTAAATCGTCTTCCAAATAACAATAATAATCGTATTTGCCCAGACAAGACTTTAAAACCGCCTGACATTCAAACCCCAAAAGCATCGGTTCCGCATTAGTATTGTGGTGCATTAAAAAATTAGATGCCAGAGGAATTTCCGATAATAAATGGAAATTTTTCGTCGTACAAACAATAATATCCACCTCGTGACAGTGGGACTCGTTAGAAGCGATCGCCTCGTGTTTGCCAATATGAATTTCATATTGAGATTTACCGTATAAAGCCCTTAAAGCAGTCAAACAAGTAGTTAAAGCTATCCGCCGCGACTGAGGATCTTTGCGCAAAGAACCGTGTTTTCCATCGCCTTCGGGGTTAAAAAAATGAGCAACTGTAAACAATATTCGCATAACTATTATTAATCGATAAACAGTTCTGGGACTCGACTCCGTAACTCTTCATTTAAACGGGGCAACTCATCTCGCATTTTTAAATACCAGTCCTGCCGCTGGCGGTAATGCTGGCAAAGCAAGCGATTTTCCCTCACCCAATTATAAGCGTTAGCGGCTAATTTATGGCGCAAATTGGTATTTTCTATTAATTGTCTTAATTTAGTTTCAAATTCGTCAACAGACCGATAAATTAAACCCGTTTCTCCTTCCATAATTGACCCTTCGTAAACGGTGGGACTTGCTAAAACTGCTGCGCCATAACCGGCAGATTCCACGAATTTTAAATCCGATTTCATGCGATTAACTGGATTGTCGTTTAGAGGCAATAAAGCAAGGTCGCAACTGTAGAGAATTTCTTTATATCTGTCGTAACTGCAAAAAGGTTCAAATTCTTTATTGGTAGTATTTAAACTGTCAAAAAAGAGGCGATCGTGAACAATTTTAAATCTAATTTTTTCTCCATATTCTAACAGCATTTTATTAAGAGATGGCATAATCGGTTGCCAATCTCCTTCGCGGTTTAAAGCGCCAAAAAAGATAGTAATTTCCTCGTTATTCTCGTAGTTTCTCGGCGGAGGCAAATAAGCTAAATGATTTCCAAAAACGGCGACGTTAGGATTGTATTGACGCAAAAAATCCGCCAAAGGTTCCGTAGAAGTTTGGACGCAATGACAGCCGCGATAGCTCAAATAATTATTATCCGCATATTCCCGGCGGCGGAGGGGATTATCGTCGATTTCTGCTACTATTAAATAACCCCGTTGGAGGAGATTTTTTAACTGTTGGATGTGGGCGGCATAAGTCATAATCGTCCGCTGCCAAATAAAGACCTTTTCTTCTGCTGGCAGGGGGGCGTTTAAATCGGCAGATTTAACTGCGGAAATAGTGCGAACTCCGGGAAGAGTGGAAGTGAAGCGATCGGGTTCTAAAACGCGGACGCGATCGCAACCCGTCGGTGCCATAATAATAGTTTGAACCAACAACCTTCGCGGCGGCAAAGGAGATTTTGTAGCGCGGACGATATAATATTCGGCAGCAGTTTGAGTGGTAAAACTTCCTGGGGACAAACCCAAAGTATTAGCCATCGGTTCCATTAACTTTATGAACCTTTGAAACTCTTCTCCTTTGCTGCCCCGAGTTTGAATTTCATATACCTGCAAACCCACTTCAGCAAACAATAATTTAAGAGAATCTAAAGTAAACCATTGCTTGAGATTTTCTGGGTTTTCCCATTCACCTTTAATCAGATTAACAATTCTGCGCCAATATTGAATATTAGGAATAAATGCCAATATTTGACCGTCATCCTTAAGCCAGTTTTTATGGTATGTTAAAATCGAAGCAGGATTAGAAACTTCCGCCAGAGTCGAACCGTAAACCAAACAGTCAACGGTGCCCGGTTGGATATCTAATAAATTGGGATTATTTTCTAGAGGAGCGAACGCCACTTTATCCAATCTTTCTTTAGCCAAGTTAGCCAATTCTGGATTAGATTCAATACCAATATAAAAACAATGAGGATTAATTAATTTGTAGCGAGCCCCAGTAGGGCCGCTGCCGCAGCCAAATTCTATAATTAATTTAGCATCTGCGGGTAATAGTTTGAGAATATCTGGATTGACTTGTTCCACCGCCATCGGATTAAGGCCCAGGAATTTTAACAGCTATCATTTTATCATCAATCCTTAGTTTGTAGTAATCGCTTTAGCGATAAAAATTCCTTCTGGTGCGCAATGGGCACCCTACTTAATAAGACGACCTATTATTGAAAGATGCGAAAAGTCATTTGCTCTTTTGGAGAAGGAGAACATAAACACTTTCTAAAACTCTCAAGCGTGACCTTCAAAGATTATGCGAGTCGCTTTAATTACGAACTCGAACTGCACTATCAAGGTTCTAAAAATCAACGACCTACTGCTTGGGGAAAAATAGAATTAATTAGAAACTTGCTAGCTTTCTACGAGTTAGTTTTATGGATAGATGCCGATGCCATATTTGTAAATACTTCTGGGGGAGACATTGCCGATGAAATAGAATCGAACAAACTAATTTATCTAGTTCAACACCGCATTGCCGGAGAAAAAATTCCCAATACTGGAGTATTAATGTTGTTAAAAAGTTCGATTTCTCTAAAACTTTTAGATGACATCTGGAAAGCGACTCAATTTATCGAACATCCTTGGTGGGAAAATGCCGCCCTCATCTATTTATTAGGTTATAAAATCGATTTACGGGGCTATGAAATAAGACCAACCTTTTCCCAGGAAAAATCCCCTTACTTGCCATACATCAAATTTATCGATAAAAAATGGAATAGTATCTTAGCAGATTCCTCGTCTCAACCCCAAATAAAACATTTTGCCGGACGCACGAATCAAGAGCGATCGCTACTCCTA
>CAZSTZ010000009.1:35038-47105 GCA_964609515.1 uncultured bacterium | reverse complement strand
AAAGTCTGTCAATCAAAAACCCTCCCTTTTGCCAGCGCAAAAATCTTAAACGGCAAATACAACATCCAATATTTTCAATGTCAAAATTGCGGGTTTATCCAAACAGAAGAACCTTACTGGTTAGCCGATGCTTATTCCCAAGCGATCGCCCCCAGCGACGAAGGTTTAATTTTCAGAAATTTGATGCTCGCCCAAATTACTAATAACATCATTAGTAACTTTTTTAATCCCGAAGATAATTTCCTAGATTTCGGCGGCGGTTACGGTTTATTAGTACGTTTAATGCGAGACATCCGCTACAACTTTTTCTGGCAAGATAAATATTGTCAAAATCTTTTCGCCCAGGGTTTTGAAGCCAGAGGCGTTCCCTCCTATCAATTACTAACAGCTTTTGAAGTATTCGAGCATTTAGTCAACCCCTTAGAAGAAATAAAAGAACTCTTAAAATATTCCAGAAATATCCTTTTTAGCACCGAACTAATTCCCGCAAATAATCCCAAACCCGACCAGTGGTGGTACTACGCCCTAAACGAAGGTCAACACATTTCTTTATATAGTCTTAAATCCTTATCAATTTTAGCAGAAAAATTTGGCTTAAACCTCTACACTAATAATTCATCCATTCACCTGCTGACAGAAAAGAAAATCTCTCAAGAATTGTTTGGCAAACTGTCTGAATATAACGCGGGCAAACTGAAAGAATATTTGTGGCGATCGCGAGACTATCTCAAAACATTAGAACTCCTCCAACCGACCGAAGCAAAAACAAATATTCCCCAAAGTCAATCCTTCATCAGTCAAAAATTAGGAGTCAACATAGCAGGTTTTGTCAAAGGAGAATTAGGCATAGGAGAAGGAGTAAGAGCAACAATTAGATCCATAGAAACTACCGACATTTCTTATGTCATAAATAACATCGTCAGCACCCCCCACCGCAACTCCGATATTACCTATCAAGAAAAATTTTCCCAAGAAAATCCATACCCCATAAATATCTTTCAAGTCAACGCCCACGAAGTCAAAACCTTTATGAAAAGAGGGGCGATCGAAAAATATTTTCCCCGCCGCTATAATATCGGTTTTTGGGCATGGGAACTTCCCAAATTTCCCCCAGAATGGATGCCAGCTTTTAAACCCTTTAACGAAATTTGGACTTACAGTAATTACTGCGTGGAATCCATTTCCAAAGTTGCCTCCGTGCCGGTTATTAAAATGATGCCGAGTATTTCTTTACCGATACCAACTTTGGGGAGAGAAGCTTTAAATTTGCCGCCAGATAAATTTATCTTTCTGTTTATTTTCGACTTTTTTAGCAACATAGAAAGGAAAAATCCCATCGCTACCGTGCGGGCATTTAAACAAGCATTTGGGGAGAATAACCCAGATGTTTTGTTAGTAATTAAATGTTCCAACTCCCAAAGATTTCCTGGAGATAGGGCGAGATTAATTGAGGCGATCGCCAACAGCCCATCCATCAAATTAATAGATGGTTATTTAGCCAAAGAAAAAATCAACGCCCTCCTCTATAACTGCGATTGTTATGTATCCTTACATCGCGCCGAAGGCTTCGGTTTAACTATGTCGGAAGCCATGTATTACGGCAAACCAGTAATCGCCACTGGTTACTCTTCCAATATCGAATTTATGAACCTTGGCAATAGCTTTTTAGTCGATTACGAAACAGTAGAAATTGCCGGCAATTACGGACCTTACAAACGAGGAGATATTTGGGCAAATCCCAGCAGCGAACATTGCGCCCAATTAATGCAATATGTCTTTAATAATTATCAAAAAGCGCGAGAAGTTGGTGCGAGGGCTGCCAGAGAAATTAGAAGTTTGTTAAGCCCCGAGGCGAGGGGGGAAGAAATTAAAAAACGCTTAGAATATATCGCCCAATTAACAGATAACTTTACCAGCTTACCCCAACCCGGTTTAATCGCACCATCCAGAGAAGAAAAACCTGGCTTTTCGGTATCTCAGAAACCAGGTTTTTCCCCATCCCAGAAACCAGGTTTTTTCAAAAAACCTGGTTTCTTGACCAGTCCTCTAGTTAGTATTTGCATTCCGACTTTTAATGGAGAAGCCTTTATTAAAGAAGCACTTTTAAGCGCTTCTGTTCAGACATATCCCAATTTAGAAATAATTGTTGCCGACGACAGTTCCACCGATAAAACCGTCGAGATAGTAAGAGAATTTCAACTCGAAAATCCAGACATCGACTTGCGCGTTATCCTGCATCGAAATTATGGTTTAGTCGGCAACTTAAACTTTTGCATTTCCGAGGCGCGAGGTAAATATATCAAGTTTTTATTTCAGGACGACTTGTTGGCAGTAAACTGCATCGAAGAAATGGTTAAAATTGCCGAAAGCGATTTAGAAATAGGTTTAGTATTTTCCCCTAGAAAAGTATTTTTAGAACCTGGGGCCGAGTCGAACGCAAATTGCATGGCAGCCTATCGAGGCACTCAAGATTTACATAAAGATTGGTCGAATTTAAAAACAGTTCAGTGGGGGAAAGAACTATTAATAGATGCCAATTGGATGAGAGGTCGCTGGAATAAAATTGGCGAACCGACAACGGTGTTAATTCGCCAAGACGTTTTTAATAATATCGGAGTTTTTGATGCTAGTCTGACTCAACTATTAGATGTGGATATGTGGTTGAGAATTATGGGAAATTATAAAATTGGTTTTGCCAACCAAACTTTATCCCAACTGCGAATACATCCCCGCCAACAAACTCAAATTAATCTAAATTCGGGAGAAAATCCTCAAGACTATCGGCGGTTTTATCGGAAATTATTAGAGGATTCGAGTTATAGCTTTTTGGGGGATGAACTTAAAGAGAAAGTCAGACAAAAACTAGGTATTAGCTCCGAGTTTAATTTGTTGCAAATTTCCCAATTAGTCGAGAAGTATCGAAAAAATCCCCTTGACGAGTCTGGATTAAATAAATTGCGTCAATATCGAGAAAAACTCGCCCAAGAATTGTTAGACTTTACCTCCGAAGAGTTGAATAAAAAGTATCTCGGAGATTGGGGCAATACTTATAAAGCTTTAGTTAATAGCGGCATCAAAAACGAACCTTTGAACCAAGGGGAAAAAGCGTTTTTAGATAGCATCGCTGCGGTGGTAGTTCGAGGTTGGAATTTTGGAAATAGCCTGCAATATTTTTTAGCTTTTATTCTCTACAAATATGCCTACCAGTTGCCAGTAAATTATCAAAGGGCACCGATACCGCGATGGTTGTTTGCTGATTTTCTGCAATTTATTTTTGAGACTCCTTCGAGCTTTCAGCAAAAAGAAGAATTAGATGGCTATTGTCAATATATGCAAGGGTTGATTGATTATATGAGAAGCAATGCTTTGACTAATACTAACCAAGAAGTCAGACAGAGTTTAGCTGCTTTTATTAAGAAAAATATCGATTTAACTCCTTTGTATCTTCAGGATTTACCTTTGGGGGATATCTGGAAAAAGTTAGCCGATATTTGGGAGTTTGCTTTGCAAAACGAGGGGCATCAACTCGATTATAATTTTCCTTCGATAACTACTTCTAAAAGGGGCGATCGCTCTCTAATTCGTCTCGGGATTTTGTTAGATAAATTGAGCCCAAACCAGCAGACTTTTGCCGTTATTCCTCTGATTAAATATTTGGATAGACAAAAATTCGATTTAGTGCTTTATAATTTAAAGGTAGAAGATGATATTGTGGCCCAATATTGCCAAAAATTGGCAGTTAAGATTGTCCAACTGCCAGAAAGCTTGCCACAACAGGCAGAGAGGATACGACGGGATGACTTGGATCTGCTCTGGATAGGTGCCGATCCGACAGCGATCGCTAACCAAATCGCTGACTTGGCCCTACACCGCCTGGCAAGAGTCCAATTAATCCCTGGCACAACGGCCCCAGATAGCACCGGTATCCGCAACCTCGATTATTACATTCTCGGCGATTTAACCTTACAGCCCGAAAGCCAGCAGCAATATCGAGAAGAGTTGAAAATAGTAGAGGGCAGCGGTTTTTGTTTCGAGTCTCCCCTAGAAGGCCAGGCAGAAGTAAAGCCCACTCGTCAGAGTTGGGGGGCATCCGCCGACGCCACCGTTTTTGCCTCCGGTGCGGCCATATCCCAAATAGGCCCAGAATTGAGAGAAGCGTGGGCCAAGATATTAGAGGCCGTACCCAACTCCGTTTTGGTACTGTATCCCTTCGGTGAAAGAACCCAGGATTATGCCGGGATGCTGTTATTGAAGCAAATGCGATCGCTCTTTGCCCAGTTTGGACTTGACAAAAAGAGGTTAGTTGTGATAAAAAGGTTAAAGTCAAATGTAGATGTAAGGGAGTGTTTGAAGCTGGCAGATGTGTATTTAGACTCGTTTCCTTGGAGCGGGGCTGCATCGTTAGTAGAACCCTTACTAGAAGGAGTTCCAACCGCAGTTAAGGAGGGCCAAACGGCAAGAGGACGACAAGGGGCGGCCATGCTGCGAGAATTGGGACTGGCGGGGTTAGTCGCCAATAGCGAAAGGAATTATATAAAATTAAGTATAGAACTGGGGACTAATCCAGAATTGCGTCAACGGTATGCGGGACAAATTAAGCAGAAAATGGCTGCGACTCCCATAAAGCTAGATAGTCGCAGTTATGCTCTTAAGATGGGTTCGCTGTTAGAAAATGTCTTCAAAATCGAGTAATTTTGACCGTAATTTGGTGGAACCTAAAGAGATTAAAAGCGTCAGAACCTTCAGAGGGTGGCCAATTAAGTTATACAAAAAATCAATTAAAATTAAACAAAAGTTATTAAAATAAGCCCGGAAGCTACCAACAAAAAAGTGCCTTTGCCGCTAGTTGAAATTAATGGTAGTAAATAAAAAAAATGTTTAAATAAAATCAAACTCTTTCCTATAAATAAAAGAGAAAATAAGCAGGTGCAGGGAAAACGGGAGGGGAAAAAACAAAATGTTTAAAATAGGGGAGAAAATAGTGAATGCAGAGGAAATACCAAAGCTGTTAAAAAGGTATCAATTAATGCCGCATTTTTTGCGTGGATTAATAATAGATAAAGCTATAGAAAATATTAGTTGCAGCGAGGAAGAAAAACGTAAGGCATTAGAGCAATTTCTAGCTCAAAATCAACTAACAACGCCAGAAACCCAAGAAGCATGGTTGAAAGAGCGGGGCCTAACTATAGAAGAATTAGAAGAAATAGCAGTAATGCCTCTAGCGGTGGAAAAATTCAAACAAGCCAAGTGGAGCAATAAAGTAGAAAGGTATTTTCTCACGCGGAAGAGCAGTTTGGATCGCGTAGTATATTCCTTAATAAGAACAAAAAATTATAATTTGGCTCGAGAACTATACTACCGGGTTTTAGAAGGAGAACAGTCCTTTGCCGAAGTAGCAAGCCAATACAGCGAGGGCCCGGAGGCACAAACAGGAGGGCAATTAGGCCCAGTCGCCTTGAGTCAGCCTCACCCGGCCATAAGCAAAATTTTATCCGTAAGTCAACCAGGTCAACTATGGGCCCCAAGGGGATTGGCAGAATGGACGGTAATAATTAGATTAGAAAAATTCATCCCGGCCCAATTAGACGACCAAATGCGGCAGGCTTTAATTAACGAAATGTTTGAAACCTGGCTCAGAGAAGAAACGACCAAGATAGGAAAACTAGAGCTGGTGGATCGGGACGTAGTAGAAATAAATAGTTAAAAAAACCTTATAAGATATCGGAATCTCGCTAAGATAGTCGCGAAAATTAGCGAACCAAGACCGAAATAACGAATAAGGTCTAAAAATTAGAAACAAAATAAAACTCGATGGCTAGTTCGACAATTTCTAGATTGCAGGTAGAGGAGTTTCTGGCACAAAAGCCACCCTTCGATCGCCTATCCAAAGAAACAATAAAAAGCTGCGTAGTAGGGAAATGCCAGCTTTTAGGATACAAAACAGGGCAACCGCTATTCGAGCGGGACAAAATGCCCGTCCAAATAACCATAATCTACGAGGGACAGGCCCGAGTATTAGGCTACGACCAGCGAACGCAGCGCAACGCCAGCCTGCAAGTAGTAGGGCCCGGAGCCATCCTAGGTTGGCTCGGACCAATCAGAGGGCTGCCCTGCGAAACAGCCATCGCCTCCACAGAATTAATCGCCATAACCCTAGCAGCAGAAGACTTCCTAGAATTAGTAGCAGCAGAACCCGCCTTCGGGCAAGCATTCACCGACACCCCCTCCCCCATAGAAATATTCGAGCTCCTAAGTGGAGAACTCGCCAGGAGGGCAGACCCATCCGCCAACATCAAAGAACAGGCCAAACAACTCTGGGAAGAAACAATAGTAGTCAACCTACAAAACGGCAAAAGGAAAGAATCAGAACTCGCATCAGCATTAGACAAAGAGAAAACCTGGCTGGTAAGCAGCGGGGTAGTAGGAGACTATCCCGCCGGCAGCAGGCTAGCCCTGGAAAACACCAACAAACCAATCAAAATAGAAGGGCCTAGAGGAGCCAGGCTCATAGGATTTCCCGAAAAATCGCCCCTCGCCCTTCCTCCAGAAACCGCTCCAGGAACCGCCTCAGAAATAATCCCAGAAACCACCAATAGTAACGGCAACGGGCAACAGGCAACAGCAGACCTATTAAAAATACCCGAAGCCCCCCCACGTCCGCCAGCCTCAGCAAAAGAAGAAGCAACTCAACCGGCCAAATATCCCGTAGTCAGAGCCAAAGGAGACCTAGAAGCACCCCTAGCCTGCTTCCAAATGCTAGCAAAGCACCTAGGGCTGAAGTTTCGCAAAGACGTAATTCGTCGCGTCCTGACCAATCAATTGAAAAGTGCCGGCAAAATCTCCATGCAAGCCTGCGGGGCCATCGCTCAAATGATGGGCTTACAAGGCCAGTTAGTACAAGTGCCCGCAACATCCGTAAATCGACTCAGGGCCCCCGCCATGATTCCATGGCAAAACAGCTTCGCCGTGATTTTCAGCATCACCGAACAGGAAATAGTGCTGGGCAGCCCAGAAAGCGGACTGCAAAGGCTAAAACCGGGGATATTTGCCGAAATCTGGGGGGAAATGGGACAAATCCTGTTGCTGACCGCCCCAAAAAGCGAACAAAAAGAACAGTTTAGCTTTTGGTGGTTCGTGCCCGCCTTAATGGAACATCGCACCGTCTTCATTGAAGTATTGATTTCCTCCTTCTTCGTGCAAGTGTTCGGCCTCGTCAACCCGTTGATGACCATGATTATCATCGACAAGGTAATGGGCGACCGCAACATTGAAGCCCTAGACATCCTAGCCTTGTTGATGCTGATAGTAGCCCTATTCGAAGCACTCCTCAGCGGCCTGCGTACCTTCTTATTCGTAGATACCACCAACAGGCTAGATGTAAAGCTCAGTTCCGAAGTAATCGACCACCTGCTGCGACTGCCCCTGAAATACTTCGACAACCGACGAGTAGGAGATTTAACCGGTCGTATCGGGGAACTGGCTAATATTAGAAATTTCCTCACCGGTACCGCCTTAACCGTCGTCTTAGATGCCGTCTTCTCCGTGATTTACATTGCGGTGATGCTAACCCTAAACCCGTTAATGACCGCAGTAGCTTTAGCCGGGGTACCGTTTTTTGCCGTAATTATTCTGGTGAACTCTCCCATCATCCAACGACTGCTGCGGAAAAAAGCCGAACGTTACGCCGACTCTCAGTCTTATTTAGTAGAAATCCTCAACGGCATCCAAACCGTCAAGGCTCAAAATCTGGAGCTGCGTTCTCGTTGGGAATGGTCTGGCCGTTACGCTCGCTTTATGACCGCCAGTTTTAATACAGTTCTCACCCAAACTACCGCCAGTTCCATCAGCAGCTTCTTGAACAAATTATCCGGTTTGGCCCTGCTGTGGGTGGGTGCTTATTTGGTGATTGACGGCAGCTTGTCAATAGGTGGATTGATTGCTTTCAGGATTATTGCAGGTAACGTGACCGGTTCCTTGCTCAGGTTCGTCAGCGTGTGGCAAAGCTTCCAAGAAGTAGGTATGTCGGTGGAACGCCTGCGGGATGTTTTGGATACTCCCGCAGAGGTGGACGAAGAAGACCGCAGTAATATCGATATGCCAGAGATTAAAGGTGCGGTGAAGTTTGAGGAACTTTCCTTCCGGTTTGGGGAAAGCGGCCCCCTGCAACTGGCAAATGTTAATTTGGACTTCTCGGAAGGCTCTTTTGTGGGTATTGTCGGTTTGAGCGGTTCCGGTAAAAGTACCTTGATGAAGTTGTTGCAGCGACTTTATCCTCCCCTTTCGGGCCGGATTTTTATCGACGGGTACGACATTCATAAGGTGGAGTTGTATTCTTTGCGCCGCCAAATTGGGGTGGTGTTACAGGATACTTTGCTTTTTAACGGAACGGTGCAAGATAATATCGCTTTGTCCAATCCCGATGCGAGTACCGATGAAGTTGTCAGGGCGGCGAAAATAGCCGTGGCCCACGATTTTGTGATGAATTTGTCTGCCGGTTATAACACGGTGGTTGGGGAGAGAGGTTCGAGTTTGTCTGGGGGACAAAGGCAGCGTATTGCTATAGCTCGTACCGTTCTTCAAAACCCAAATCTTCTGATTTTAGACGAGGCAACTAGCGCTTTAGATTACAGTTCCGAACGTCAGGTTTGCGAGAATTTGGCAGATGCTTTTCAGGGTAAAACGGTATTTTTTATTACCCACCGTTTGACTACTGTAAAAGGAGCGGATTCTATTATTATGATGGACCAAGGTTCTGTGGTGGAGCAGGGAACTCACGACGAGTTAATGGCTTTGAAGGGTCGTTATTATTGCCTCTATCAACAGCAAGAAGCGGAACAGTAAAGGGGAAGGCAAGAGGCAATAGGCAAGAGGCAAAAGAAGGCAAGAGGCAAAAGAAGGCAAGAGGCAATAGGCAAGAGGCAAAAGAAGGCAAGAGGCAAGAGTAAGATGGATTAGGAGTTTTACATGTCTGAAATTAAAGATTTTACAGACTTGATAATTTGGCAAAAAGGGATGGATATTGCTGAAAAATGCTATTATTTGACTAAATCTTTTGCTAAAGAAGAACTTTATGGAATGGTTCAACAAATCAGAAGAGCGTCAGCATCTATCCCCGCTAACATTGCTGAAGGTTATGGAAGAAGAAGTTGCGGAGATTATGCGAGATTTCTAAACATTGCACAAGGCTCTATTAACGAACTTCAAACACACCTTTTTTTATCGGCAAGAATAGGGCTTTGTGAAGAAGATGATATTAAGTCGATAATCTCATGGCTTAAAGAAGAAACTAGAATGATTTCTTCCCTTCTGAAAAAAACTAAAAAACTAAAAACTCTTGCCTAGCTTATTGCCTTTTGCCGGGAGCATCTCATATTTGTAAAAATATAGCGACCAGTTTAGGGGTTATCAAAAATTCAAAAAGTAAAAAAAATCGGGCATTCTGTCTTTTATTTCCTTTTCCGTTTTCCCTTGTTGCCTTTTCCCCAACTGTTGCCATTGGAGCTCTTGCCTTTTGCCTAAAAGCGAGATTGCTTCGTTCCTCGCAACGCTTCGCGATTTTTGGGTTTTCTTCAAAATTGAGATGCTCCCCTTTTGCCTCTTGCCTTTTGCCTCTTGCCTAAATCGGCTAATTATTGTACACATCTCATAAGAAACTGCTTTATGGCACAAAATACGACAACAGCAAATTTCGAACAGCCGGTAATCTTAGAAAAGCCAGCAATTTTATCCCGTTTATTTATGTGGATAATTATGCTGGTAAGCTCCAGCGCTATAGTATGGGCTTATTTTGCGGAACTAGACCAAAGCGTTCCGGCCATCGGTCAATTAGAACTGAAGGACGGTGCTAGAGAGATTCAAGCGCCTACCACTGGGACGGTGGTGAGACTTCACGTTGAGGGAGGCGATCGCGTAGAAAAAAATCAACCCATACTAACTTTTAGGCCGACCGTTCCCAAAGCAGATTTGGCCTCTATCCAAGAGATAAAAGAGGCCCTCGAACAAGAAAACCAATTTTACCAAGATTTGCTCGAAGGCAGAATACGGCAAGGAGAGCGTCCCGATTTGGAAGCCCTGGCCAAAGACCGCAAGGCAAGACAAACAGAAATAGATACTTACGAGGCACTGATTAACCAGCTATATCGCGACTCCGGCAGAAGAATAAGTATAGACCCAGAACAGCGCTTTATTTACGATAATGCTATAGCAGAATATAGCTCTAGGGTGGGGGCGATAGAATTGCAAATCGAAGAGCTGCAAAAACAACTCCAACAAGCGCGGCAAGATGAAGAAGCGGCCAGGGACCGCTTGAGAACAGCCCAAACTCAATTGCAATATTCCAGACAACAAGTTCAATTCTCCCAGCAACAGTTGGAGAACTCAAGGCAACAGTTGGCCTTTGCCAACCAACAGTTGGAGAACTCTCGCCAGCAGTTGCAATACGCCAGGGAACAGTTGGAGAACTCTCGCCAGCAGTTGCAATACGCCAGGGAACAGTTGAACAACTCTCGCGAACAACTAAAATATTCCCAGGAACAACTAGAACTGGCCAGAGGGCAGTTGGTAAAGTCCGAACAGGTTTTGCAGTCCAATCAGGAGATTTTAGATAATATCTCGCCCCTGGTGGAGGAAGGAGCAATAGCCCAGTTGCAGCAAAAGCGCCAGCAACAAGAGGTACTCAGGGGGGAAAGCGAACTATTGGGCCAGCGCGATCGCATCGAATCTCGTTCGGCGGAAATCAATACCAGAAAGGGCGAGATTAACTCCCGCCTGGCAGAAGTCAACAGTCGGGAAGGAGATGTCACTGCCCGCATGGCAGAAGTAAACAACCGGGAAGGAGATATCACTGCCCGCATGGCAGAAATCAAAAGGATAGAAGGAGATATCAATGCTCGGCAATCGGAAGTGAGTAGCCGTATGGCAGATATTAATGCCAGGGAAGGAGAGGTTCAAGCAACCCAAGCAGAAATTAGACGCAGCGAACTCGAACAAGAACGCATCGCTGTTTCAATAGAAAGAACGAGGGAACAGTTGCAAAATACTAAGGATTCTTGGGCGAGGGAACTATATAACAGAGTCGCCACTAACAAAACAGCGATCGCCGGCATAGATTCTCAGTTCAGCAAGTTGCAACTGGATAACAAGAAAAGACTGACAGAAATTAACGCTCAAGTTGAAAAGCTCAAACAAACCCGAGACGACCAAGTGCTAAAAGCGCCCGTATCCGGTTTAGTCTTTGATTTAACCCCAGGAAGTAAAGAAGAAGCTTCCTTAGACATAGCCAAAGATCCAATCTGTCAATACGTCATTAACGACATTCTCGAACCAGGGGAGATTAAGCCCAAAAAATGCGAGGAGGCTTATTACGAAGCGCAGCAAACCGAACCCTTGCTGACTATTTTGGACGACGAGGAGGGGTTGGAAGCTGTGGTCTATATTCAAAACAAGGATATAGCTTTGGTATTAAACGCTTTGCGGGAGAAGCGGGAGAAGCTGGAACCTTTAGACGGTCGAGAGTTAGCTAGTGGGGAAACAATCGATTGCAAGCCGGGTAAAAGCTGCATTTGTCCCGAGTTGAAGGAAAATCGAGAAAAGTTGGGACTGACCGACAGACAGTGCGTTCCGGTGGAAGTGCAAGTACAGGCTTTGCCTGCCAACGAGTTTGGTACCGTCGCCGGGGAGGTAATTTCTATTAGTAAGGATGCCATACCGCCGGATCCTCAGCAAGAAAGACCTTTCTTTTCTTTTGAAACTACAATTCGCTTGAGCCGTCAAACGGTTATTTTGGATAGGGAAAGCGATTTAGAAATAGCTCTCCAGAATGGGATGGCGGTTAATTCTAATATTAAGGTCGGCAAGCGTTCTGTCCTCGAATTGTTCTTCAGTCGCTTTACCAGCAAGTTCAAGAGTTTGACTAATGTTAATTAAGGTTTTAAACCCGGTTTTTTCCCAACCGGGTTTCTGAGTTTTAAACCCGGTTTTTTCCCAACCGGGTTTCTGAGTTTTAAACCCGGCTTTTTCCCAACCGGGTTTCTGAGTTTTAAACCCGGTTTTTTCCCAACCGGGTTTC
>CAZSTZ010000009.1:25143-34938 GCA_964609515.1 uncultured bacterium | reverse complement strand
TGAGTTTTAAACCCGTTTTCCCAACCTGCTACCCGAAAAACATGGTTAAACTTTCTCCAAGCAAAACACTTTTATTAATTCTCTATCTTCTCCCAGTTGCTCTACTTTTATGGTTCGTAGCTACATTTAGCGTCAACGTTCCTTTTTGGGACCAGTGGAGATTGGTACATCTTTTCGATAAAGTTGCCAGCGGTAATGCGGGGTTTTCCGATTTTTTTGAAGTTCACGGACACCACCGCATTTTTTTCCCAAAACTGATTATTACTGCCCTAGCTTTTGCTTCTGGATGGAATACTCAATACGAGATAATTTGCAGCATTATTTTTGTCCTAATAACCTTCTTGTTTCTCTGCCAAATAGCTCGTAGCGATGTTCGTAGTAATCGCTTCAGCGATATAGAAACCACTAAAACCCCACAAAAAAGCGATGTTCGTAGTAATCGCTTCAGCGATATAGACACCACTAAAACCCCACAAAAAAGCGACAAATCGATACATATCGCCAATATTCTAACCTGTATGCTGCTGTTTTCTGTAGTTCAGCATCAAAACTGGTTATGGGGGTTTACGCTGTTTTGGTTTTTGACTAATTTATGCGTGGTAATGGCGGTGTTTTTTCTATGTTGTAACGAGAAGCGATCGCCACAAAAAAAACTACTCTTAGCAGGCATTTCTTGTTTTATCGGCAGCTTCACTTTAGCCCAAGGTTTGCTCGCTTGGCCCATATTAATTCCCGCAGTTTTCTCCCTAGAAGGAAACCACCGTCAAAAGTTAAAAAGAGTTTTAATCTGGATGGGAATTTTTCTAGTTTCCTGCTTCATCTATTCCCTGAATTACAACCCCATCCGCGAACCCCAACCATTTTTATTTCTGGAACGACCTTTATTAGTAATTAACTACTTTTTTACGGTTTTAAGTTTGCCTTTAGTTCGCATTCCCATTCCTTCAATTATCGTCGGTTTTATCTTGTTTTCGTGTTTCCTATTTTTCTGCTTTTATTTTCTTAGAATAACGGGCAAAAATTCCGTTGTACGTTCCCAGACATTGCCTTGGTTGTCTATAGGAGCTTTTGCTATTATTTCATCTCTTTCTATTACTGCAGGACGCGCTCAATACGGTGTCGAAAATGCAATTATTTCTTCCAGATATACGACAACATCGGTATTATTAATCGTTGCTTTAATTCATTTATTGCGGTTGTTTTTGCGTAGAAAACCTAACTTTATTTCAATATTTAGTATTTTGGCTGTAATGCTAACGGCAATTGTAGCTTTTAATTCTGTTTATGTAATTAATAGAATGAAAACAGAATTGCCTTATATGCAAGGTCGAAAAGAATGTTTGGAAATTATTAATTATTTGGAAAAATCGGAATTTATGCAAGAAGCGCCAGAGAGTTGTTTGGTATTATTAAATGGCAAAACTTGGTTGGTTAGAGAAGGGGCAGAAATTATGGATAAATTGGGATGGCGGGAGTTTCCCAACGATATAGAATTTGTCAGCAAACCAGAAGAGATTTATGGTTATTTAGATAGAGGGGAAACAGGCAAGATGCCTGTTTTACGGGTAACAGGATGGGCGACGATTCCCGAAAGAGAAGAAACGCCGAATTTAGTGTTATTATCTTACGGAGAAAAGCAAACTTTTTTTGCTAATGCTTATGTAGTTTTAGACAGTCCAGAACTTGCTAAAACTTTAAAGTCTAAGCGCTACCAAAAAGCTAGGTGGCAAGCGAGTTTTGACCTTAAAAATTGGCCAGTGGGAGAGGGGGCGATCGCTGCCTGGGTGTATGATGCTAAAAAGCGGCAATTTGTCAAATTAAACGACGAAATAAAAATTTATATGGAACAGGGAATAGGGAACAGGGAATAGGGAATATTGTTAATTGTTAAGTAATCGCGCAAAATTAATTGCACAGTTTTTTCCCGGCAGGTTATGACTCAAACCCCATTATCGCCAACTCAAGAAAGCTTTAAATTAAGCGCTCTAATTAAAGATGTCAAAATAGCCTTAATTCTGAAATTCGCAGGTTTATTGCTAACCTATTTAGTTCAGGTATTTTTAGCTCGATGGATGGGCAAAACCGAGTACGGAATTTATGAATATGTCGTCTCTTGGTCTTTACTATTAGCGATTCCTGCGGGACTCGGTTTGCCTCGAACCTCCTTACGTTTAATTGCTGAATACCGAGTCAAACAAGATTGGAGTTCTTTAGGCGGCATCGTCCGTGGCAGCATAAAGCTGACCGCTTTGGCCAGTTTCGTAACCTGTCTGGCAAGCGCGGGCATCATCTTATTGCTGAACCATTATTTCAGCTTTGCCTACAGCAGGCAGCTTCTCTTATGTATATGCTTAGTACCGCTACAAGCGTTGGTGCTGCTGCTATTGGAAACGGCTAGGGGGATGAAAGATGTTACTTTAGCTTACGCCCCCTCTCAGATAGTATGGCCTATATTACTGTTATTGGGGGGGTTGTTTTTTTGGCAGAGAAACCATGCCTTGGGCAGCATAACAGCAATCGAACTGGCAATAGTAATGTTGGCGATCGCCCTATCCTTCCAGTTATGGCTGTTGTGGGGCAAATTAAATGCCGAGGTTAAAGGAGCTACCCCTGTTTATTCCTACCGAGAGTGGATAGGCATTGCCCTAGTTTTGTTGTTGCAGGTGGGGTTTAAGACGATTTTGAGCCAAACCGATATCGTGATGGTGGGTTCGCTGATGGGGCCGGAGGAGGCGGGGATTTACAGCGCGGCGGTGAAGACCGCTGTATGGGTAGCTTTTGTTTTGCAAACCGTTAATATCGTCGTCGCCCCTATTTTTACCACGCTTTACGCCCAAGGGAATAGCCAGGAGTTACAAAAGCTAGTTTCTACAGTAACGCTCTGGATTTTCTGGTCTTCCCTGGCCATCGCTAGCATTCTCATTGCCTTTGCCGGGCCCGTCATGGGACTTTTTGGGCCAGAATTTGTCGTTGCTAGCTGGCAGCTAAGGATTTTGGTGTTGGGACAACTGGTTAATGCTTTATGCGGTTCCGTCAATCTTTTAATGGTAATGACGGGCCATCAAAATAAAGCGGTTGTTGTTTATGGTTGGGCAGTTTTAATCAATGTACTTTTGAACGGAATATTAATCCCCCTAGTCGGTTCTTTGGGAGCAGCCATCGCCACTAGCTTGACGATGGCTCTGTGGAATGTCTGGCTGAGTGCCCTCGTAGTCAAAAATGTGGGTATTTACCCTTCGGTTTTTTATAGGGCTAGTGGTTAGTGGTTAGTGGTTAGTTGTCAGTGGTTAGTGGTTAGTGGTTAGTGGTAAAAGAATTAACAACTAACAATTAACAATTAACAACTAACAATTAACAATTAAAGGCATCCACCACTGCAAAAGAATCTACAAATAATTCTGAGTTAGGTTTTTCTTCCCCCAGAACAGTTTTAGTTTTACCGCCGACAATCCGAGCTATCAGAGAATTAATTTCAGGGGCGGGGTTTTTGTGTTGGTGTTTTTTCGCGATCGCGTAGGCTGCAAAAGGATGAATGTCCCCTAACTTCCAACTTTCGCTACCCGCCACGGGAGCATCCAACTCCTGCCAAGAAGACATGGCAGCATTCTCTGGCGCGTAAAGCAGTTCGAGATAAATGGGAACCAGTCGCCAAATATGTTCTCGCGACTTGGGGGGAAAAGCTGATGGGTCCATCGCTTCCCCGGGAACTAAGGGATTTATTTGGTTGCTGTTGCGTGCTTTCCTGACTTGAGGACGGTTGGTGTCTCTGAGGTCAAGTATTTTTTCCTGGAACTGGAGTAAATTACGGCCTAATCCCTGGCTCTTATGGGGTTCAATTCCCCATTGCTCCATAGTTTTGCTAATGGCAGATTGGGGATTTTGCCTGAGTTGGACTAAATCCAGAACGGCGAGTTTTTTTGAACTTCCCGCAGTGGCAGATTGCAGCGCTTTCCAATGGTGGATTAGATTTTGCCATTCTTGAAAGTTATAACTAATAGTCGTCCCCGACCATGCCGGTTTAAGGCTTTGGACGTCTACGGCTTCTATGGCGGCAGCTTTTTCTAGCACCAAGGAGGGGTCGCCCATCAATAGGCCGTTGCCTTTGGATACTAAATCTGCGACGTAAGATAACCACGAGAAATACTGTAGGTGGGGGTCTCGGATTACAAATAAGAATTTTTGAGGAATCTCAATCCATCGCTGCCAAATTTGGGGGTGAAAGAAACGAGAAACCTCTTTGACGAGAACTGTGGCGCGGCTTTTATTCTGGAGAATTTTTAGGGTCTCCTCAAGGATTAAGCCGCAACCCGCTTCGTAAATATCGGCATCAAAGGGGAGTTTGTTCGCTCTCGGGGGTCCCCCTAGTTGGTGGCGCAGGCCGGCAAAGGGCTGATGAATTGCGCGGTCGGCTAGTTGGGAAAATATTACTTCGGCGATTGTGGTTCCACTCCTGGCGGTTCCGTGAATGTAAAGGATGGTTGCTTTCCCTTCGCCGACTAGCTGTTTTAATTTTGATTCGCTCATCGAATTTGCTTTGATTTTGTGGGGTGACTTATTTGGGGAAGGATACTTTTTTGAGAAGTTCTTCGGCCATCGCTTGGCTTTCGGGCTTGAGTCGGAGTCCTGTGGAGACTGAAATCGGAGGTTTGCTTCCTTCTGGTTCTATGAGGCTGTAGGGCTGATATCGATTGTAGGCGGGTTGATGTTGCGATCGCCCCAGGGGGTTGACGAAAACTTGCTGGTCGTCCCCCACCCATAACCGGCGCAGCAACCGAGGTTTTTCTGGGTCGTCTGTATATGCTTCTCGGCCGTGGAGGATTCTCCAATTGTCTGTTACTAAAATGTCTCCGGCTTCCAAGGCAAGGTACTTGATATATTTGGGATTGGATACATATTTGCGATAGAAAAGGTTGAGGGCCTCGCTGGCTCGGGGTTCTACTAGGGTGGCGAAGTCGTAGCGCCAGCGAATTTTCCAAGTTTGGGGGGAAACCCGCGCAAATACTGGGCTTTTGGCCCATTGGTCGTCGCGGCAATGGATAAAGTAGGGCTGCAATAAGGTTTCTAGCATCTGAGGATCTGCCTCCAGGGCCTCTTCTAATAGTTCTCGGCCGTCCAATACCGTACTCCTACCTCCTCCGGCTGCGGGCTGGACCATTTGCATTAGCACTATTTTGGGCGGACTGACGGATATTAAGCTGCCTTCTTTTGCTTTGGCGATTCCATCCAGAAAGGTTCCGTCCGTGTGGGGTTTGAATTCTTCTGTGGTGTTGGCGGTGTATTGTTGTTTGAGACTGCCCGATTTTTGAGAGGATGGCTGGCCGGTCACTTCGCGAATTCCATCTGGATCTGATTTGGCATGGCTTTGGCGCTTTCCGAGGCCATCGGCTATTTTTAAGAGGAGCGCTCTGGGAGCGTTTCCTGCGTTGAATACCCAATAACCTTCCTTTTCCAGTTTGCTTTTGGCGGTTTTTAAGATGTTGGATGTCCGATCGTCGCGGGCTGGAAGGTCAATCGGGTGCTTGTCGTTTTTGAGGAAAACCTTCATGGTTATCGCTTTTTGTCAATTTTTAACTTCAATTATTAATTGTAAAAGAAAGTGTAAGGAAAAGCTTACCTGTAACCTGTAGAACGGGCATCCTGCCCGTTCGGTGTCTAATTAATTTTGCCCAGGTACTTAATTGTTAGTTCGTTCTTGGTGTTAGTTCGTTCTTGGTGTTAGTTCGTTCTTGGTGTTAGTTCGTTCTTGGTGTTAATTGTTAATTGTTAATTGTTCGTTCTTAATAATTGTTTTATGAAAACCGCCAATTGTCCTATCTGTCAATCTCGGGAATGTAGCTATTATCAAGCGCTGGAAAATTACACCTTAGCAAAATGCCGCCAATGCGGTATGGTTTGGGATAATAATCCGCCGACTGAACCCACAGCAATATATCAAGCTAATTATTATCAAAACGAAGGAGGAAAAGGGGGTTATTCAGACTATTTAGCAACCATGAAAGCGAACAGCCAAACATTTCGCCGCCGCTTGCTAGCTGCCCAAAGAAAATTAGGAAGCGATGTTGCATCCGCAACGCTTCGCGAACGCCCCTTATTATTAGATATCGGTTGTGCTTTGGGAGATTGTTTGTTAGAAGCAAAAAAATTAGGTTGGGAAAATCCCCTGGGTTTAGAAGTATCGGAATATGCCGTAGAATTTGCTCGAAGTAGAGACTTATTAGTATTTCGAGGAGACTTATTTAACCATCCTTTTCAGCCCAACTCTTTCGATTTAATAACCCTCCAAGATATGCTCGAACATACCACAAATCCTCTCTCCCAACTCGAAGCAGCTTATCAACTGCTAAAACCAGGGGGTTTAATTTTAATTACCACTCCCAACGTGGAGGGAATTTTAGCTAAAATTCTCCGTTCTTTCTGGTATCATTACAAACCAGGAGAACACTTGACCTATTTTTCCTTCAATACTATAAATTTAGCCTTAGAAAAAACCGGGTTTTTCCAAATAGAATCCCAACCAACGAGTAAATCTTTGAGCGTGGAATATATTTTTGACAGACTCAAATATTATCAACCTCAAATCTTCTCGATTTTACTCAAATTAGCTCGACAGTTAAATTTAGATAGATTGGTTTTCGAGGTGGGAACCGGCGAGTTAGAAGCGTGGGGAAAAAAACCAGAAACCCGGTTGGAAAAAAACCGGGTTTCTTAAACGGAGTTGAAACGGCAGAAACAAAAAACAGAAACCCGGTTGGGAAAAAAACCGGGTTTCTCGGTTGGGAAAAAACCGGGTTTCTCGGTTGGGAAAAAACCGGGTTTCTTAAACTGCGTTTAAAAGATTTCAAAGCTTGTACTATCAAGAGACGTACCAGGATTAACTTGAGCGATGACAGCTTCATCACCTACTGCTGGCGTTGGGTTGTAATAAATTAAGCCCTGAGCTGGATCGTAGATAATTGCAGCAGCAACTTCCCCAGCAGCAGGATCGAAATTCTCGACTGCCGCAAAAAGCTCTGGAGGCAGAGGACCGGTGCCACCTAAAGCCTCAAAATTTGCCCCGAATGGATTAGTGGTATTCAGGCCAATTCGGTCTCCCTCAGCCGCATTAAAATCGGTAATGGTATCTGTTCCATAGCTACCATCAGGACTAAATTGGAAGGAGAAGAGGTCAGCTCCTGCCCCACCAGTTAAGTTATCGTTGCCTCGATCGCCCCATATCGTATCGTTGCCCGCACCCCCATTGATGGCATCAACGCCTTTACCGCCAAACACTAGATCGTCACCATCCCCAGCATCAATGATGTCATTATCTTGACGGCCTTCGATATAATCGTTGCCTCTACCGCTGCTGATGATATCGTCTCCCCTATCTCCAAATAGGGAGTCATTGCCGAGGTCGTCTTCGATAATGTCGTTATCTTTACCGCCGCGCAGGCAGTCGTCGCCTTCGCCACCTATTAAAGAGTCGATGCCTCGGTTGGCCTGGATGGAGTCATTACCGGGACCGCCAACAGCAGTGTCGGCACCAAAACCCATCAGTATGTCGTCATCTCCTCGACCGCCGGCGATTAAGTCATCTTCTGCCAGGCCGGACATAATATCTCCGAACCGGCTGCCTGGTAGGCGATCGGGACCGGCGGTTCCAACTATACCTCGTCCTCCACCAGGAAGCTCTATAGTTACTGATGCTTCTGTTTCTGTACCGGGTGGAATTACAACTTGAGTCATATTTTTTCCTTTTTATGTAGTTTGCGTAGAACAGGCATCCTGCCTGTTAGCATCCTGCCTGTTATTCGACTTTCCATTGGTCATCGAATTGGAGATTCTGTATAGACTCGCCTTGTGGTTATCCTAACCCATCTTTCTCCAATTCAGCAGACCATCGGGAAAAAAGGTCCAAAAATTTTAACGACCGCCAAGTCTGTCTGTCGTATGGTAAAAAAAGAGGGTAGGCAAGAGGCAAGAGGCAATAGGCAATAGGGAAAAGTAGATACAAACAAAAATTTTCCTATTCCCTACTCTTGCCTGCTGCCTCTTGCCTATTCCCTATTCCCTATTCCCTATTCCCTATTCCCTAAATTTATGAATGTAATCCAAACAGAAATACCTGATGTTTTGCTTATCGAACCGAAAGTTTTTGGGGACGAAAGAGGTTTCTTTTTTGAAAGTTTCAATCAGAAAAACTTCGCAGAAAAAACTGGCGTAAATCTCGACTTCGTTCAAGACAACCACTCCCGTTCTTCCAAAGGAGTTTTGCGAGGTTTGCACTACCAAATAGAACAAGCTCAAGGTAAATTACTCAGAACGGTTGTCGGAGAAATCTTCGATGTGGCGGTAGATATTCGTAAAACTTCTCCTACTTTTGGCAAGTGGGTGGGTTATCTGTTAACTGCGGAAAATAAACGACAGCTTTGGATACCGCCGGGGTTTGCCCACGGTTTTTTAGTAGTATCTGAAGTGGCGGAAGTTTTGTACAAAACTTCCGATTATTACGCGCCGCAATACGAACGTTCTCTTATTTGGAACGACCCCGATATTGGCATCCAATGGCCCATAGAAGGAATAACGCCAGTTTTATCTAAAAAAGACGAAGCAGGTACAACCTTAAAAACAGCGGAAATATTTGAATGAAAATCTTATTAACCGGACTCGACGGACAATTAGGCAAGCAATTGCAACCTCTCCTCGCACCTTTGGGGGATTTAACTACTGTAGGAAGGGAAACTTTAGACTTAGCAAATCCCGAGAATATTTCTCGCGTTATCGAGGAAGTTAAACCGGAAATAATTGTCAATGCGGCAGCTTATACCGCAGTTGACAAATCGGAAAGCGAAGCGGATTTAGCAACGGCAGTTAACGGAACTGCCCCAGGAATTTTAGCCGCCGAAGCTGAAAAATTGGGAGCAACTTTAATTCATGTTTCTACCGATTATGTATTTGACGGTACTCGCAGCGTTCCTTATTTGGAAACGGATCCTACTAATCCTTTGGGTGTTTATGGCGGTTCTAAGCTAATGGGGGAAGAAGCAATTCAGCAGACAAACGCCAAGTATGTTATTATCAGAACTGCTTGGGTTTATGGTGCCTTAGGCAAGGGAAATTTTGTCAAAACGATGTTGAGATTGGGGAAAGAAAGGGAGGAATTGCGAGTAGTTTACGACCAGGTGGGAACTCCTACTTGGACGGGAGATTTAGCGAAAGCAATTAGCGAGTTAATACCTCGTTTGAATGCCGATAATTTGGGATTTTATCATTACACCAATAGCGGGGCAATTAGTTGGTACGATTTCGCGATCGCTATTTTTGAAGAAGCAGAAAAACTCGGTTTTCCTCTGAAGATAAAACGAGTAGTTCCTATCACCACTGCCGAATATCCAACCCCGGCAAAACGACCCGCTTATTCGGTCTTAAACTGCGCTAAAATCTCTAAAGTTCTCGAAACTCATCCCCCCCACTGGCGGCAAGGACTCCGAGAAATGTTAAAAGAGTTAATGGTTAGTGGTTAGTTGTCAGTGGTTAGTTGTCAGTGGTTAGTTGTTAGTGGTTAGTGGTTAGTGGTTAGTGGTTAGTGGTTAGTGGTTAGCAGCGGATGTTGAAGCGGATGTAGCGGATGGGTTGACGGATTGTTTTTTGATTGTTTTTTGATTGTTTTTTTTAAGTGTGGTTAAAGGCTAACTCGCCCGCCAGAAACGTTAATGGTTAGTGGTTAGTGGTTAGTGGTTAGTGGTTAGTGGTTAGTGGTCAGTGGTTAGTGGTTAGTGGTTAGCAGCGGATGTTGAAGCGGATGTAGCGGATGGG
>CAZSTZ010000009.1:22418-25043 GCA_964609515.1 uncultured bacterium | reverse complement strand
AGGCTAACTCGCCCGCCAGAAACGTTAATGGTTAGTGGTTAGTGGTTAGTGGTTAAAGAATTAACAACTAACAACTAACAACTAACAACTAACAACTAACAATTAACAATTGACAAACTTTTTAAAACTGGTAAAACCGGGGAGGGTTTTTGTACCTGTAAATTCTCCGGTTTATTCCAAGTAAAAGGTGCCATTTGCGCTGCCGACATCCACAACAAACGCTTCGCCCTGGTCATTGCTACATATAACAAGCGAAACTCCTCCGCTGTCTTCAAATATCCGGCCTCCTCCCAAGCGCGATCGATTTCCTGGGAAAGTTGCCCTTGCAAGTGGCCCTGCAAGCTAGCCCTAATTTGGGCCCTCGCCACCTCGGCCAAATCAAACTCCCCTAAAAATTGCCCCTGGGGCAAGACGCGCAAATTCCCCGGAATTGTGGCCTCGTGTAAAAAGGGTAAAAACACATAATCCCAGTCCAAACCCTTAGCTTTATGCATCGTTATAATCGTAAGTTGACCTGCTTTGGTAAAGCTTTTTTCTCCCTCTATATCCACCTCTACCGGTTCAAATTTTTCGGAACCAACAATCTCGCTTAAAACTCCTAAAATATCGCTTAAAGAACCGCTGCCCGCCGTTTGTTTTGCAATCCTTTCTCCCAATTTTTCCGCAGTAGCTAAATCGGCGCGATCGTACTTTAAAGCTAAGGCGATAAAAGAGATTAATTGATAAAGAGGTAACTCCAATTTTGCCTCTAACAAACTGCGGCAAAAGTTCCGACATTTACGAACTTTTTCCGATTGATAAAGTGCCAGAGGTCCGGGGTAAATAAATTGCTCGGGTTGAGTGGCTAAAGTATTGTAATCGAGGAGAGGAATTAAGCGGCGATCGCCCAAAACTTTCAATGCTGCTTTTAGATAATCTGGGGAATGGGGACGATGAATAAACTGCAATAAAGCTAGCATTTCTATAGGTATTTGAGATTGGCGAGCCCCTTGAGAAACGTCGTGGATTTCGATTCCATATTTGCTCAAATCGACATCAATTCCATACATTAAATTTCTCAAAGTTTCTGCCACAAATCGACCCTGTTTGTTTTCCCTCACCAACACCGCAAAAGTGCGTTTGGGATTCTGCTGATAAAGTTCGATTACTCTCTTTCCGATTAATTCAATCGTATGATAAATATCCCGAGGTTCGTAAATTTCTACACCATAACCCGTAGCTGGAGGATTGTTAACGTTGTCAATGTTATCAAAATTTTCTCCGTTATTATTAACATCAACCGCCAGAATATCTTGTTCCCGAAATGGCATTTCCGTTCCCGCCAAACCAGATTGATTAATCCATTTCAAAACAAAATTAGCCGCATCCATAATAATCTGGGTACTGCGACCTGCTCTATCCATAGTTGCCAGCCTTCCTAACTCCTCGCATTCCTCGCAAAAGCGACGAAATTCTATCGGATCTGCGGGAGTAAACGTAGAATTAATCGCCTGATTTGGGTCGCCAACTCGCATCAAGTTAAGACCCTGTAATTTTGCCAATCTTTCCTCAGAATTAAACGCCCCAGAAACACTGCTATCCTCGACAAATTCTCCCGGTTTCGCCGCCAGAATTTCTAACAATTTGCTTTGCAGGGGTGTCGAGTCTTGCGCTTCGTCTTCAAAGACGGCAAAAACCTGGTTTTGCCACTGTTCCCTCGCAGTAGAATTATCTAAAACTCGCAGGGCAGCTAATATCATTTCGTCGTAATCGATTAAGTTGCGATCGCGCAACATCTGCTGGTAATTTTCATATAAACCGGCGGCAATAGCTAATATTTGATATTCGTCGGTACTCTCGAACGATAAACGTCGCAAATCCTCTGGCATCAGTCCCGAACTTTTCGCCTGTTGAATTGCCTTCCAGGAGAGATTCGGTAAAATTTCCGTTCTTAAAACCGATTGACGTCGCAAGCGTTCGGTTTCTTCCCCGTCAAATTTAATCCCTTCGATTAATCTTTGGTAATGCTTTGGATGTTCTGCAATCCACTTTTCGACACAAGCTCTATTGATGCGGTTGCTGGGAGTGGGCAGAATGAGGGTCGAATTTTCTAGGTCGAGTTCGGATAATTCTGGGTGCCGCAGGGCGATACTTAGTGCCAAACCGTGGAGGGTGTGGACGACAAAGCCTCCGGGGGGCAAGGATAGTTCTTTTAAATGGTCGCGGATTTTGTTTTTGATGTTGGCCGCTGCCGAACGAGTGAATGTGACTACTACCAGTTGGCGGCGGGGGTGGAGTTGGTTGCGGGCGATCGCTATAGCCGCCGCTACGGCCATCCCGTGAGACTTCCCCGCCCCCGGCACCGCCGATACGGCCAAAGGCCCTCCCTGCCAGTCTGCCATCTGCTGTTGTCCGGGCCGCAACCGAGCCCGCAACAGTTCCAGGGCCTTTTCTCGGGCCCCTTGGGCTAATAATTCGTTTTCTGTTGTTGCTGTTGGCGGGTTTCCGGTTTCCACAGTTAACCATTAACAATTAGCAATTTTTTGTCACCAATGTGGTAACAATTTTTGAGGCCTTCTCTTTTTTTGTCACCAATGTGGTAACAATTTTTGAGGCCTTCTCTTTTTTTGTCACCAATGTGGTAAC
>CAZSTZ010000009.1:0-22318 GCA_964609515.1 uncultured bacterium | reverse complement strand
ACAATATCCGATAAACCAAATAAAAGAAAAGTAATAGCAGCAATTAATCTGTGCGATCGCCTTTTGGCAGTTTCTTTGAAAGCAGCTATGCCAAAACCCACTGCAAAAACTCCCCATATTCCAGCCTCTATATAATTGCCTTGCTTGTAAATCGCTTCTAAAAGTGGAGCGATCGCCACCGCTTTTTCTGGGGAGTCAAGACGTGCAATTTGCCACCCCCACACCCCAAAAATTAGCAACACAACAAAAAGGATAGTTAATCTAATAACAGCCCCTTTAGTTATCTCCATCAGGTTAATTCCATCTCTTTTCTACTTCTTAAATCGTCTAATTCTGCCTCCGCTTCCTTCAAGTCAACCCGCAATATTTCTAACTCCGCTTCCCTTTCCTCTTTCTCAGCAGCTAAATCGTCATTTTCTGCCTCAGATTCCTTCAAGTCAACCCGCAATATTTCTAATTCTGTTTCTGCTTTTTTTAAGCGAGGCCGCAACTTTTCTAATTCTGCTTCTTTTTCCTCTTTCTCAACTGCTAAATCTTCAAGTTCCGCCTCCGCTTCCTTTAATTTAACCCGCAATTTTTCTAATTCTTTCTCATCTTGCTCTACTTTTATTTGTAATTCTTTCCCTTCCGCCAGAGATTGATATAGTTGCGATCGCAACCTCTCCAATTCTGCCTCCAGTATTGTTCTTTGGGGCCGCAATTCCTCAGCCTCCCCTTTAAATTTATAAAATTCCGGTCGCAATCTTTCTAACTCCTCCTCAACAGCTTTTAATTGAGGTTTTAACCTGCTAATTTCATCTTGAGATTCCAGCAACTTCGGTCGAACTTTTTCTAATTCCGTTTCCGCTTGCAGCAACAGATATTGCAAGCGTTCTATTTCGTATTCTTCTGGACGAACCTCAATTTTTTCCCCATTATAAATATGAGGCAATATTTCCCCAGTAATAATATTTCTAACCTTTTTAAAATGAATTCTATGCAGAAAAGGATCCGACAGCAAAGGCGTGTGGTACATACAGTCTGCAAAATAATAATGAGTTACCTGACTGTGGCGCGACCTTTTAGGAGCTAAAATCGGTTCTCCACCGTGTAATAAATTTGCTGCCCAAATTAAAGCCTGTCCTTTTTTCACCGAAAGGGTATGTTTTTTTAAACCTTTAGCCTCAATTAAAGACTGCAAAAAATCTTCGTAAATTTGATAAACTTGATAGGGTTTATTCTGATAGCTACCCGTAATTCCTAAATCGTGTAAATCGATGATAGGCAATTTATGACTGCCCGGATAATAATGAAGCGGACCGTTATTGATGTCGATATCTTCCAAAGCAACCCAGACCCCGCACATAAATCTGAGAGGCATCGAGCTAAAATGGATGATGTCGCTATGGGTAGATTGTTCCGTTCCTTTGCGAAAATTTAGAGTTTGAAAAGGAATCGGTTCTCGCTGGTAAAGAGTTCTGAGTAAAGATAAAATTTGGGGTGCCGTCGCTATTCTTTTAATATCTTTATTAAATCTCCAGCCATCCTGGATTCTCTCGTGGTAAATCCAATATTCTTCGACTTTTCCTTTATCTCCATATCTCGCTTCTAGATCTTCGATGATTCTGTCGGTAGTTTCCTCCATGTCTTCGAGACCTAAATCGTCAACGATCGCGTAGCCATCTTCTGCCATTTTTTCGGCAATTTCTCTAGTTTTTTTATCTAAATTAGATTGTTCTAATAGCTGTTCAAAAAATGGCGACTCGAACCAAGGATAATTTGTCGGTGGAATTTCCATCATTTTCAATTAACAATTAACAATTAATAATTAACAATTTAGGGAACAGGTAATAGGGAGTTAGCAATTGACAATTCCCCATTCCCCATTCCCAAAAAACGATTTAATCCTCAATTTGCCATTGGTCTTTGACTATTTCTTCATCGAAAATCTTTTTCGGTCGAACTACCACGATTACTCGTCCCAAAATAGGAACATCTGGGGCCTCGTCAAAACACTGGATTTCCAATTGCTCTTCTCGATCTACCAAAAAATAACAATCTGCTTTCCACTGACGTTCGGCCTTATCTGCCACTATAATTACATCTTCTGGCTGTCCTGGTAATGGGACAGGGAGGCGATCGCTCTGCTCAATCATGGCCACTGGGTCCTCGGCATTCATCACCGCTTGCCATCCAGGAATAGCAACCCAAGCTCCCATCCCAGAAAACTTCACCATTTTAAAAGGCCCCATTTCTTCTACCAAAGGAACGGCCTTCAACTCGGAAGCAGTCAGAGGCATTTGTCCAACTACAGGCAAAATGCGCGGCAACTCTTCTTGAGATTCCAACCTATAAATCGGTAGGATAGGAGCTGGCCGCTTGGGAACCACAGTAAAATCAGTTAATAACTTTTCTAATTGTTGCCTGGCGGTTTGGGTACGCGCTAACCTTAGCCCCTTAGCAATAGAACGCGATCGCTCTTGTAAATCCTTTTGCTGTCTGGCCACCTTCCAGCATTGATAGGCTACGATATCCCCGGGATGCTGGGAAAATCCTTCTGGGGCCTGTCTCATCCGAGACCAATCTTTCATTGCCTTGGCCAATTCCTTAGCATCATCGGCATCAAGTTGGCATTCCACGATAAAATCGGCAGCAGCCACTCGTTCTGGTTTGGTCAAAACGCGCAATTCGTATAAAATATCGCTGCCTTTACGTCCAAAATGAGAACTTGCTGCCTCTCCCAGGCCAGCGTTTATCATACTTTGATAAACTGCTGCCCCCACAATTACTTGATTTTGATGTACTGGTTCAAATCCAGTTTCTTCAAAAATTGTCTGAGAATTGTAACCAGATTTTTGTAAAGTGTTGCACGCATCTCCCCACTCTACCCAGTTACCTTCTTTGCGGCGAAGTCGAGCTATTAGTTCTCGGATGTCTGCCTCATTTTGGGAGGTTTCCTGGTGAGGATTGGATGGATTTTGTGGTATTTGAGTCATAACAAAATTACGCTAAATGTACTAATATAAGTCTTGGGACTAAAAAGGCCTTGTCAAAAATAGGGATGGACTCTTAGCTATGGCCTAAAATTTTACCACGCCCCTCAATAAAAAAGCGATCGCGCCATCTTGAAGTCCTAACAATCCAAAATCAAATTGTTCTCAATTAAATCCCCAGTTCCGGCCATTTATTTGACTGAAAGCATGGGAAACTTATATCTGGGGCAAAATAGAACCTAAGTAAATGACCATCAGCCCCAAGAAATTCTTGGCATAAGCTGGTAAAGTAGATACTAAAATTTTGGGAGCTCGCTCCAGAGACTTAAGTCTAATTTATGGCCTCTAAAGTTAGAGATGTTCCCAAGAGGAAATCTTGCAAGTAAAATTGACAGTAGCAGATTTAATTTAAAGCATCGACCTAAGCGAGCGCCAAAAGTCAAAATTTATTTGTTATTGCATTTTTCATTATTACGAACTACTCAATAACTAAATCTACAAAAAATATATAAAAAGTATGTAAAAAAAGAATATGCTTCGCGCTCGGCTAATTACGGGACAGCCAAAAACCATTTCGGGGAAGAAACTACAACAAATCCCTATTAGGGAAAACGATCGTAAAAGTTAGCTAAAAAATATCGATAAGAGTGGAAAATTCTATTCCTCAGTTCGATCGCATTAAACGTCAATTAATGAGTTTAAATAGACGAAGAAAACCCAAGATGCTTGTGGTAGATGACGAACCAGATAATCTGGACTTGCTCTACCGCACCTTCAGACGAGATTTTAGCGTTCTCAAAGCCGATAGCGGAGTTCGCGCTTTAGAACTATTGGCCCAAGAAGGAGAAGTCGCTGTCATTATCTCGGACCAGCGAATGCCAGAAATGAAGGGAACCGAGTTCCTTAGCAAAACTTTGCCCCAATTCCCGAATACGGTTAGGATTATCCTGACCGGTTTCACGGATATTGAGGACTTGGTGGATGCGATCAATTCCGGACAGGTTTATAAGTATATAACTAAGCCTTGGGATCCCAACGAACTCAAGGCAGTGGTGGAAAAGGCCGCTGAAACTTACGAACTTTTAAACCAACGGACAGAAGAACTTTATCGAGCCCAACTCCAAACTCAACTCCTGACTGCAGTGATGGACTCAGCTCGAGAGTCAGAAAGTTTGGAGGCGGCCCTGGAAACCATTACTACTGCTTTTAGCGATAGTTTTTTGGCAGATGTCTGTATCCTACAACTGGTAGAAGCAGATTCTCTGACTTCAGTTAAAGGGAAGCATACGACGGAGGCCAGGGCGGATAATTGGTTGGCAGATGACCCCCTGGTAAAAGAGGCGATCGCTTCTCAAACTATGCAAGCTACCGTTAATGTCTCTGCCGATAAAAACCTCTCAGGCGTAGAGCATTATCAAGCTTCCGGTATTCAATCTCATATAGCTGTCCCCATTGTCTATCGCGATGAGACCATGGCCCTTTTGTCTCTTCAATGGAAACAGCCTTGCCAGCTCCGCCCCGATGAATTGACAACTATTCATTTATGTTCTCAACAAGTGGCCTTGGTCTTGACTTGTCTGAAAAAATAGAAATTGGGAATGGGGAATGGGGAATAGTTTCAGAGTCTAGCTTTTTAATTACAAACCATTTTTCCCCTGTTGCCTCTTGCCTCCCTCAGTTACCAACTCGCTAAACCTTAATTATGAGCAATGCAAGTGCAGAAATTCAAGGGATATTTAACCGTATTGCCCCAGTTTACGACAAGTTAAACGATCGCTTGAGTTTTGGCATACATCGCCTCTGGAAGCAAATGACCGTTAAATGGAGCGGGGCGCGTCCGGGCCATCTGTGTTTGGATCTTTGCTGCGGTAGTGGGGATTTAGCTTTGCTGCTGGCAAGGGAGGTGGGAACTAAGGGTATGGTATTTGGAGTGGATTTTTCCGTAGAACAGTTGGCGATCGCCCGCTCGAGAAACAAGCCTTTTAGCAGCAAATTAAGTCCCATTGTCTGGCTTGAGGGAGATGCTCTCGATTTGCCCTTTGCCGATAACTATTTTGATGCGGCGACAATGGGTTATGGCCTTCGCAACGTTTTGGACATTCCTCGCTGCCTTCAAGAATTGCACCGAGTCCTCAAACCAGAGGCCAGCGCAGCTATTTTAGATTTTCACCGCCCTAGCAACGTCCAGATGCGTCAGTTTCAGCAGTGGTATCTGGATTATTTCGTAGTGCCCGCAGCGAAAACCATGGGCCTGACTCAAGAATATGCTTATATTAGTCCCAGCTTGGACAAGTTTCCTACTGGGAGGGAGCAAGTCGCAATAGCATATAAAGCAGGATTTGTCAAGGCAAGACATTATCCCATTGCCGGCGCTATCATGGGAGTATTAACAGTAACAAAAGTTTAGGCTAAATTATTAATTGTTAATTGTTAATTGATATCAGTCGCAAGTATTCAATCTAAAATTGTCTAGTTTTTGGCTTTACTTAATACCACCAGTCGCCGGCGGAGTTATTGGCTATTTCACCAACGATATAGCCATTAAAATGTTGTTTCGCCCTTATAAAGCTTATTATATTTTCGGGCAAAAAATACCCTTTACTCCCGGCTTAATTCCAGCTAACCAAGAACGGTTAGCCAAGCGGGTTGCCGATACAATTATGGGCTCCCTGCTAACCCCATCAGAATTGCAAAATCTAGCGCGGCGACTGCTTCAAACCGAACGTATAGAAGGAGCAATTATCTGGCTTTTGCGGATGGGTTTGGATCGAGTTAAGGAAGACTCAGATAAGAAAACTGCGAAAATTCTGGCTAATATTCTCAGAGATTTAATAGGAGAATCTTTCCCGCGAGTGTTAAAAATTTTCGCCCGTAGAGAAGACTTTTTAGAACCTCAGATAAACCAAATTTTTGACCAAGTTTTGCTGGAGTTTCAATTAACTGAAGAACAAGCAAATCAGCTATCAGATTGGTTGTTAAAAGTAGTATTGCCACCAGATTTAGTGCGGCAAGGTTTAATTGACTTTTTAACCGATCGCAATATTTCGATCGTGGATGAAGGTTTTCGAGAAAAAACTAGCGGTACCTATTGGGTAGTAGCTAATTTATTTGGTTTGCGCAATACTTTAACCCGTTTGCGGACATTTTGTCTGGATGAAAAAGAAGAGACTAATAAACGGTTGCAAGAGTTGATAGATTCTTTAGGACTGCGAGAAAGAATTCAGGAATGGTTGCTCAATCTTTCCTTACAAAATTTACCAGTTTCCACAGTAAAGCAGTTAAGAAAAGCTCTACGAGATAGCGTTCGCTCCTACCTAAAAGATAGAGGGGTTGAGGTGATTAAGGGATTGAGTCTTTCTATTGATTGGGAAAATATCGCAGAATTAATTCTTAATCGACTGCGCAATTCATCGGTAGTAAATAGTTCTTTGCAGTTAGTCTCTCAAGAATTGGCATTGGTGATAGAGCGCTATCTAGAAAGGGATTTAGAGAAAATTGTCGCCCTAGCAATTCCCATTTTAAATATAGACAGCGTGATTATCGATCGCGTCAAAGGAACTTCTGCTAAAGATTTAGAAGTAGCAGTTAATGGCATTGTTAGAAGCGAGTTACAAGCTATTGTTAATTTAGGTGGAATTTTAGGAGTTTTTATTGGTTTGTTTCAAGCGGTTTTTTTATTAATGCAAGAGTAAATTTTTTTGCCACCTGCTTGAAAGAGAAAGAAATAGGGAGCAGCCAGAGCTGCTCCCTATTTCTTTTTAATTATCCCTCGACATCCCGCTCTCAATTAAGTCGAAAGTTTCCGACGCTTAGTTACCATGCGATAAGCTTCGATAATGTCCCCTTCAGCCCAATCGGTAAAGCTACTCAAGGCAATACCGCACTCATAACCTACATTAACCTCCTTAGCATCATCCTTCATCCGTTTGAGAGAATCAAGGATACCCTCATGGATAACCTCGCCCTTGCGACGTATCCGTGCATTGCAGTTGCGGATCATCTTGCCAGAGAGAATATAACAGCCAGCAACAGCACCGCGACCGATCGAGAAGACTGCCCGTACTTCCGCTTCGCCAAGAGGCTCTTCCACAAGTTCTGGTTCTAGCAGACCTTCCATAGCCCCTTGAATATCGTCCAAGAGCTTGTAGATGATGTTATATTCCCGTACATCCACTCCTGCCTGTTCCGCAGCTTGACGGGCCCCCGTTGCCATCGTCGTGTTAAAGCCAATAATCACAGCCCCGCTAGCAGCAGCCAAGTCGATGTCAGTTTCCGTAATTTCTCCTGGAGCTGCCAAGAGCAAACTGAGTTGGACTTCTTTTTGAGGCAGTTGTCGCAACGATCCTAAAATAGCTTCCAAAGAACCTTGGACATCGGCCTTGAGAATCAAATTGAGTTCCTTGAGTTCTCCTTCCAGGGCCCGGGCAGATAAAGCGCTAAGGCTGTAGCGACCTTGGATCAGGCGGCTTTCTCGGGCTTGTTGGGCTCTTTCCGCAGCGATGGCCGATGCTTCTTTCTCCTCTTCAAAGACATCGAACTCGTCCCCGGCCTTGGGCACGTCCCGCAATCCCAAAACCTCCACTGCAAAAGACAGACCCGCTTCTTCCACGCGATGGCCGCGATCGTCTATCATCGCTCGTACCTTACCGTAGGCAGAACCGGCAACCACCACATCTCCTACTCTTAGGGTGCCATTTTGTACCAGTAAAGTAGCAACCGGTCCCCGTGCCTTATCCAAGTGAGCTTCAATGACAGTTCCCTTAGCTCGTCGGTTAGGATTGGCCTGGAGCTCTTCAATTTCCGAAACCAGGAGAATCATCTCTAAGAGAGTATCGAGGTTTTCCCCTTTAATAGCGCTGACTGGAACCATAATCGAATCGCCGCCCCACTCTTCTGGGACCAGGCCGTATTCCATCAGTTCTTGCTTAACGCGATCGGGATTAGCTCCCTCCTTGTCAACTTTGTTAATGGCAACCACTAGAGGTACTCCAGCAGCTTTCGCGTGACCGATAGCTTCTTTTGTCTGAGGTTGGACCCCATCATCAGCAGCAACGACCAGAATCGCCACATCGGTAACTCTCGCCCCCCTGGCCCGCATAGCCGTAAAAGCTTCGTGACCCGGAGTATCCAGGAAGACCACCTGTTGAGTAGTACCGTTATGTTCCACATCGACATGATAAGCACCGATGTGCTGGGTAATACCGCCAGCTTCTCCTTGAGCCACCTTAGTCGAGCGGATCGAATCCAACAGAGTAGTTTTGCCGTGATCCACATGACCCATAATTGTCACCACTGGGGGGCGACGCTGGAGATTTTCTAAATCTGCTTCCTCCAGCATTTCCGTTGTTTTCTTAGCGGCAGATTCTTGAGATGCAGTTTCTACCTCAACCCCCAGTTCTTCTGCCACCGATGTAATAGTGGGCAGAGCCAAAGTTTCCGTAATATTCACTGCAATCCCTTTCATAAACAGGCGCTTAATAATCTCGGTTTCGGGAACCACCAAAGTTGCAGCCAATTCTTGCACCGTCATTGGTTCTGCCAAAATTAATTTTTCTGGTCGCTCGCGCTCGGTTTTTAAAGCTCGACCTCGATTAGCTTCCTCAGCCCCATCCCGAGAAGACCTGGTTTTTTTACTTTTATCGAGGGTTGGCGCACTGGGAGTGGGTTTGCTTTTCGGAGTTTGATTTTTCTGCTTGGGAGGTCTAGCCAGAGACAAGCTAACTACTGCCGGGGCAGGCATTTCTAGAGATTCTTCGTCGTCTTCCAAATAGACTTCTTCTTCATCTATAGGTTTAGGACGAAGACGTTTAGATTTGCTAGGGCTTTTAGGAGTTTTCAGGCGTGCCTTGCTTTCTTCATCTTCTTCTTCCTCTTCCCATTTTGGACTGCGCTTGCTTTTAGTGGGTGGAGTAGCTTTGGCAGAGGTAATTGCTTTTCGTCTGGGTTTTTCCAGTTCTATCTCTTCATTGTCAGTCGACTGAAGTTCTCGTTCTTCTGGTTCTTCTTCTCCATCTTCTCCATCTTCTTTAGGGCCTGTGGCCAAAGAAGCAGGTTGCGGTCGCTGCAATTCTGGAACTGGTTTAGGTTTGACCGTTGGTTTTTCTTTTCGAGGCTTTTCCTTGCCCTTTGGACTCTCGCTAGCCTCTGCTTTGATGGGCTTTTCTAGTCCTGTCTTAGATTCTAAGGGGACATCTGTACCTTTATTTGGCTGTAAAGATTCTTCTTTGTTTCTTTCTTTATTCTTCTTCCTTTTTCCCTCCTGTTTCTTTTTCTGGCCAGAGCGATCGTTGAGGGCAGGTTGAGAGGTTGGTTGTTTGGGAGTTGTTGCTGTCGCTCTAGTGGGCGGCCCTACCAATTTTGGCTTTTCTACTCCTGATGTTTCTGTTGCTGAAGAGGGAGTATTGTTATTCTCTTGTTGTTCTGCCGCAGAAGCATTTAATCCTTGCCCCTCTGCTAGAGATGGAGGAGGATTTAGTTTGGGTTTGGCTGGTGGTTGAGCTTGTTTAATAGACACAGGAGCTTTAGGAGGGGTTGCCACTGGGGGAGCGTTATTGTTGTTGTCTTGCGGTTGATTTTGAGCCCTTTCTTCTTGGGCTTTCGGTTTGCGGATTTCTATAATTTCCTGTTTTTTACGTTCCCCTGCATGAGAACTGGGGTCTTTTAGTTGCAAGTTGCCTCTATCGTTAGCAGCCGACTTACCAGGAGAATGAGAAAGCTTTTCTGCGGTTTTGCGAATCCTTTGTGCGTCTGATTCTGTAATCGTGCTACTGTGGCTTTTCACTGAAATATTGAGAGAATCGCAAACTGCTAGTATGTCTTTGTTTTCCAAATTTAATTCCTTTGATAATTCGTAAATTCTGACTTTGCCGTTGTTCATCCAATCTGGCCTCAAAGTATCCAAGCTGTTTTTACTTTGCCGAATTGCAAGGTTTTATTACATCTGACATTCAACTAATTTTCCTTATAGCGATCTTCAGAGTTTTTGGTTCTTTAGATAGCCAAACTAGATTAGGGTGCTACTCCTACTTTTTCTCATAGTTATTTTTTTTTCAAAATAGGGAAGAGCATTTTTAGGTTGTTTTTTTGAAGGAAAAATTCGGCATTAGTTTTTGGGCAGAAAGTCTGCCCTTAAAATTTGGGGTTGTTTTTTTGTTGAAATGCAAAAAAAGAAATGCAAAAAAATAATTTTTTTCTAGCAATCCCAAACCATCAAAAATATTTTTGACACTACTCAAATTAGGATTGCTATAGTCAATTACTCTCCCTTCCACTCCCAGGAAAAATCAGGCTATTTTGCTTTTATTTTTTAATTTTTTCCTGGAGATTGAAAGTTCCTTTTACTATTTATGACCTTCTTTTGTTAGTTTTTTAGTTTTTTGTTGCTTCTCTTATTGATTACTGTACTGGAGCCTACAAAAAATCTGCTTTGTGCAGTAGATGATTTGAGTTCAATTAATTGACCTCAAAAAATCCCGCGCTGGAAGGGGGGGTCATTCGTAAACGGGAGGCCATCTGAAGTAATTTTGAATTACTGCGTCCATTCTACACTCTACAAAAAAGTGTAAAGTTGGCCCAGCCCTCTTATTTTAGCGGCCCGACACATTGGTTTTTCAAATTTTTTTACCTGGAGCTGCCCCCCCTTAAAAAAAGGGTTCTAGGGGAATAAACTTTAGTTTAATGCCGAGCAATAGAGATATTAACTGGCCACAGACCCCCAGGTATTGTTAGCAAAATAACGTTTACCTTTTAAGGGCGAGCTGGAATTACCGATAAACGCCCTACCGCGTTTTAATAAGATTTGCGGTAAACCTTAGTTTGTGTTTGTTTCTGCTTCTATTTTTCCCGCTATGGAGCTCAAAACTTCCAGCCCACCCACCCCTTAAGTGCCTTGAATTAGTTGCAAGTTAGACCTAATTAATTAGTTTTTTCTGTGTCAGGGTTCTCGAAAGAAGCAGTAGAAGCAGTGGTACTAGCCAAACGTTCCCAAAGTTCTTGATAGATATTTGGAGGTAAGGGTGCTTTCAAAGAGCGTCCCAATCTGTTTTTTTTCTGAGCTGCCTTGAGGCACTCAGGTTCGGGACAGAGATAAGCAGAGCGGCCTTCACCTCTATCTAATTGTATCATGTGGGAAGGGGAGAGCCTAACAATTCGCCAAAAAGCTTCTTTAGGGGCAACTTTTCTACAGCTAGCACAACGACGGTAGTTAGGTTTCATCTTAGAGCTACTTTAGCACCGAATAAAGGGGACACAGTTGATTTGGGGAGAGTCAAAAATTAAAATCTTCCAATAAGACAATATTATTGTTGGGTTCCACGAAGTGGAGTCAGACCTACTCGGTCTTGTTTATTTTGACTGCCCTTAGATGAGTTACAAAGTTTATGAAAAAGCCTCCATTTCTTCCTCTTCTTCTTCTTCACCATCAAATTCTTCTATTTCGTTTTCTGTTTCATCTTCTAGTTCCTCTTCGTCGGCTGTGATTTCTGTTTCTAATTCTTCCTCATCTTCGAGCTCTTCTGAAGTCATAGATGCTTGTCGGCGAGTTAATTCTTGGGCATGCTTGCTATCTTCTTCAGCGCGATCGTATCTATCAATATCCTTAATATCTATTTTCCAACCAGTAAGCCTAGCTGCCAACCGCACGTTTTGACCTTCTTTACCAATAGCTAAACTTAGCTGGTCTTCTACTACCAAAACGTGAGCCCTCCGTTCTTCGGGAGCCATCAATCGGACTTCTTCTACCCTAGCTGGACTTAAGGAATTCGCAATATAAGTGGCAGGATCGGGGGACCAACGAATCACATCTATTTTTTCACCTCGAAGCTCGTTAACCACCACTTGAATGCGGGAACCTCTGGCCCCAATGCAAGCTCCTACGGGTTCGACATCTCTTTCTAAGGTATCAACAGCAATTTTGGTTCTAGGGCCTACATAGCGCGATGGCGGATTGGCTTCTCTGGCCACTGCCACAATTCTTACTATTTCATCATCAATTTCTGGCACTTCGTTGGCAAACAGATAAACTACTAAACCGGCATCTGCTCTGGATACGAGCAGTTGAGGTCCCCTGGTGGAGCCTTCGCAAACTCGCTTGAGATATACCTTGAAAGTAGCATTAGCTCGGTAATTGTCGTTGGGCAGTTGTTCTTTTTTGGGCAGTTCTGCTTCTACTTCCGGCCTGCCAAAACCGCTAGTAACAGCTAAGATTACCGATTGCCTTTCAAACCTTAATACTCGGCCTTGCAAAACCGTTCCTTCTAAATCTTGGAACTCTTCTTGAATCATTTTTCTCTGGCGATCGCGCAGTTTTTGAGCGAGTACCTGTTTGGTTTGAATGGCTGCCATCCTACCGAATTCGTTTTGTTCGGGGGTTACATCTAAAAAAACGGTGTCGTTTAATTGAGCTTCTGTAGCTACTTCCAATACCTCTTTTAAAGCAATTTGATGGTCGGGATTGGTGACTTCTTCGACAATGGTCTTAGTAGCCACTATTTTAAATCCTTCTTCTTCCACATCTAATTGCACTTCAAAGTTATCAAAATAATCTTCATTAAAGTTAGTACCTTCGCGCCTTTGGGTGCGGCGATAGCGCTCGTATCCTTTCAACAAAGCTTCTCGCAGGGCGGTTTCTACTGCTTGTTTTGGTAGGTTACGCTCTTTGCTGATGCCATCTATCATGTCTTGAAGTCCTGGCAAATGTACCATTGACATAATTTTCTTTTATTCCTCCTTATGATTAATTGTCAATTTTTAATTATTAATTAAAAAGTCTATTTTTCTTCGGATAGTTCCACGGTGGTAATTAATTCTCGGGGTAGAGAAACTTTTCGTCCTTTTTGATTTAGATAAACTGCTGTTTCATCTCGACTCATTAGTTTTCCTGCCCATTCTGTTTTGCCTTTGTAAGCTTCGGTGGTTTTTACCGTTATGGGAAAGCCTTTAAAGGTTTGAAAGTCGCGATCGCTCGATAGGTATTTAGATAGCCCGGGACTAGAAATTTCGAGAACGTAAGCATCGGGAACGATTTCTTCGGAATCTAATTTTTCTTCTAAAGCTATGCTCATGCGTTCGCAGTCATCCACTCCCGTATCTTGGTGAGGGTTGCGGATATCGACTCGCATTACTGGAGGGCTATGGTTAGTTTGAAATACTGCCCCCACTACTTCTAACCCCAGTTCTCGGGCAATAGGGGTAGCAACATCGATGATTTTGGGTACTAAAGGATGAGTCATGGAAAAAAAAATACAACAAAAAAAGTGGGCTTGACCCACTCCCAGTTAAAACCTGCCACTTAATTTTTATGGCCATTAACAACCGGTAAAGACTTGCATAAGACTTTTTTTCTAGGCTGTAGCTTATCCTGGCCTTATCTTTTGCAAGCTTTTTCAAACATCCGCTTGTTATTTTAGCATTTATTTTCTGCTTCTGAGAACTTGTCGCTAAACTTTAGCATTGGATTGTTGGCCTTTAAGATGTAATTCTCGGCTTTGTTCGATAATCCGATCTACATCGTCCTGACTAATTTGCATAACATAATTGACTTTTACTTCTTCTAAAAAAGCTGAAATTAGAGATTGAAATTCTGCTAAAGTTTTTTCTTTTTGGATTTCTTCTCCTAATACTTGACCGAAGTTGGCAACTAACTGGTTTGATAATTTAGTTCCTTCTGGATCTTCCATAGCAGTTTTCATATTTTCATAAGCGTTTTGGGGACCAAAACTGGCTAAATTAGATAATTCTGTTACTAACTGTTCTGCTAATCGATCGCCCATATTTTCAAAACCCGGTATTTGCTTGAATCTTTTATAAGCTGGAGATTCGCGAATAAATCCTTTAATGTTGTAGCGCAAGAGAGCTTCGATATCTGGTTGTAATTCTGGCATTACTCTACAGAAAATCACTTGGACCAAGCGACTCAAGATTGCTTCTATTTCATTAATATCATTCAAATCTATATATTCCCGTCGTTGGCTGCTAAATAGTCGCTTGGCAAGTTCCCCACTGTTAACATCTTTTTGAACTTTATCTATGGTTTGAAGCAATACTACTTCTGTCAATTCTCTAGCAAAACTAGCAACAAAACCTCGACTTGCTTGGGCTCTAATATGTTCTAAATCTAATAACCTAGCGTGATGCAAGCGAATTGTCACTGGCATTACTCGCAACCATCGCCAAAAGGGAAGCAATAGAAAAATATCGTACCATCGCCAGAGCATCCCATCTCGCCAAGTCACGCCTACATGACGCCGACTAATTACAAAAGTACGAGCTAAAAATTCCAAAGCAAAGATGAAAATAAAATATCTATCTATCTTCCAAAAATTATCTATTAGTTCTCCACTTTCCCCAATAGGTCGATAATAGTTAAGGGCCATTAATGGTTTAATTTCCTCTTCAAACCAGTCAATTTCTTCTCTCCAACCTTGTTCGTCTAAATATTCTTGGCTCCAAAAGGTTCTGAAGGCATCTTTTGAAGAATCTTCTGGGTTGGGAATTTTCTCCCTCATTTTATTTTTTATTTTTTCCAAAGTACCGCTTTTATTAGCAAATTGAAATGGATTTTCATCGATCATCTCAATACTGTCTTCTCGCAATTCTTCGAGCAATCTGCTAACTTCTCGGGAAGAGTATGAATTGGGTTCTAATTTAGTGTTTAGTTCCTCCACTAGATCTAAATATCTTTCAGTATAGCGGTTGGGTTCGATTCCTTTCACTGGGTCGTAAAGCTCGGTCAGACTGGGAAGGTAGCGGAAGTAAAAATCCCGCATGGTAACGTAGGTAATGTTAAAAAAAACTAGGGCAAGATTTACTGTAGCTATAATTGCCATTAAGCGTTCGAATAAGGAGACTTTACGCTTTTGTTTGCGCTTTTTAATTTGTTGTGCTGGACTTAAGGATTTAGTCATTTTATTTTTTTAAAGTATAAAATTTTATTTGAAAAATTAAGCTAATTAGAGCTTTTCTGAAAATTTTAATTTATGACTTTACAATATCAGAAAAAAGCTGAACTAGCCGCGATCGCTTTGTTTTGGAAAAAGATGTCATACCCGATTTTTGAGAAAAACCGGGTAGAGTAAATTTGGCCTACATGAATAAAACTAAATCGTTACCCCTTCTTGACGGGCCGTATGAGATATTGCTGTTGCTACTGCAGTTACCACCCTCTTGTCAAATACAGAGGGAATAATATGTTCTTTGTCAAGTTCGCTGGGGCGGACTAAGGAGGCGATCGCTTTTGCTGCCTCTAAATACATAGTAGTAGTTAAGGTCTTGGCCCGACAGTCTAAAGCTCCTCGAAAAATCCCTGGAAATGCCAAAACATTATTGATTTGATTGGCATAATCGCTGCGGCCCGTGGCCACAACTGCCACATCGCCGATAATTAATTCGGGCTGAATTTCGGGAATGGGATTGGCCATTGCAAAGACGATGGGGTCTTTGGCCATAGACCGTACCATTTGGGGAAGAACTACTCCTGGCATACTGACGCCTAAAAAGAGGTCTGCCCCTACCATTGCATCGAGTAAGGAACCTTCCTTCTCTTCGGCAAATTCGATTTTTTCTGGAGTTAATCCTTGGCGACTTTTAGAAACAATACCTTTTGAGTCGCACATTAAAATTGTCTTTGCCCCGGCTTTTCGCAGCAAGCGACCGATAGCGACGCCAGCAGCGCCGGCACCATTAATAACAATGGATATTTCCTCTATTGATTTATTGACCAACTTCAGGGCATTGATGACGGCGGCCAAAGTTACGATAGCGGTGCCGTGTTGGTCGTCGTGAAACACGGGAATATCCAAGATTTGCCGCAGTTTTGCTTCTATCTGAAAGCAACGAGGGGCGGAAATATCTTCTAAGTTGACTCCTCCGAAGACTGGGGCTATATTTTTGACGGTTTCGACGATGGCATCGGTGTCTTGGGTGGCCAGACAGATGGGAAAGGCATCGATACCTGCAAATTCTTTGAAGAGCATGGCCTTACCTTCCATGACGGGAAGGGCTGCTCCCGGGCCCAGGTTGCCGAGTCCCAAGACGGCACTGCCATCGGTAACGATGGCCACGCTATTTTGTTTGATGGTCAGATTGTAAACCTGTTCTGGTTCTTCGGCGATCGCTTTACAAATTCGACCCACACCAGGAGTATAGGCCATCGCTAAATCGGCCTGGGACTTGAGGGGAATTTTGCTTTGGACGGTAATTTTGCCGCTGCGGTGGAGGTTAAAAGTGCGATCGGAGACTTCAATTACTTTAGTCTCTGGCAGTGCTTTGACAATTTGGACTATTTTTTCGGCGTGTTCGGTACTGGAGGCATCGACGGTAATTTCTCGAATGGTAATTTGGCGGGTTTGCTCTATTAAGTCCAGATGTCCGATACTGCCGCCGACGGTGGCGATCGCTTGAGTCAATGCTGCCAACATCCCCGGACGGTTGGGCACTTCTATCCGCATTGTTAAACTAAAAGATGGGTTGGGGGTGAGTTCTATCATGCTCGATTTGTTTGAGATTTTAAATTCTATATCCTAATCCTTATTGCTGTTAAAGTGTGCAATTCAAGACAACGGCTACATCTCAACTTTGAAGCAAGCCATTACTTTTATTGCTTTTTGGGAATGGGGAATTAAAAATTAAAGGTAAGCTTCAAAGTTGACGTGCCACCTCTACTTCAGTTGAAAATCTAAAGTTATTATGCCGACTCTCTACACGGAAATAGAAATTAACGCTCCCATACACAAAGTTTGGCTGGTACTTTTTCATAAAGAATATTGGGTAAAATGGAACACTTTTTTATTCGATCGCGACTCGACGAAACCTTTTAAACAGGGAGAAAAGGTAAAATTATCCCTCTGGCGTTCTCCTAGAGAAGATGAAACTGAGTTTCAACCTACTGTAACTTTACTACAACCGGAGGTTTGTTTGGCGTGGGTTTCTCAAATTCCCGGTGTTCGCAACTGGCATATATTTGAGTTACAAAAAATTGGTTTTCGGCGCACGAAATACGTCCATCGAGAGGAGTTTTCTGGCTGGTTTACTCGCCTTTTTTTACCTTTTATTAAAGAGGATGAAAAAAAAGGGATGGAGAGAATGGCTTATGAATTAAAACGCTATCTAGAAGTTGGTTTAAATTTTTCTTAGTAACTTTTCTATTAGGAATTAGCGGCGATCGCGCTTTTATTACTCGCCTCCATCTGCAATAAACGAAGGATGCTTATAATGAGGATTTAGAGTTTCGGATTACTGAGGACCAAAGAACTCATCAAGGGCGATATATTTTGACTCCCCAAACAGCTTTGGTGGGAGAAAATACCTCGGAAAATGTGGAAGTTATTACTCCTGAAGGTCGGGTATTATCGGATTTTCAATTTGAGCCTTTATTGGAAAAGTACGAGCGTTAAAATCTCTTTGCTAAGGCATTTTTTGAAATCCCATATTTACCTGAGTAAAATGAGCATCTCCAGTTAAAACAAAATCAATACCTAATTCTTTCATTACTGCCATTGATGTCAAGTCAGTCAACGAAATTTGAGGTTTATCGAGAAACATACTCCGTAGTTCCTGTGCTTTGAAAAATCGCTCTTGTGTAATCCAAACGATGTTAAAATTCTCTTCCCTAAATGCTTGTATTAGTAATTCCATAGAGCTTTTGGCAAGAGCAGGATATAATCGCTTGAAAAACAAGGTAAAAGTTTCATCTAATACATAATCTGTGGTGTAAATTACTCCATTTTGAGAACGAAAAGACTTATAAAAATCCACAGTAACCTGATGTTGTAATTCATTTTTATCGTGGAGAGTTAACCATCCCCATGTATCTACAAATAATTTTTTATTCATAAAGTTCTTTATCAATATTTTGAGCTAGAGAACCGGATTCAATGGCACCAAGAAAGTTGGAAAGAGGATCGCGATCGCCTCCCTTAGTTTCTATTCTATCGGAAAATTTAGAATCTTCTTTTTTTAATTCCCAATTTTTCTCTTGAGAGTAAAGCAAAAAATTAGCAAATTGCAAAACTTCTGCCAGTCTGTGTTCTGGTAATTTTTCAATTACTACAAACAAATCTTCTTTTGTTTTTTCAATGGGTGTCATTTTTTAACCTCCTACTTTACACAATCTTTATGTTCTGCCTCAATTCGATCGCCTTCTGCTTCTTCTGCTGCAATTTCTGCATTAATTTCGTCTTTATTAAGATGATAATAAGTTAAAGCAGCATAAACCTGTCCGATGCTTAGATGACTAATTTCATCGGCGATTTGTTCTGCACTGTAACCTTGTTTGTACCAAATAGCAATTCGCCGAACCGTGACGCCAGTTCCAGCGATAATAGGACTGCCACGATGTATTCCTGGATGGCGGTCTATGAGTTGTCCGATATCGGTAATAGTTGACAAAATTTTCCTCCTAGTACAATTAGTTTTTATTTAACCATTATAATCAATTTATTCGGCAGACTCATCAATAACTTCGCAAATCTGCTTCTCGACATAATCATCGCTGACATTTCTAGTAATCAATTCCGCCAACACTCCTAAAGATATCAATTGCACGGATAAAATGGTACATAAAATGCCAAAAAAGAACAAAGGTCGAGTGCCGATGGGTCGAATTTCCATCAACCATAATACGGTTAAATAAATCAAAGCTGCCATCCCAACGGCACCGACTAATAATCCCAAACCGCCAAATAAATGACCGGGTTTGTGTAAATAATGGGTGGTTGCCAAGACTGTTAAAAGGTCGAGAAATCCTCGGGCGTAACGTTCAAATCCATAATTGGATTTCCCATGTTTGCGGGGGTGGTGTTCGACGGCGACTTCGGCTATTTTAAATCCGAGACTGTTGGCTAAAACTGGAATATATCGATGCAATTCTCCGTACAGTTTAATACAGTCTAATACTTCTTTTCGATAGGCTTTAAACCCGCAATTAAAATCGTGCAATTTGACGCCGGTCAGTAGAGATGTTACTCCATTAAATAGTTTGGAAGGTAAGGTTTTAGATAGGGGATCGTTGCGCTGTTTTCGCCAACCGGTGACTAAATCGTATCCAGATTCTAATTTGTTTAAAAATTTAGGAATTTCTGCGGGGTCGTCTTGAAGGTCTCCATCTAGGGTAAAAATAATGTTACCTTTTGCTTTGCGAAAACCGGCGGAAAGAGCGGCAGATTTGCCGAAGTTGCGGCGGAGTTTGATACCTTTTATTAAGGTGGGATGTTGGGGAATTAGTTCTGTTATTTCTATCCAAGAGCGATCGCTACTGCCATCGTCGATAAACAGCACTTCATAGTTATCTATTCCCTCTTGCAGCATGGTTTGGTTGATGCGATTAAAAAGAGGCTTTACGGTCGCTTCTTCGTTGCGAATTGGTATGACAAAACTTAGCATTGTTGGCAACGGATTTTGTAACGGATTTAACGGATGGGTTGTTGGTAGGGCAATTAACAATTAACAATTGACAATTAACCATTATCAATTTAAACTGCGTTTATCGCGCAATACTACCCAACCGGGACGGTTTTTAAAGGAAGCGTAGGCGCTTAAAATATCGTCTGGGGATGCTTCGATGTATCCTTTCCAACCTGATGATTTTACCTCGGAACCTACGATTTTTTCTACGTCGGGGCGGGGAAAACCTGACATGGCAAAACCTCTTACTATTTTATCTTGGTTGAGTATGGCAATACATTTTATTTTGTCGCTATTTCCTACCCAACCATTTACTCTTCCAGTTGTTGCCGTATATTTGGTTATTGGATCGAAATATCCGGGGAGGTTTTCTTGGGGTTCGTTGCTTAATAAATTCCTGTCGATTTTTGCTCCCAAGGGGGCGCAGAAATTGTCTTTTTTAATATCTTTATTGAAGGGTACTAAATTATGCTTTTTTAATGCATCTAATAAGCCGATAAATGCTGCCGGTCTGTTGCCTACTTTTTCCTGAATTAAGACCGGATCGACGATGTTAAGTTGGACGGATAATGCTACTAATGGTTGATAGCTTGCCCGAAGAGCGATCGCCTCGGCAGTTTTGCCGCCGACTCCGTACATTAAGATGCTTAAAATTGTCACTAATGCTATTACTGGTGTTAGAAAATATTGCTTTTTTCTATAGAGACGATTGAGAAATCCGGTTTTTTCAAAAAACCCAAGAAACCAGGTTTTTTGAAAAAACCCAAGAAACCAGGTTTTTTCAAAAAACCTGGTTTCTGAAATGGGTTGTTGGTTTATCCAGAAGATTGTTAAGACAATTATACTTAACCAAAAGAGGGCGGGGAGGGTGGCGTAACGGGAGGCGATCGCTTGGTCGATACCAAAACCGGAACGACTAATTGCTGCCATTAATGCGGTTCCAAAAGTGTAGATTATTATCGACAACCACGGGAGAAAATCTGGCAAGGCAGCTCCCTCCCCCGCCCCAGCGATCCCCCCCCCGCCCCCCTTGGAAAGGGGGGAGCTAGAGGAGGAAATTTTCAATTTACTAGGGGGAGCAAATAGATTTTTTGATAATAACCAATAAAGATGAAAACCGGCTGCTAAAATTAAACCGATGCTTCCTATTATTAAGGCAACGGGAATATTATGAGTAAAAATTGCTCCTAGATAAACTGGGATGTAGGCGAGGGTATCGAAAAGATTAACTTGGGATAATGATGGGTGGTGGGAGGGAGTTTTGTAGGTAAGAAAATAAATTCCTATTACTAAAATTGTGAAGCTAAAATAAGCAATAATTATTCGCCGGGGCAAGCGCATTAAGATGGCAGCAGCGCACAATATCGGCCATAATGCTAAAGGTGTGCTGTAACTAATGCAGCCTAAAATGCCGAAAATTATGCTGGCAGTTGCCCATTTATTTTGAGTAGATTTTAACGGGCAAGATGCCTGTTCTACGGTTTTTTGGAGGCAATAAATCGAAGCGATTACGAATAAATTAGCTATTACCCAATGCACGCCGCTATAACCTCGCATCCAGTTGTGGGCGGCGGCAGGGGTAAAGTTAAATAGGGAAATACAGATAATTAATAAGGCGAAAACTGGTCGATTTTTAGTCAGCTTTTCTGGTAATAATTTTATTAAAATAAGGCTTTGAATTGCTGCTAATAAAAAGGTTGCCAGACACAAGCCTATATTTGAACCTTTGGTGATGACGATATTGAGGGCGTAAATAATGGCTGGAATGAGAACTAAATGTTCGTTGGCACGAAATATCCAGTCGAAAGGATTTGTGGAAAAACCGTCTATGGAGTAGATGTTTTTTATCATCCACCAATAGTCAAAGTTGAGGAGATGCCCTGCTTGGGAGATTAGATATAAAACGTAGGTTGCTGGTAGGAGGGCGACGATTATTGTGGGGAGGATAAATGCTAAATTTTGCTTTTTTTTTATGGGCATAGATGGGGTTAAATAAGGTTTTTTACTGGCTCCAGCATACCTTAAGTTGAGAAATTTGGCCTTGATGCCGGGAAAAAAGTGGGCCATCGGCAGGACTTTAGCAGTTGGCCATCTTTGGGGGCCATTAACAATTGGATTGGTTGGCAAGGGATGTTGTTCGATCCCCCCCCCGCCCCCCTTGAAAAGGGGGGGGCCAGAGTAGGGGGGGCCAGAGTAGGGTGCGCACCGCGCACCGCGATCGCCGGTTTGTAGTAACGACGTAGAACAGGCATCCTGCCTGTATTTTTATATAGTATGTGTGATAATTAAAAGAGTTAGATTAGCATCGGATGTTATAGCGGATGTAGCGGATGGGTTTTTGAGGGGGCGCGATCGCTTGGAAACGACTAAGGTTATCTTTACGAAAAAACAGGCAAGATGCCTGTTCTACGTCGTTACTACGAGCAAAAGCTAATCTCGTTTTGATGGCCATTATTGATAGCTTTTAAGAATTATAAAAAAAGGGTATTTTTGTGGTAAAAATATCTCTAAATGCTGCTATAATAGATAACAGAAAAAATCGAACTAAAGATTCATAAAAATGAAAACTGACAGCATATTTTACAGGCTGTTTTTGGAGCTGCCGGGTGTCTATTTTCAGTTAATAGGCCAATCTCCAAATATGGCAGATTCTTACGAGTTTCGGTCGGTGGAAATTAAGCAGACTGCTTTTCGTTTGGACGGTGTATTGATTCCGAAAACTGAGTCGCCAACGACTCCGGTTCGCTTTTGCGAAGTGCAGATGCAAAAAGACACGAGTTTTTACCGCCGTTTTTTTGCGGAGATTTTCCTCTATCTTTATCAATTTAAAAAGGCGAAGCATTGGCGAGCTTTGGTGGTGTTTAAAAGTCGCGAGATCGAAACTAAGGACACCGGGCCTTATCAAGCTTTATTAAATAGCAGCAATGTGACGAGAGTTTACTTGGAAG
>CAZSTZ010000008.1:59848-61508 GCA_964609515.1 uncultured bacterium | reverse complement strand
GGCAAGCTCAATTTAGAAGCCCCCAAACCTATAGAAGGGTTAATTAAGGATGCCGCCAATGCAGCGAAAGCGATCGACCCGGAAATTAAAGTTAACTTAGTATCCGACGTGGCCGAAGAAGCCGCCAAAGTCGTAGCCCAAAGCAACGATCGCATCGGCCAAGCAGCATCCAGCAACACCGGGGCCGACATCAGCAAAGAAGTTGCCAAAGTCCAAGTCATCACGATGGGCGAAACCAGCGACGACCTCCTGGAAGTCACCGCCGGCACCAAAGATATAGAACAAGTCGTCGCCGAAAACACCGGTTCGATGTTAAACGAGCAGATTAAATCTGGCGTCGGCGAAGACCTCGAAAGCAACCCCGGGGAAGAGATAAAAGGCACTCGCAGTCGGGACGTTTTGACCGGTGGCGACGGCGACGATACCATTATCGGTCGTCAAGGTCGGGATATTTTAACCGGTGGCGAAGGTAGCGATCGCTTCGTTTACGACAGTTTGTTAGATGCGGGCGATCGCATTAAAGATTTCGAGCCCGGCAGCGATCGAATCATCTTGACCGAACTATTAGACGGTCTCGGTTACGAAGGAAATAACGCGATCGCCGACGATTACATCAAGTTCGCCTCCCGTGGTGGAACCACCATGATTTCCATCGACTCCGACGGTCCCGATGGCCCCGGTCGTTTCCGTACCTTTATCGCCGTGGAAGATGTCTCCAAAAACGCCTTAAACGACCCCAGCAACTTCGGATTTTAAAGCTCGAACAATTCCCCTCTTTCTCCCCCCTTTTCAAGGGGGGCCGGGGGGGATCCAAACAACTATCAAAAACAACAAAAACCATGACTAACAAATTGCAACAACTCGGACTTTTCGCTGCCACTTTAACCCTCGGTTGCGGCGTAATTAATGTTAATAAAGCTCAAGCCCAATTCTCTTCCGACGTTCAAGCACCCACTACTACAACCTACGATTTTGATTTAGCTATTGAGTCCGGTCCTTTATTAGAGCAAACCTTCGATGGTTTCTTCAGTTATAAAGACTCCAACGTAACCGGAGTGGGGGAAGAATTTGTCGAACTCGAAGACTTTGAATTTGACTTTTTGGGAACCAAATACACCTCGGAAACCCATGACAATTTATTCGCAGAAGTCGCGTTATTCGATGGAGAATTTTTGGGGTTGAGTTTGCTAAACGATACCTTTTCTTTTAACCCCGGTTTCTTTGAATTAGAAGAGTCCTTTTTCTCCTACGATATCGGCGATTTAAAAGGTACCGGAGAGTTTAATTATACCCTGCGTCCCCACGATTTTATTGGCGGTGGCGACGATGACAATCGCGAGTCAACTCCAGAACCTAATACTATTATTGGTTTGGGAATTTTGGGCGGCAGTTTGTTGTTGAAAAAGCTCAAATCCAAGAAGTAAAATCATGCCGTAGAACAGGCATCTTGCCTGTTCCTTTGCAGCCAAGAAACCAGGTTTTTTGAAAAAACCTGGTTTCTAACATCCGTTAAAAGCTATGAGATTGCTACCCTGCGGCAAGGCTTCGCCTACGGCTAGTTGAACGCTTTTCTAAAAAGCTTAACTGTAAAATCCAGCCGCCTCGCAATGACAACGGAAAGATTTTGAAAAAACCAGAAACCAGGTTTTTTGAAAAAACC
>CAZSTZ010000008.1:29503-59748 GCA_964609515.1 uncultured bacterium | reverse complement strand
TTTTGAAAAAACCAGAAACCAGGTTTTTTGAAAAAACCTGGTTTCTAATAAAGGAGAAAAAAAACATGAAAAAAATATTAGCCAACATAGGAGTTTTTGCTACCAGTTACGCCCTAATTTGTTGCATCGCAAATGCCGCCAATGCCGCCACGATGAGATACGATTTTGACTATCAATTAGACAGCGGCGAAATTGACAGCGGTTTTTTTGATTACGACGATACTTCCGGGATAATTGATGAAGAATGGATGCGCTATGAAGTGACCGACGGTTCCTTTTTAGATTGGGATATTTTGGGAGAAGATTTCTGGTTTTGGGCAGCCAAGGAAGACGGAGTTAATGGAGTTGATATCGGAGAGGCGATCGCCTTTTCTAATTCCTATTGGGAGGCAGAACCATTGCAAGTTGTTATTGCCGGAGTTGAGGCTCAAAATGCCGGTTGGTCTGGAGAAATGTTGCGTTACGAACTGCGGCAAATGTCAGAAAAAGAAGTTAAGAAAAGAGTACCGGAACCGGGAACCTTAATTGGTTTGTTTTCTCTTCCTTTCTGGGGATGGTTGGTGAAAAAGAGACGGTAAATGTAGGCATCAAAAAAAATAAATGTAAGGGCAAACGAAACGGGCGTTAACTTTTGTTGAAAACCGGCAAATTGGGTGTCCGTTTCGTTTGCCCCGAACGTTAACCTTTGTTGAATCATAAAGACGTGCCATCAGTTAAACATCCTCATTCTCTTGTATATTTGCCTCAATCTCCTCAGCATTTGCCTCGGCATAAGCCCAAGCATTCTTTAAGTCGGAAAGACGCAAAGTAGGATAATCTTTTAAAATCTCTGCATCCGTCGCCCCCAAACGCCGATAATTAACTAGCGTCCAAACAGGAATGCGGGTGTTGCCAACACAAGCATCGCCGCCGCAAACGCTAGGAGTTTTCTCAATGCCAGACGAGGATAACGACAGACTTTGAGCCAAAATAGAAATAGCTTGTGCTTTTTCCGCCCGAGTCAAGGCCAGCAGTTGTGGTTCTAATTCTTTTAATGTCATAGTTTGCTCCTTTTTGTTGAGTGTTTGCTTTGAGTTTACAAGTTAGATTTTACCCCAGGAAGCGATCGTCTTAAAAGTCGATTCATAATGGTTGACAATAAATTCCATTAGGATTACCTCAGCGGTATAAACTCTATTCTGTCTCGATATTCATTCTCCAAAGATGCTCCTGCAATGGTAATCAATTCATCAATAACTACACCAATTTTCGCTGTAAGTCTAAGTGCAAAAATCCCCGGCACATGACGACCTTCAGCTAGATGGTCTGCCAAATGTTTTGGCATAGAACGACGGTTATTGGTAACAAGTACGAAGTCGTTTTCCTCACACCACCGTAAAATTTCTGGATCCAGAGTTCCTTTAGGTGGAACGCCAGGATCCCCAACCATTAACACCGTTAGACTGGGTTGATGATACAAAAGCTGCTCTCGATACAAAGGAGACATATTTTCATCTAAGAGATACTTAATTGTCATTAATTACCTCCAGTGGTTTTGCAGCCTTTTGTCGTTCCTTAATCTTTCGGAGTTTTCTGGCAAAAGGTGACGGGTTGCGATCGTATTCTGCTTCTGCTTTGAGGCAATACTCTAACCACTCTCCTACATATTTACTTACAACTTCTTTATTTTCAAGATAGTAAAGAATTGTCGCGTAAACTTGAGCTAGGGTAACAGTATGAAAATGACGGGCGATCGCCTCCGGTGTCTTCGCGGCATAAATGTATTCGTAAAGAATATGTTCTATCCCTATCCTGGTTCCTTTTATCCGAATTTCTTCCGGAGATAAAAACTCAAAATAATCATCGAGTTGCATTTTTTATTCCTCTATTTGCAAATAGATAAATAATTAGTTAAGGTGCGCAATGCGCACCGTACAAAGACTGTTAGTAAAATGGTGGATAAAATGAGGTAAGGTGCGCGGTGCGCACCCTACAAATTTTAGTTTTTCTTAAACTCAAAGCGCGAGATTAATCGCCAAATTTCTCCAACCCATAAAACGATTGAAGTGCTGCCAATGATTAAAAGCCAATCTGTTAAAGAAAGAGGAACGGTTCGGAAAATCGCACCCCCAAATTGTACCATCAAAATTTGCCCGATTAAGATAACCCCAGTAATTGCTAAAAAGCTCAAATTACTGCCCAGGTTAGCAAAAGCAGACTGTTTTAAACCAAAACAACGAGCGTTAAAAATGTTCCAAAACTGCAACATTACAAAAGTAGTAAAAAACAGGGATAACTCGTAAGGAGTCACCGCGTCATCCCCTTGGATGTAAAGCAGAAATCCCGCTAAAAATACCAGAAAAATCGAGCCAACGCTAAAGATACTCACCGCCATCGGTTTAGAGATAATAAAAGCCTCCGGGTTTCGAGGTGGAACTTCCATAACTTCCTCGTTTGGCGGTTCCGTTGCTAACGCTAAAGCGGCGAAAGTATCCATGATTAAATTCACCCATAACAGTTGAATTACTGTTAAAGGTAAGTCAATTCCGACAAAAGGCCCCAACAAAGCAATGCCGCAGGCAGCAACGTTAATTGTTAGTTGGAACAAGATAAACTTTTGGATGTTTTGATAGAGCGATCGCCCCCACATCACCGCGTTTTCGATACTGCCAAAAGAATCGTCCAAAATGATAATATCGCTCGCCTCCTTAGCAACAGAAGTACCGCTGCCCATAGACAAACCCACCTGCGCTTGATTCAAAGCCGGCGCGTCGTTAGTACCGTCGCCAGTCACCGCTACCACTTCCCCTTTAGCTTGCAACAAACGCACGATTCTTTGTTTATCTTGGGGGCGAGCTCGGGCGATTACTTTCGCTTTTTCTATTGCCACTGTTGCAGTTTCGTCATCCATCAAGTCCAGTTGAGGCCCCGTGAGATAGCAATCTTTGCTATCTTCCTCGCTGGCAATATGAATTTGCCGCGAAACCTGCATGGCAGTTAAAAAACTATCTCCAGTAATCATCTTCACTTGCACCCCGGCGCGGTGGCACTTTTTCACGGCCTCGGGCACTTCTGGACGAACCGGATCCGCGATCGCCACGAACCCCAACCAAATTACATGATTATAGCGTTCGAGCTCGCAGACCAATTGACGCTCCTCCGTTTCTGGCAGATAGGCAAAACCTAAAGTTCGCATTCCCTTATTTTGAGCGTTTTTCAGTTGCCCCTTCACCATTATTCTCGTTTCGACATCCAGAGTTTCAACTCCCGTCTCTGCGAGGATGCGATCGCAACTGTCCAGCAAAACTTCTGGAGCTCCTTTAAAATGGAGTATCCGACCCGTAGAACGGGCATCCTGCCTGTTTGGGGCATCCTGCCTGTTTGGCGACACTCCCAGAGTCGCCATATACTTCCGTTCCGAGGAGAAAGTCAACTGGTCGTCAATGGCGAACTTGGCCCGTTGCTCGATATAATTAATGCCGTGTTTCTCCACCCACAACAGCAACGCCCCTTCCGTGCGATCGCCCAGAGGAATAGATGCTTTGCCGTCTTCTTGCTCTAAATGGGCCGTACTGTTAGTACACATGGCCTCTGCTACGAGCTGACCGTTTGTGCCTTCTAATTTTTGGTTTGTCAAACCCGGAAAATTCGGCTCGCTTACCAGCATTTTATTTTCGGTCAAAGTACCCGTTTTATCGGAACAGATAACCGTCGCCGCGCCGATAGTTTCGCAAGCGTGCATCTTGCGCACGAGGTTATTTTGTTTGGTCATCTTACCCATGCTGTAAGCCAGACTGAGAGTCACGCTCAAAGCCAACCCCTCGGGAACCGCTACCACGATAACGGCAACGGCGATGGTAAAGTAAGTGAGGAGCTTCGCTGCCACTGGGGCGGGGATCCAGTCTGTGGGAGATGCAGGCAGCCAGCCGGTCAGATAACCGACAGCGACACCCACTCCAAAAGTGACTGCGCCTACAGCGATGGTTTGCAGCCAGGAAGTCAAGCTCTCGTTTTCCAGCCACTCCGGCATTTCCGCATCGCTTCCGGCTAATTCCAAACCGTCGTAAACCATTGGCAGCCAGATTTTAGTTAAGGCCGCAGCGCTGCCGGCGGCGACGATAGCGATCGCGTACCACTGCCCGGGGGCGAGAACAAATTCCCCGACGACGATACCCCGAACTACTAAAGCGATATCTATTAAGACGGCGATGGCAAAACCGAGAACTCCTATCAGTCGGCTGAGGCGATCCAGTTGGATGTTTAGGGGAGTTTCGACATCTGTAATGCTCGTGGCCGCCCGGGCGGTTTTGCCGATTTCCGTGCGATCGCCCACCTGAGTTATCTCTATTATCCCGTGTCCGTCCGCCACTATCGTTCCTCGCAACGTTAAGTTGGAAGGATAAGCTGTGCTACTGTTTGATTTATCTTTCGTTACTTTGGTTACTGAGATAGATTCTCCCGTCAAGCTCGCTTCGTTTACTTTCAGAGAAACTGCTTCTATCACTCTACCGTCGGCGGGTATCTCGTCTCCTCCTTCGACTGATACGATATCTCCTACTACTAAATCCTTTTTCGCCACAGTAGTCCAGTGAGAATCTCTAATAAGTTGAACCGGCACTTCATCGTTCACTTTATTGAGAATGTCAAACTCTTGGCTAGCTTTATACTCGTTGAGAAAAGCAACAGTTGTAGCAAGCAAAATCGCTAAAATAATACCAATACCTTCAACATAGCTTCCCTCGACTATGCCTATAGCAATAGCGATAACTGCCGCGACGATTAAAATCCTAATAATAGGATCGTCAAACTTTTCTAAAAACAACCTCCACCAAGGATCTCGTTCTGGTGGAGTTAGAATGTTGCTGCCGTATTTTTGACGGCTTGCCTCGACTTCCGTTGGGGATAGCCCCTGGAAACGGATAGTCCGCTGGTGAGTTTTATCGGCGATCGTCATTGACTTATTTCCCTCTTTCTAGTCTCGATTTTTCTAACCTCTTTCTATTTTAACCAACTATTTTGTTTTTTACTTGTCGGCAAAGTTCTAAGTAAAATTGCTGCGTACTAATACCTAGAAGGCTTGCCAAGACCCGGGGGACGTTTTTAAGGTTAAGAGGCGGACGGCGATCGCTCCATTTAGCTTTTATGGTAAAATTGAAACGGTACTTTTATTCTACTTTCTTATCTACTTTCTTAATTATTAATTGTTAATTATCGCGGTATCCTTAAACCTCTCAATTGTTCTCCCTCTTCTTCTCGGTTCAAACCTTTACTTTGAACTAACACGCCAAAACCTCCCAAACCCATGGGGTCTATTAAAGAATGTAACCCCTCCCGTCGAGTCAAAACTTCGCTAATTGATAAACCCCTGTCGGTGGATAATTCATTTAATTTATCTCCCAAACCTAACGCCATTAAAAATAACCCTTGTTGCGTAAAACCCACATTTTCTAAACCTAATAAATTCCCCTGTTTTTCTAAAGCAGTAAAATTAACATGGGCGGTAATATCTTGCATTCCAATATTCCAGTAAGGGTCGTTATGCCGCCGGTGTTGATAATAACATTGCAACGTACCTTCTCGCCTATTTGGATGATAATAACGTTCGGCAGAATAACCGTAATCTATCGTCAAAATATAGCCTCTTTGCATTTTTTTCGCCACGGTATCCAGCCAAGCTAATGCCGCTAAATTTACCTCGCTGCGGTAGCCTTCTTGATAAACATCCGACCGTAAATCTATCCCCAATAAATCGAAATATTTGCTGATTTTAGGACTGGAAAATTCTCCGATTTTTTCTACTAATTTTCTATCTTCGCAACCGACATAAATTTCCTTTAGTTGCTTATCCTCAACCAGAACTTGATGCACCGGCAAAGCATCGATTAACTCGTTAGAAAAGAAACAACCGACTAAAGATTCTGCTTCGATTTCATCCCAAGTCCGCCATTTAACCTTATTAATATTTAACCGTTGTTTTTGTTCGGCTTGCATTGCCGCCGACTTTTCAATAATGACATATTCTAAAACTTCCCATAATTCCTCATCTTGGCGTTGTAAATAACTTAAAATATTAGCAGCTAAAATTCCCTGCCCCGCCCCCATTTCCACAACAGTAAAAGGGCGAGGAAATTCGAGAATCTGCCAAATTTCCCGCAATTGTTCTGCCAGCAATTCCCCAAAATCCGGTCCCCAGTGGGGCGAGGTTATAAAATCTCCTTGTTTGCCAATATTAACTGCCTCCGTTGCATAATACCCCTGTTGCGGGTGGTACAAAACTAAATCCATATATTCCGCAAAAGTAATGCGTTTTTGAGGATTTGCTTCTATCCGCCTATAGATTATTTCCCTTAAAACACTCATAATTACCAATTAACAATTAACAATTAACAATTCCCTATTCCCCATTCCCCATTCCCTATTCCCCATTCCCTATTTTAAACAACTATCCACCCGATTAAAAAAAGTCTCCCGCCACAAACCAACTCCCACAACTTCAACCTTAAACTTAATACACCACAAAACCGGCCAATGTCCTCTGGGAGCATCCAAACTAAAATTAAGTTCGTTATAATACAAAGACCGACCCTCAACCCGCCATCCCAAAGCATCGCTAAAATCTTCCCAAATCATTTTATAATATTTTTTCTCCTTCCCCATCCTTTCCTCCACCCCCTTAACTACCTCAAAATAAATCGACTTTTGTACCTTAAAACCAAAACGCCCTTCCGAACATTTCTCCCAAAGTTCGTTAAGTATTTTTAACTCAGAACAAGGGAAATTTTCTAAATCTTCCATGCTGAGGCGATCGTCTTTGCTTTTACCCGCAATTTTTAACATTATCGCGATGGTTTCTTCATCAGCTTCCCGCCACTTTTCCGCTGCCAATAAATCCCGCAGTTGCCGATAGTTTATCTTTTCTGGAACTTCCCTTGCTAATTCCCCACTTTGGCAACTATCCACCAAAGCTAAAAAAGCGATACCAAAATCAACTTTACCTCGCGCCAAACCCATAGGCAAATGCCCCAGAGGCGCGTTAAAATTAAAAGTAAATTCATGCCAAGTTAACCAACTACCATCTACCACCCAACCTATCCGTTCGAGAAACTGGTTGTAAGTTACCGAGTCTGCATTATCCGTACCGCCCATTTCCTGCCAAATTTGCTTTTGGATGCTGAAACCGAAGCGCCCTCGACTGTATTTTATCCAGAGTTTGTCTATAGTCTTAAGACAATGGCAAGGGAAGTTTTGGATTTCTTCTTTGTTCTCCCATGCCGCCGTTTTTCGACCTAAAACTTTCATCATTATCCCTCTAGTTTCTGCATCGGCATCTTTCCATTTACCCGCTGCTAATAAATTTTGCAGTTGTGTATAGTAGATTTCTGCTGTGGGAGTCGGCAGGGCAATCTTTTCTTCTGCTTTAACAGACAGGGGGCGATCGCCCAACAACTCCAACCAATCCTGGATAGATTGGGGGCGTTTTTCTGGCTCGAACTCCATACCTTTAACAATAGCCGCCCGGACGCGATCGCTTATTTTCGGGTTAAATTCTTCTGGCGGGTTAAGCGCTATTTTTGCCGCCCTCGTCGGTGCCGGTATGGGCACCTCGGCCGTAAGTAAATAGTAAAGAGTCCCCGCCAAAGAATAAATATCGGTATATTCTCCCCGTGGCGCTTTTTCTGCATATTGTTCGATAGGGGCAAACCCGTTAGAACCGGCGGCGGTATGAGTCATCGCCAATTCTGGGATAAATTCCCTAGCAATGCCAAAATCAATTAACACCGCCTCCGTTTCCCCATTCTGGGACGGACGCACTATAATATTGCGCGGTTTAACATCTCGATGAAGTAAACCCTTATCGTGGATCGCCATCACCGCCTCGCCGATCTGCCAGATGTAAGTTAAAGCCTCGGTTTCTGGAAGGGGGCCTGCTTCTTTAACGCGATCGCTCAGATTTTCTCCTCCCAAATATTCCATCGCAATGCAGGGTAAATTACCCTCATTAAAAACATTTTCTATCTGCACTATATGGGGATGCCGGCAAAGAGCAAGTCGCAGGGCCTCGTCGCGAAATTCGTTTTGATATTTATTAGCAAACTCCGTAAAGTAGGGGTCATTAAGAATTTCATCTTTAAGAGTTTTAATAACAACCAATTTTCCTTTTTTAGTTTTAGCAAGATAAGTAATCCCCGTACCACCCTTACCTAATTCTTGCTCGATAATGTAGCGATCGCCGTAAAGTTTTTTCCCTCGTTTCCAACCCATAATTTTTATCCCGTTCGTAGTAATCGCAGAGCGCGATTTGTTCGTAGTAATCCCGGAGCGCGATTTGTTCGTAGTAACCACCTTAGTCATATTTTACGACTAAAGTCGTTACTACGAACGATTATCCCACAGAAGAATGCTCTGGGGTTACTGCCCTTTCTGTTTCGGTATTTTCTTCTAATTCCTCAGACTTAACCCTAACTTGTAATTGAAAACCCAAAGCATCCAAAAAATTAACTAAACTGTAAATTTCTTCCCCCCCAGTTTTCCACAACAAATCTTTAAGTTGTTCGTAAGATTGTCGAGCTTTATCTGACAGTTTATTAATCCCTCCATAAGCCTCCATTACATCCTCAAGGGAAGATAAAAGCAGTTCGCGTTCTGGGTTTTCTGCTTCTAAAATTGCCTCGATATAGGCAGCAGCTTCTATTGGTTCTTCAAGAGATTTAATCAAATATTCCTGGTAACTTACAGTTTTAGGCATTATCTTGACTCCTATAATCTATCCAGTATTCTTGAGCTTTACGAATGTCTTTTTCTTGACTGCTTTTATCTCCACCACACAATAAAAGGACGATAATTTCTCCTACCTGTCCGAAATAAACTCGATACCCAGGACCATAATTAATCCTAAGTTCAAACACCCCTTCTCCGAGGGAACGATAATCTCCCAGATTGCCAAGACGTACCCGCTTCAGTCTTTCTTTTATTTTAGCTTTTCCTTTAACATCTTTAAGAGAATTAAGCCACTCCAAGAATGGTACTCTATCGTTAGCTGTAACGTAATTCTGAATTTCCCTCCGTCGAACTTCCACAATAATTATCCTGCATTTTTAAATAGCGATCGCCTTTTTTTCGTTACCGTAGAACAGGCATCTTGCCCCTTCGCCAAAAGTCATTTTTTACGACTAAAGTCGTTACTACGAACTTAATTCAACTACTATAACAAACTCTCGGAGAACGACCTTCTCCTAACTCCTCTAAAATACCTTCAAACATCTGCCAGCTAATATCCTTTATTTCCAAAACCCTGCCTGGAGGCACTTGCAATTGTTTTAGTTATAGCTGCATAGTTAATAGTTAATTGTTAATTACTAATACCCCAGAAACCCGGTAATTTCGGCAAAACCGGGTTTCTTAATTCTTTACCTATCCACAGAACCCATAATAATATCGATGCTACCCAAAATAGCCACGATATCTGCAACCTTAGCCCCCTTTAAAATATGAGGGAAAATCTGCAAATTGACAAAATCCGCAGCCCGAATCTTAAAGCGCCAAGGGAAAATATTATCGTCGCCGATAATGTAGATTCCTATTTCCCCCTTACCGCTTTCAATACGAACGTAATGTTCCCCAGCGGGAATCTTAAAAGTGGGAGGGATTTTCTTACCAATAAACTGATAGTCAAAATCGTTCCATTTCGATTTAGGCCCCCCAGCCATCCGCTGCGCTTCCAGATTTTCATAAGGCCCGCCGGGAAGTCCCTTCAAGGCCTGGCGAAGAATCTTCACCGACTCCCGCATCTCGCGAATGCGCACAAAATAGCGGGCCAAGCAATCCCCATCGGTTTCCCAATGCACGTCCCAATCGAAATCGTCGTAACATTCGTAATGGTCAACCTTGCGCAAGTCCCATTTCACCCCAGAAGCCCGCAACATGGGACCGGACAGTCCCCAGTTAATCGCTTCCTCGCGAGTAATGACTCCCAGTCCATCAAGCCGACGCCGGAAAATTGGGTTGTTGGTGATTAGCCTTTCGTATTCATCGACCTTTGGTAAGAAGTAGTCGCAGAAGTCGTGACATTTATCTACCCAACCGTAGGGCAAGTCAACCGCAACTCCACCAATGCGGAAATAGTTATTGTTGACCAGCCGATAACCGGTGGCCGCTTCCCACAGATCGTAAATCATCTCCCGTTCCCGGAAAATGTAGAAAAAGGGAGTTTGGGCCCCGACGTCTGCGAGGAACGGGCCAAGCCAGAGGAGGTGGTTGGCGATCCGGTTCAGTTCCAGCATAATTACCCGGATGTAGCTGGCCCGTTTGGGGACTTCGATATCCGCTAACTGTTCTGGGGCGTTCACCGTGACGGCCTCGTTAAACATCCCCGCCGCGTAGTCCCAACGGCTGACGTAGGGGACGAACATCGTATTGGTACGGTTTTCGGCGATTTTTTCCATGCCCCGATGTAAATAACCGATGACTGGTTCGCAATCTACCACATCTTCCCCGTCTAGGGTAACAATGAGGCGAAGGACTCCGTGCATTGAGGGGTGGTGGGGACCCATGTTGAGAATCATGGGTTCGGTTCTTGTTTCGATTCTGCTCATTTTGCGAGTTTGCTCCTGTGACTATTGGTTGGAGTTATTATCCATACCGTTTTGCCTTTTTGCTCTTTTTCTTTTCTAAAGCTGCAAAGTGGTACGATCTTTGATTATTGTTAACTTTTATTTCGCGTCTTTAAAAATTATAGGGGCGGCTGCATCTGATTTTTCTCTTTTCACGACCTCATACTCATACTCATACTCATACTCATACTCAAGAAAAAATGAAGCTAATAACAGCTCATGTTGCCTGTTCTACGAGCTCGTACTCAAGAAAAAATGAAGCTAATAACAGCTCATGTTGCCTGTTCTACGTTCCAACTGACAATTAACAAAAAAAATGTCTCATGTACCTGTTCTGCCTCGGGAATTAATAGAAGGTTTAGCCATTACTCCCGGCGGTTTGTATTTAGATGCCACCTTGGGTTACGGCGGTCATACCAAATTAATCTTGGACGCCGCCCCTGAAGTGAAAGTAATGGGAATAGATCTGGATAAGAGGGCGATCGCCCATTGTCAAACTCAATTGGCAGATTATGGCCCTAGAATCCAATTTTGGCAGGGCAATTTTGCCGATTATCAACCCCAAGAGTTAAAATTCGATGGTATAATAGCCGATTTAGGCCTCAGTTCGGTGCAACTCGACACCCCAGAACGAGGCTTTAGCTTTCGCCATGAAGCCTCATTAGATATGAGGATGAACCAACAACAATCCTTAAACGCAGAAGAAATCGTCAATCAATGGGACGAAGTGAAGCTAGCAGAGATTTTTTATAATTATGGAGAAGAACGATGGTCCCGTCGAATCGCTAAAAGGATCGTCGAAAACCGCCCTTTCGACAGTACCACGGCCTTAGCTTCGGCCATCGCCCGTTGCTATCCACCAAAACAGCGATACGGAAGAATACATCCAGCAACTAGGGTATTCCAAGCTCTCAGAATAGCCGTCAACCAAGAATTAATCTCCCTAGAAAGATTTCTCAACCGAGCTCCGCAATGGCTAAAACCCGGCGGGCGAATGGGAATCATTAGCTTTCATAGCTTAGAAGACCGTCTGGTAAAGCACCAGTTCAGAAATTCATCAATCTTAAGGGTGTTGACAAAAAAGCCAATTCAACCTCAATCTGAAGAAATAGCAGAAAATCCACGGGCTCGGTCTGCTAAACTCAGATTGGCAGAGAGATTAAATTAAGAATGGATTGGGAAAAGTACCTAGTAACTACTAAAAAAAATAAAAGCGAGTATGGCAAAAAACAACTAATGTAGTATCCAGCTACTTGCACAAATTAAGAATCAACTCTCGCTCGGCAGCAAAAAAACCCTTACCTCAATACCATAAACGATGATGACTAGATTACCTTGCAGATTAATTAATATAGGCAGAGCAAAAGCCAAGAGCAGGGTCGAACGCTGGCCCCAAAATAACGAGCCGCGACCAACAGCAGTTGGGCTAGCGGCAAGCTTGTAAAATCTAAACAATTAACCTGGGAGTAAGGGAACCCATGAGTCGGGGAGAAGGGAAGTTAAAACTAATGGTAGTCGATGACGAGCCGGACAACTTGGATTTGTTGTACCGGACGTTTCGGCGTGACTTTAAAGTATATAAAGCAGATAATGCCTTTAACGCCCTGTCCGTCTTAGACGAACAGGGAGAAATGGCTTTGATTATCTCCGATCAACGGATGCCAGAAATGAACGGCACCGAATTTTTGGGCCAAACTCTGGAGAGATTTCCAGATACAGTTAGAATCCTGCTGACGGGCTATACGGATGTTGAGGATTTGGTGGAGGCGATTAACTCCGGTAAGGTCTTCAAATACATTACCAAGCCTTGGAATCCCGAAGAGCTTAAGGCAGTAGTACAACAGGCATCGGAAACTTATAAGGTAGTTAAACAACGGACTAATGCTCTAACTCGGGCCCTGCGACGAGAGTCTCTGCTGAATGAGGTGATGAGCGCTATTAGGGAGTCTCTGGATTATTCCAGTATGCTCTCGACGATCGTTCAAACTTTGGGGCGGGCTTTTGAGGCTACAGGAGGAAAGTTGTGGTCGGTAGAGGGCGATCGCCTGATGCCTGCTTTTTTCTCTTATCCTGTTTCTATGGCCGACGGCCAAGGTGAGGAACCTGCCACAGAGCAACAGGAAAAACAGGAAACAGCAGAGGTCGATGATTTCCCCATAGCTCAAGAGTTAGTGGTAGAAGCGGTAGAAACCAGAGAAATCCAAATAGATAAGGGCTCCAGCAAAGACCCCAATCTAAAATTGGTAGTGCCTCTGCTCTATCAGAAGGATTTACTGGCAGTTCTGGCCCTTTACCAAAATGAGGATGCCAATAACCCTTGGTCCGATGAAGATATCCAGTTAATAGAAGGAGTATCCGAGCAAGCAGCTCTGGCTCTTTCTCAAGCTAAACTTTATCAGCGCACTAGGGAGTTAGCCCAGCAAATGCGCAACGAGCTTGAAGTCGCTCGCCAGATCCAAAGCAATCTCTTGCGTCAAAGTTGGCCAGAATTGGACAAAGCTAAGGTCCAAGCTTGCTGCTATCCAGCAAGGGAAGTCGGAGGCGATTTCTTTGAAGTTTACGTTCACGCTCAAGGAGATATCTGGTTGGCTCTGGGGGATGTATCTGGTAAAGGGGTGCCTGCTGCTTTATTTATGGCCAGTGCCATGTCGGTGCTGCGTCGAGAATTGTCTTTGGAAACTCCCCCAGTTCCTTATGAAGTAATGCAAAATCTCAATACCAGTTTGTCAGACGATCTGATTAGTAATAATTGCTTTATTACAATGGTTCTGGCTCGTTATACGCCGAAAACAGGCCAGCTTGCTTATGCTAATGCCGGACATATTTATCCTTTAGTCTGGTCTCAAACTGCTGTGGCTGCGGCTAGTAATGGCAGCTCGAAGGTGGAGATCGAGCCTAATTTCCTCAAAGATCGGGGTATTCCTCTGGGAATACTGCCAATGTGGAAAGGTAAAGCAGGTAGTATAGAGCTAAACTCTGGAGATATTTTTCTCCTGACCAGTGATGGCATTACCGAGGCTACAGTGGTCCAGGAATCTCCCGATGGTGGCGAACCGATTCGTTCTATGCTGCAACAAGAGGGCCTTTGGGAAATCCTTGTGGAACAAAAGGGCTCGTTAAATTTAGATGATTTATTGGCTCGCATCCGAGCTGACAATCCCAGTCAGGAAGACGACCAAACCATACTCTCGCTGGAGGTTCTGTGAATTCTATGAAAACTGAGCTTCAGGTGCCAAGCGACTTGCGATTTTTGAGCATTGTTGAAAACTGGTTATTGAGCAGTTTGGAAGTTGAGTTAGGAGAGCATATAGATTGGCCGCGTCAATCCAACCGTTTGCGCTTGGTCCTGGCCGAAGCCTATTCTAACGTTATTCGCCACGCTCATAGAGACAAACCCAATTTACCCGTATTGGTTCGCTTGGACGTTGAAAACCGCGATATTGCTTTAGAAATTTGGGACCACGGTAACGGCTATGAGATGGATACTTATAATCCACCCCAACCAGAAGCCAAACAAGAAAGTGGCTATGGATGGTTGATTATGAGCAGGCTCATGGACCGCGTTGACTATAAGTTACAAATTGATGGTCGCAATTGTCTGAAGTTGGAGGCAAGTTTGCCGGAAAAGGCTTAAGGCTTGAATTAAGCTTTGACTTAAACTTTAATCGAACTATCTGCTGGTAGGGCTTAAATCCTGTCTCTTAGGAGGGGATTATAGCTCTTTTTTTATATATAAACAGGAAACGCGGACGGTAGAGCTAGTGCGTGGCTAATTGCTCTTAGGGCGGATGGGGTGTATAACAAATCATAAGGGTAGATAGTTCTTCCTCATCAATGGCATAATAACAAATAAAAAAGGTATTGTCAAGGGGTTGGGCAAAAAAATTTGTTGCTAATGTCAATTAAATATTAACAATAGACAACAGACAATTAAATATTAACAATAGACAACAGACAATTAAAAATTAAAAATTATAGCATTTCCCGTATCGGTGAGGTACAAAAATCGCGAAGCGTTGCGAGTGAAACGAAGCAATCTCGCTTTTTTGTCAAAATCAATCTCGGGAGCATCTCAATGCAAGAATAAACCCAAAATTTGAACGCTTTTAGGGAACGGGGAACGGGGAACGGGGAACGGGAAAAGAGGGAACGGGAAAAGAGGGAACGGGAAAAGAGGGAACTCTTAGCAGAAAAAAAGTATTTTTGGAAATATGAGATGCTCCCATCAATCTCTCTGTTGCCCGTTAAGAGTTAAGAGTTCCCTAAAATAAAAAATGTACCTCATTAGGGTAGTAGTGAAAAAAGATAAAAGTTGTTGGAAAGGTAGGGAACGCGGTAATGGGTAATGGGTAATGGGATAACAGAAGAGGGATAAACTTGTTAAAAACATCAAAAATGCCTGTACTTTATTACCCATTACCTATTACCCATTACCATAATTGTCAGGTTTTACGGTTTTTCAGCAAACCCTAATTAATTCGAGAATTGCTATAACAATTAACAATTAAATATTAACAATAGACAACAGACAATTAAAAATTAACAATTAGCAATTAACAATAGTAAAGCTGGGACTTCTGCTCAAACTTTGTCATCTAAAGGAGAACAAAATGACTGAATTAACTAACAAATCTGAGAAACAACTACTGAAAGAAGAGGTACTCAAATTAACCCAGGAGCTGGCAACCACTAAGGCGCAGTTGCAAGAAGAAATCGCACGACGCGAAGGAGTAGAAGCCTCGCTACAAGAAGTTGAATGGCTGCTAAAAAAGACCGTTCTATCGGATTGGCAAAAACCGGGGGCGCAGCCTTACGGTAATTTAGTCGAACTCAATACCAGTCGGGTTTTAACCGGTGCAATTAGTCAAGAAATATTTATGGGTATTGCCGGCGATTACTTGGAATTGCTCGACACTTCTGGGGCAATTTACGAGAAAAATGGAGATTATGCTCTGGGTATTTTTTCCTCCGGTTGGTGTCGATTGTTAGATAACGCTTCCCGTAATCTGTGTAACACCGATGACGATCGAGAAGCGCTCAATTGTGGTAAGTGGCTCTGCCACGAGTCTTGTTGGAATGACGCTTCCAGACCATCTATAGAAAAGGGGGAGCCTGTTGATATTGAATGTAATGGTGGCATTCGTCTGTATGCGGTTCCCATTCTGGCTAAAGGTGAAGTCATCGGTGCTATCAATTTTGGCTATGGCAATCCTCCCCGGGATGCCGCTACATTACAAGAGATTGCAGAGCGATATAACCTCAGGGTGGATGAATTGCGTAAAGAAGCTGAGGCTTACAAGTCGAGGCCCTCTTATATGATAGATTTAGCTAAAAAACGTCTTCAGACTTCAGCTAAACTGATAGGGGCTCTGGTGGAACGCAAATGGGCTGAGGAAGAGTTGGAAGCTGCCAAACAGGCCGCCGATGCTGCCAATCAAGCCAAAAGCGAATTTCTGGCAAACATGAGCCACGAGCTGCGCACCCCCCTCAACGGCATTCTCGGTTTCGCCCAAATTCTCCAACGGGCCCCCGATTTAAACAGTCGTCGTTCCGACATCGACTTAATTTATCAATCTGGCTCTCATTTATTAACGCTAATTAACGATATTCTCGATTTATCAAAAATAGAAGCTCGGAAATTGGAACTATATCCCAAAGACTTCCACCTGCCATCGTTTCTGCTGGGAGTTACGGAAATGAGTCGAGTGCGGGCGGCGCAAAAAAAGATCGATTTCCGCTTCTTCTACAACCCCAACCTTCCAGAAGGCGTTATTGCCGACGAAAAACGGCTGCGACAAGTTTTGCTCAACCTTTTAGGCAACGCGATTAAATTCACCGATAGAGGTAACGTCACCTTCTCGGTAGAATTGGTAGAGGGGGCAGTGGAATCTTCCTCCCATTGCCAACTGCGCTTTCAAATCGAAGATACCGGAGTAGGCATGACGTCGGAACATCTCGAAAAAATCTTTCTGCCCTTCGAGCAAGCGGGCTCTACTTCCAGAAGGGCGGAAGGTACCGGTCTGGGACTTGCCATCAGCCGTCAAATTGTCCAGATGATGGGGAGCAAGATTGAGGTTAAGAGTACCCTGGGAGAAGGTACGACTTTTTGGTTTGAGGTTACTTTGCCGACTTCCAAGGAATGGGCGATCGTTGCCACCCAAAATGAAAAAGGCAAAATCTTGGGCTATCAAGGTCCAAGGCGCAAAATTTTGGTGGTTGACGATAAAGCCCTCAACCGGGCGGTGGCGGTTCAAGTGTTGCTGCCCTTAGGGTTTGAAGTGGCGGAAGCTAGCGACGGGCAAGAGGCTTTAGAATTGATTGCCACTTTTGAACCGGATTTAGTTATTACCGATTTGGTGATGCCGCGAATGGATGGTTTCGAGCTGGCGCGGCGTCTGAGCAAATCTCCTGGAAAGAGCCCACGGGTTATTGCTTCTTCGGCTAGCGTCTTGGAACCGGAGAGGATCGAAAGTCTGGATGCCGGGTGCGATGATTTTTTACCGAAACCGGTAGATGTGGAACAGTTGTTGCGGAAACTGGAGCAATATTTGGAGTTAGAATGGATTTATCAGGAAATCCAGGAGGAGGAAGTTAGCGAATCTGCTGCTACCGAGATTGAGGGGACGGAATTGCCAGTACCTTCTCGGGAGGTTCTGGTACAATTATCCGAGCTGGCTGCCGGGGGATTGTTTTTTGAAATCGAGGAACGGATCGCCCAACTTCTCCAAGAAGCTCCCCAGTTTAGCCTTTTTGCCGACAGAATTGTGCGGTTAGCCGAAGAATTTGAAGGGGAAAAAATTCTCGATTTTTTAAAAACTTATTTGGAACTTTAATTGTTAATCGATCTAAATGGAATTACCTCAAAATCCGATTTTAATAGTAGATGATAATCCCAGTAATCTAAAAATTCTTTCTCAGGCTTTGAGGACTGCGGGGTGGATGGTCGCTGTAGCTAAAAGTGGCGAGACTGCTCTCAAACAAGTCAAGCATACGCCACCTGCGGTAATTTTATTAGACATAATGATGCCGGGAATTGATGGCTTTGAAACTTGCAAAATCTTGAAGGAAAATCCAGAAACTAAAGAGATTCCAGTCATTTTTACTACGGCTTTATCGGATACGGTGGATAAGGTTAAAGGACTGTCGATTGGGGCAGTGGATTATATTACTAAACCTTTTCAAACTGAAGAAGTTTTAGCTAGAGTTAAGGTTCATTATCAGTTGTATTTTTTGAGAAAGCAACTAGCAGAACATAAGGAACTATTAGAAGAAAAAGTGGCGGAAAGAACTAAGGAATTAGAGCAATCTCTTGAAGAAAAACAAGAGTTAATTTATTCTTTAAAAGCAGTACAACTGCAGGTAGTTCAACAGGAAAAAATGGCAATTATCGGTCAACTATCGGCGGGTATCGCTCACGAAATTAATAATCCTCTTACTTTTATTTATGGCAATCTCGAATCGGCTTTAGCAGATACTATGACTTTAATAGAGCTACTAAATCTTTATCAAAAATACTATCCAAAACCAGCTCCAGAAATAGCTAAAAAATTAGAAAACAATGAAATTAATTGTATCGTTGAAGATTTGCCACAGATGATTTTAGCTATGAAAGAAGGGGTAGAAAGAATCAATGATATCGGCGACTCTATGAGAAATTTTTCTCGTTCGGATGCTCGGAAAAAAACCCTGTTTGACGTTCGTGCCGGTCTTGATAGCACCTTAACTATTTTAAAACATCGTCTCAAAGCTACTTCAAATCGTCCCGAAATTCAGATAATTAAAAATTATGGGGATTTGCCGGAGTTGCTCTGCTATTCGGGAGAGTTAAATCAAGTGTTTATGAATATCATCGCTAATGCTATTGATGCCGTGGAGTCTAATAACCTTAATCGCAGTTTTGCCGAGATAGAAGCCAATCCTAATGCGATTGTTATTACTACGGAAGTGGCGGAGGATAAAAGTTGTATTTTGATTAAAATAAAGGATAATGGAGTGGGAATGACACCAGAAATTAAAGACCAAATTTTTGAGAATTTATTTACTACTAAACCCGTGGGAAAAGGTACCGGTTTGGGGTTGGCTATTTCTCGTCAAATTATCGAGGAAAAACATGGGGGAAAAATTGAGTGTTATTCTACTATTGGTGAAGGTAGCGAATTTGTTATCGAATTGCCAATTCAATATTAGGGATGCATGGAAAAGACAAACGCAATAATTTTTGAGGAAAAACATGAAAGATTATCAAATTGAAACCCTAATTTATGAAAGTTCTAATTCTTTAGTTTCTAAAGGTATTAGAAAAGCAGATAACCTACCTGTGACGATTAAAGTTCTTAAGGAAAACTATCCCACTCCTCAAGAGTTAATCCGGTACAAGCAAGAGTATGAAATTATACGATCGCTCGATTTTCCAGGGGCGATCGCTGCTTATGCTTTGGAACCGTATAATCGTTCTATGGCAATAGTGACGGAAGATTTTGGCGGGAAGTCGTTAAAGGAGTTATTCTGCGATGGCGAAACTGGCACTGGGAGATTGTCCTTGGAGGAGTTTCTCAAGATAGCGATCGCCACCACAGATTACTTATCGAACCTCCACGCCGCCAACATCATCCACAAAGACATCAACCCCGCCAATATCGTTTTCAACCCAGAAACGAAGGAGTTAAAAATCATCGACTTTGGCATCTCGACCAAATTAACCCGAGAAAATCCTACTCTAAAAAATCCCAACGTCCTCGAAGGCACTCTGGCCTATATTTCCCCGGAACAAACCGGCAGGATGAACCGCTTTCTCGACTATCGCAGCGATTTTTATTCTTTGGGAGTTACCTTTTATCAACTGCTGGCGGGGCGGTTGCCTTTTGATACGGAAGATGCTTTAGAATTAATCCATTGTCATATTGCCAGAATGCCTACCGCATTAGGCAAAAGGCAAGAGGCAAAAGGCAATAAGGGAGTGGCAGAAGAGATTCCTGCGGTACTCTCCAATATTGTAATGAAATTGATGGCGAAAACAGCAGAAGAACGCTATCAAACTGCTTGGGGAATTAAGGCAGATTTAGAAACTTGTTTGACTCAGTTACAAACTTCGGGAGAAATCTCGGAATTTCCCCTAGCAACTAAAGATATTTCCGACAGTTTTCAAATACCGCAAAAACTCTACGGCAGACAAACAGAAGTTGCCACTTTATTAGCAGCATTTGAAAGGGCGAGTCGAGGGCCGACAGAATTAATGTTAGTGGCGGGATATTCTGGCATTGGCAAAACTTCGTTAGTGCAGGAAATTTATAAACCAATTACCCAGAAACGGGGTCATTTTATCTCGGGTAAATTCGAGCAATTCCAACGCAATATTCCCTATTTTGCGGTGGTAAAAGCTTTTGAAACTTTGGTCAAACAATTGTTAACTGAAGATGGGGATAAATTAAATCGATGGCGAGCTAAAATTCTGGCTGCAGTGGGGACAAACGGTAGAGCTATTATTGATGTGATTCCCGACGTGGAATTGATTGTTGGCAAACAACCGCCTTTGCCAGAATTGGGACCGACGGAATCGCAAAATCGGTTTAATTTAGTCTTTGGTAATTTTATTAAAACTTTTTGCGCCGAAGAGCATCCTTTGGTAATCTTTTTAGATGATTTGCAATGGGCAGATTCGGCATCTTTGAAGTTAATAGAATTGATGATTAACGATAGGGATTGGCAGTATTTGTTTTTAATTGGAGCCTATCGCAATAACGAGGTAACTGCGGGTCATCCATTGGCGATCGCTCTGGAAAAGTTGCGCGAAGAAAGTAACAGAATTGAAACTATTACTTTAGGAGCTTTAGCAGTAAAAGATATCGGTAAATTAATAGCGGATACTTTGCACGCGGACAGTTCCAAGATTCGGTCTTTGGTCGAGATAATTGTTACCAAAACCCGAGGAAATCCTTTTTTTGTTAACGAATTTCTCAAGAATTTATACGCAGACAATTTATTAATTTTTAACGCTATCCGCCACCATTGGGAGTGGGAAATCGAACAAATTCGAGCAACTCAAATTACGGATAACGTGGCAGATTTAATGCTAAATCAATTAAATAAATTGCCAGAATCTGCCCGAGAAATACTGCGTTTTGCTGCCTGTATCGGTGCTGATTTTGATTTAAAAACTCTGGCAAAACTTCGGGAAAAATCGCCTCGGGAAGTTTTTGCAGAATTAGAACCAGCAATTCAAAAAGGATTGATTATCCCTACTTCGGAATTAGACGAAGAATTGTTAATTGCCGATTATAAATTCGGACACGATCGCATCCAACAAGCTGCCCATAGTTTAATTAATGAAGCAGAGAAAAAGGCAATTAATCTAAAAATCGCTCGTTGGTGGCTGGAAAATGTCGATTTAGAAACTGCGTCGGAAAAATTATTTGAAACAGCGGACCGCTTCAATTTTGCCAGAGATTTAATTGAGGATAAAGAAGAATTAAATCGAATCGTAAAACTGAATTTAAGCGCGGGTAAAAAAGCCAAAGCAGCTACAGCTTACGATGCAGCAGTGGGGTATTTGAGAACCGGGCTAAATTTCCTACCAGCAGATAGCTGGCAAACCGATTACGATTTAACTTTGGAGCTTTATTTGGAAGCGATTAAAGCTAAATATTTAGACGGGCAAATTGACAGGGCAAGAGAGCGTGCGAAATTAGGTTTGGAAGCCGTCACAAACTTATTAGATAGAGTGAAAATTTACGAATTACAAATCCAGTTTTATTTCGCCGAAAACGAACTGACAAAAGCAGTAAATCTGGGGTTATCGGTTCTGGAAATGCTCGATGTCTCTTTATCCGAATCTTTGCCCGATAACCTGGATATCCAGCAGTTAGAAAACTTGCCAGAAATGACCGAAGAAGTTCCTAAAGCAGCTCTGGGAATTTTAATGAGAATATTTGGTCCGACCTATATTGCCAATCCTCAACTCTTGCCAAAAGTCATCATTACTATGGTCGATTTATGCATTAAATATGGTAATTCGTCTTTAGCTGCTTATGCTTATGCTGTTTGCGGTCTTTTATTGTGTGTTGGAGGCCAAGATATCGAGCTGGGCTATCAATTGGGTCAATTAGCTTTAAAGATGTTGGATAAGTTTAATGCTATAGAAATCAAATGCAAAGTTTTCAATCAATTTAATACTTTTGTTCGCCACTGGAAAGAACATTACAAAGAAACTTTACCTCTTTATGAAGAAACTATTAAAATTGGTTTAGACACGGGAGATTTAGAGTTTACCGGCTATGCGATTCTTAATTACTGTCACAACCTCTTTTTATTGGGAAAACCTTTAGAAAGTGTGGCGCAAAAACAGGCTCAATATATGGTTTTGCTCGAAAAGCTAGAGCAGCCTTTTTCTCGGGTTTACACTTCTATTTGGTGGCAGCTAACTTTAAATTTAACGGGTCAATCGCCAGAGAAAAAAGAGTTAAGGGGTACGGCTTTTAACGAAGCAGAAAAATTAATGGTTTTACAAGAGACTAAAAATTTTACTTCTTTATTTTCTCTTTATCTGGTAAAAACCATACTCAATTATTTATTTAAAGACTACAAAAAAGCTGTAGAATCTGCGGCGATCGCCTCGGAATACGAATCTGCTGTGGTCGGGCTATCGACTTTGGGACAACATTATTTTTACCCTTCTTTGGCTATGCTCGCCCTCTATCCCGATGCTGAGAGTAACTCCCAAACAGAATATTTAGCAAAGGTTGAATCTAACCAACAAAATTTAAAATTATGGGCGAACCACGCACCGATGAATTTTCAGCATAAATACGATTTGGTGGCAGCAGAAAAAGCTCGGGTATTGGGGTCAGTTTTAGAAGCAATGGATTTATACGAAAAAGCAATTAAAGGGGCGCAAAATAATGGATTTATTCACGAAGAAGCGTTAGCTTGCGAACTGGCTGCAGAATTTTATTTAGGTCGGGGAATGGAGAAAATAGCCGATACTTATTTGAAAGAAGCCCACTACGGTTATAGTCGCTGGCAAGCTTTAGCAAAAGTTAAGGATTTAGAAGCTAAATACCCGCAATTAAGAACTAGAAAGCAAGGGGAAACTTCGATAACAGTTACCCAATATTCAACTACGAGAACTTCCAGTAACGACGATTTGGGGGAAGCTTTGGATTTAGCAACTGTCCTGAAGGCATCTAAAGCAATTTCTGGGGAAATGGTTTTAGATAAATTATTAGCAAAGTTGATAAAAATAAGTATGGAAAATGCGGGGGCGGAAGTCGGTTATTTACTGTTAAGTTCTGCCGATAACCCGGAGAAAATGTTGGTGGCAGCTTCGGGAAGCGTCGGTCGAGATAGCGTGGATGTAGGGCGATCGCTTTTAGGAGAAAAAAACCTGCCCGAGTCGATTATTAATTATGTCGCCCGCAGCCAGAAAAAAGTAGTCTTAAATAACGCCGCCGTGGAGGGCGATTTTACCAACGACTCCTACATTCAACAAAATCAAACTAAATCTGTTTTATGCGCCCCACTGAAAGACCGGGGAAAATTGACGGGTATAGTTTATTTGGAGAATAATTTAACTGCTGGTGCGTTTACCCAACAGCGGTTGCAGATGGTCAAGTTGCTGTCGGGGCAGGCGGCGATCGCTATTGCCAACGCCCAACTCTACGCCCAAGTCCGCCAGCGGGAAAACCAACTTACTCAATTCCTCGATGCCATGCCGGTAGGAGTCTTTATCGCCGATGGTGGCGGTCGTCCTTTTTATACGAATCAAAAAGGTAAGGAGATTTTGGGGCAAGGTGTGGTAGAATCGACCCAGGGCACCCAAGTGCGATCGACTTATCAAATCTATCTGGCAGACAGCGAGGAATTGTACCCCCAAGAACGAGATCCCCTTCTCAATGCTTTGGCAGGAAAAAGCGCCACTATTGACGATATGGAGATTCGCCGCCCCGACAAGGCCATTCCCATTGAAAGCGCGGGCACTCCCATTTTCGACGAGGAAGGAAATGTTGCTTACGCGATCGCTGCCTTCTCGGACATCACCCAACGCAAACAAGCGGAAAAACTCGTAACCGACTACAACCGCACTCTCGAAAATCAAGTCCAAGAGCGCACCGCCGAACTTTCTCAAACCCTAGAAGAACTAAAAACGACCCAAGACGAACTGGTACAGTCGGAAAAAATGGCTGCTTTGGGACAGTTGATAGCGGGAGTTGCTCACGAAATCAATACTCCTCTGGGTGCGATTAATTCTTCGGTAAGGAATATCGATAAATTTTGGGGAACTAATTTACCGGAGCTACTTTCTCTCTGGCAGAAACTCTCCCCAGAACGTCAGGAAGATTTACTTGCTTTGCTCCGCATTTCCAGCCAACAAAGTACCACCCTCACTACCCGCGAGCAACGTCAAATCAAACGTACTTTAACTCAAATTTTGCAATCTTATAATTTGGAAAATGTCAATACTCTTGCTAAGTATTTAATGGGGATTGGCGTTTACGAACATATCGAACCTTTTCTACCTTTGCTGCAAGATAGGGACTGCGAAGAAATTTTAAAAGTTGCTTATCAAATTGCCAATGCTATTATTAGTACCTCCACCATTAACACTGCTTCGGAACGGGCCGGAAAGGTAGTATTTGCTCTGAAGACTTACGCCCGTTACGATGCTAGTGGGGAGAAATTGCAGGCACGAATTACTGAGGGAATAGAAACTGTCTTGACTCTCTATTACAATCAAATCAAACAGGGCATAGAAGTTATTAAGAATTATGGGGATAATTTGCCGGCAATTTCTTGTTATCCCGACGAATTAAATCAAGTTTGGACTAATTTAATTCATAATGCAATTCAAGCTATGAATAATAAGGGGCAGTTAACTATTGATGTTGGTCGAGAAGGGGAGAATATTTTAGTTAAAATATCCGATAGCGGTGGGGGTATTTCTCCAGAGGTTTTGCCGAAAATATTTCAACCATTTTTTACTACGAAAGCTGCCGGAGAAGGTAGCGGTTTGGGGCTTGATATTGTTAAGAAAATAATTGACAAGCATTGTGGTAAAATCGAGGTCGAGTCCGTGCCGGGTAAAACTACTTTTATGGTGTCGTTACCGATTAATGTTGCTGAATAGTGAAGGATTGAGGTAATATTAACCGGGTTTCACCGGAGCGATCGAACTGGGTGCATCTCAATTTGCCTCGTTTCCATTATTTCATACTTGTATTCATACTCAGACTCAGACTGGAAGGAAAGACTAGAAATCTCGTCTTTGCCGAACTTCTGAGCGTCCCCACCTAGGGGGCCAAAATATCGAATTTAAAATCTAAAATCTAAAACGGGAAGAACTGCCATGTCTGAAGCTGCTATTTTATGTGTAGATGATGAAGTAGCCATCCTCAAAAGTTTGGAGATAGAGCTCGAAGAAGCTTTTGGGGATAGTTACTTGTTTGAATTTGCTGAAAGTGCCGACGAGGCATTGGAAATCATAGAGGAATTTGATGAAGATTCGGTGCAGGTTCTCATCATTGTTTCCGATTGGTTAATGCCGGGGATGAAGGGAGATGAATTTTTAATTCAAGTTCATCAAAAATTTCCCCAAATTATTAAAATGATGCTGACCGGTCAAGCAGATGATGGAGCTGTAGAAAGGGCAAAACAACAGGCAAATTTATATCATTGTTTCCACAAACCTTGGAATCGAGAAGAATTAATCGAAACAATTAGAACTGCATTAGCCTCATTATGAACCCACTGGCTGTTATTTGCGTAGATGACGAACAGACTATTCTCGATAGTCTGAAAATTGAGTTGGAGGAGGTGTTGGGAGATGAATATTTATTAGAAATGGCTCAAAGTGGGGAGGAGGCTTTAGAGGTTTTATTGGAATTAAAAGAGGATAATTATGAAGTTGCGGTGGTAATTGCTGACTATATTATGCCGGAAATGAAAGGAGATGAAGTGTTAAAACGCATCCACGAAATTTCTCCTGCTACTCTGAAAATAATGCTGACGGGACAGGCAGATGTAGAGGGGGTTGTTAATGCAATTAACGCCGCTAAATTATATCGCTATCTTTCTAAACCTTGGCAAGCAGAAGATTTAAAATTAACCGTAAAAGAAGCTTTATATAGTTATCTTCAAAGCCGCAATTTAGCTGAAAAAAATGTAGAACTTGAAGGGATGAATCGGCAATTACAGCAATTAATTAAAGAGCAATCTGATTTAATTGCTAAGTTGCATGAAAACGAAACTAGATTGTTTCAACTCAATCAAGCTTACGAACGATTTGTGCCCAGTCAGTTCTTAGATTGGTTGCAGAAAAAAAGTATTGTTGATGTCGAATTAGGGGACTGCGTGGAGAAGGAAATGTCGGTTTTATTCTCCGATATTCGAGATTTTACTGCTCTCTCGGAAACTATGAGCCCCGAAGATAATTTTAAATTTATTAATAGCTATCTCTATCGCATGGAACCTATTATTATTGAAAATAATGGGTTTATTGATAAATATGTGGGCGATGGTATTATGGCTTTATTTGGTGGAGGAGCAGATGATGCCCTCAAAGCCGGAATTGCCATGTTACATCAGCTAAGAGAGTACAATAAAACTCGAATTACTCCCGAACGAATACCGATTAAAATAGGGGTTGGTATTAATACTGGTTCTTTGATGTTGGGAACGGTAGGGGGAAAAAATCGTATGGATGGTACGGTGATTAGCGATGCTGTTAATTTGGCAGCTCGCATCGAAAGTTTAACTAAACTTTATCAGGTTTCTTTGTTGATTTCCGATCGTACTTTTTTGCAGTTGCAACATCCAGATGCTTATGCTATTCGCAATATTGGCAAAATTAGGGTTAAGGGAAAATCAGAGTTGGTGACTGTTTATGAGGTTTTTGATGCGGATATTTCGGAAGTTAAAGAGGGAAAGTTTGCCACATTACAAAAATTTACAGAGGGTTTATCTTTTTATAATTTTAATAATTTCACCGAAGCGAAACAGTTATTTGAGGAATGTTTGAGAATTAATCCAGAAGATAGGGTGGCTAGGGTATATTTACAGTGTTGCCAAAAGCAAACCTTATCTCCCGATAGGTTTATGGATTTAGATTCGGATCGTACTTGATGTTCGTAGTAAAGACGGGTGTATCCCAATTTTGAAACGAACCAAAAAGTTATCGCTTTTTGGGAATGGGGAATAGGGAATGGGGAATTGCCAAGAGAGTCTTTTTACAAATATGGGATGCTCCCGTAAAGACTTTAGTCGTATAGAGTTGTTTGCGGGAGCAAGTCACCTTTGAAGGGAACCAAAAAGCGCAAAGCGTTGCGAGGCAACGTTGCCAATCCCGCTTTTTGTCAATACTTTTTGGGTTTTTACAAAACTGACCTGCTCCCTCAAAAACTGCTAAAAACGCAATTCCCAATTCCCAATTCCCAATTCCCAAAAATCGACAACTGTTTAATTACTTTCAAAGGTGACTTGCTCCCGTTGTTTGCGGGCTCCATGACGTTGCAAAATACGGGATTTTGATGCATAATAGTTAAGGGAAATGTTGGAGGTAATTAACAATGGAATTTCGACTCTGTAGTTCAACTAATTTTCGTAATGGTGTCATTTTATGAGATGTAAAATGTTATATTTGCATAATGGCTGCGTCGTTCTTGCCATCTGACGACATCCCCTATTTAGGGCTTGCTGAAAAACCGTAAAAGCTGACAAAATTGGTAATAGGTAATAGGTAATATAGCATTTTCCGTATCGGTGAGGTACAAAAAAAAACGCTTTTTGGTAATAGGTAATAGGTAATAGGTAATAGGTAAACCGACATTCGAGATGTTTTTGCCATCTTACTGTTATCCCATTACCCATTACCCATTACCCAAAACCCTCCAACACAGACAATGTTTGTTTTTTTCACTACTACCCTATTTAGCAATGCCTTCCCTAATACTCAACCCCCAAAGTAACCAAACAACAACCAATGCATCAAACCATCGCAGTTAAAATCGGCACTTCCACTCTCACTAACCGTCAAAGCGGCAACCTCGCCCTCTCCACCATCGCCTCTCTGGTAGAAACCCTAACCCAACTCCGCCAACAAGGCAACAAAATCGTTTTAATCTCCTCCGGCGCGGTGGGAGTCGGTTGCGATCGCCTCGGCATCACAGAAAAACCCCGCAGCATCGCCCTCAAACAAGCCATAGCCGCCGTCGGACAAGGCAGACTCATGCGCGTTTACGACGACCTCTTTACCTCCCTCGGACAAGCGATCGCCCAAGTCCTCCTCACCCGCAGCGAACTAACCAGACGCACCAGCTACGTCAACGCCTACAACACCTTCCAACAACTCCTCCGCCTCGACATCATCCCCATCGTCAACGAAAATGACACCACCGCCATCGAAGAACTCAAATTCGGCGACAACGACACCCTCAGCGCCCTCGTCGCCAGTCTCGTAGAAGCCGACTGGCTCTTCCTCCTCACCGACGTTGACAAACTCTACTCCGCCGACCCCCGCAGCAACCCCAACGCCATACCCATCGACCTCGTAAAAGGTATCGACGAACTAGCCGAACTCCAAGTTGAAACCACCGACTCCAGTAGCGGTTGGGGCACCGGCGGCATGACTACTAAAATAGAAGCCGCCCGCATCGCCACAACTTCTGGCGTGCGGACGGTCATCATGGAAGGCAAAAACCCTCAAAATATTCTTAAAATACTCAACGGCGAAACCCTTGGCACTCAATTCGAGCCCCAACCCCGCCCCGTCAACGCCCGGAAGCACTGGATCGCCAACGTTCTCATACCCACGGGCAAGCTATACTTAGACACCGGTGCCGTTAAAGCTATTTCAGAAAAAGGCAAATCCCTATTAGCCGCCGGTATAGTTAACATCGAAGGAGAATTTAACCCCACCGACGCGGTACAGTTATGCAATAGCGAAGGTCAAGAAGTCGCCAGAGGACTCGTCAACTACAGCAGCGCCGAACTCCGCAAAATCCAAGGCGCTCGCTCCGAACAAATACCCCATCTCTTAGGCTACAGCGAATTCCCAGAAACAGTAGTACATCGCGATAATTTATTGGTAATAGGAAATGGGTAATCTTAATTAATAATTAACAATTAGCAACAGGGAATGGGAAAGAGCGCAATTAGCAATTCCCCATTCCCAATTCCCCATTCCCAAAACTAATTCATTATTTCAGGCGGTGCCATATCGGAACCCACCGTAATGCCAGCATCCGAAAACTCTAAGCCCGGTGTGGCTGTCACTTCTATCTCTCGGTTAGACTCAGCGATCGCCTCCGTCTCTCCATTGGATAGCTCTGGCATCAAACTCGCCCCCGGAGTCGAATGCTGCGTTACCGCCGTCAGTCCGCCAACTGCCCCCGCCATTAAAGCCGTATAACCCAGATACAAATGCAACGGACGCAATTCAAAGCCCAGACTGGAATTGCTATCCAAAGAAGACCACGAAGGAATCATCCCTTGAAGCGGCTCCGGTACTGGTAGCGCTTCTGCCATGCTCGCCCCATCTAATCCCAAAGCATTTCCCAGTCGATAGATAAAGCCCCGAACGTAAATATCCTCTGGCAACTTTTCGATGTTTCCTTTTTCTAGTGCCTTAAGATGATTCAGCGGCACTAAAGTTTGAGAGTGAAGTTGTTGGAGAGACAAACAACGCCCTATCCGCGCTTTTCTAAGTTCTTGACCTATTCGTTCTAGAACTTCTTTTCGCTTTTGCGCTTTTTCCAAGGCTGCTTTTTCCGCTTTAGTCAATTTTTTCTTTTTCTTGGGAGAACCTTTTTTGACCTCCTCCACTTTCTCGTTATTGTCTGGACCTTTAGTGGGAGTTGAACTAGATTCTACAGTATTAGAAGTTTGTTCTGTATTGGCTAATTCTGTCGTACTCTTTTGGGAGCTCTCTTCATCTTTCCCAGAAGAGATAACCTCCACCTCAGTCTTTTCTTTTTCTTCATCTCCCCCAGAAGAGACAACTTCAACCTCGACCTTTTCTTTTTCTTCGTCTCCCCCAGAAGAGACAACCTCCACCTCAGTTTCTTCTTTTTTTGCCTTGGTTTCTAACTTATCGCTAGGTTGACTTTTTTCTAGATTGGAAGACATATTAGTTTTAGCAAGTGCTTTTAGTTCGCTGCGATATTTTTTGGCAAATTTTTTAAAAGCTAACTGAATGGCTTCTTTGCCTACTGCTGCCAAAAAACTGTCCGCTTTAGTTCCCGCCTCACCTAAGGCGGTCTTTAAACTCTCCAAAACTTTTTGATAGACTTCGCTGCTTTGGAGTTCTGCTTCTATGCTACTAAATAGCGATCGCTTGCTATCTGTAGCAATTTCTATAGTTGGATGTCCGCCAATAGCAAAAGACTGCCCTGCTGTGATTTCCATAATTTTTCTTATTTTAATTTAGTGCAAACGCTCTTAATAATTTCTTCTATAGGTTGATGTTAATTCCGGATGTACTGTCTATTACTCAACCTCGCCAGTTAAGAAACCCGGTTTTTCTAAAAAACCGGGTTTCTGAGAATACTTAACCTGCCCTAAGCGAAAATCCCGGGAAGCATCTTATACTCTCATACTCGTACTCCTACTAGAGGCGATCCTTCACTCTTGGCAACCAGAAAACTAAACCGCAAAAAAGCGAAGAAGAGC
>CAZSTZ010000008.1:22780-29403 GCA_964609515.1 uncultured bacterium | reverse complement strand
TTACTTGTTGGGTAGTATCTGCCCTTGTCGGTCGTTGGGAGGGCGTGGGCGATCGCAATTTTCTGGCCAACTGCGGATAGCGAAATGCTAAAAAAATACTAAAGCCTAGCATTCCCAGTCCCAACCATGCAAACAATAAACCACCTCCAGAAGCGGCATTAGCGCTTCCTAATGAAGATGAGGCAACCAGCAACATCCCTATGGACACTACTCCCAACACTAATTGACTCCAAAAGCAGGCCCAGCCTCCCAATCTCATAAATGTGGCCACTTTTTCTCTAGATGAGGAAGCAGAAGTGGCCTCTGGTTGATTTGACATATTTTTATTTGCGTGATAAAATACTGAACCTAATAAAGAGAAAACGGTCTCGGTATTTCCTTAAAATCCATACCCAATCATTTCTCCCTTGTCCAATGTTAATAGCTATTAGCCAGATGGTATCATCCTGGCAAGTAATAGAAGCTCGATACCATCTAAGCTTCCAATTTAACTTACAAAAAAAATTAATAAATTACAGAGGTCCAAAATAAACATGACAAAACCAGAACCAACAGTTACTCCCCAACTAGACGAACCCAAATTTGGTTTTAATCAATACTCAGAACGTCTCAACGGTCGCGCCGCCATGATTGGTTTTGTCATTGCTTTGGCGATCGAGTATTTTACAGGACAAGGTTTGCTATCTTGGCTCGGCCTGACCTAACTTTTAATTGGGAATACTAATACAATGGAATGTAGGCTCTCTAAGAACCAAAGCCAGGGGCAAGGCAAATAAAAAAATGTCATTAGCTAACAGCGGAAGCTTGGCAATTTGACAAACCTCCCCTACAATTCCCACTAATCCCACTAACAGCCCTGAAGTTAGGTTCGCCTGACAACAGTCCCGAATCTGACTAGCAAAATTTGTCTTAAATACTATAGAAAAGAGAAAAGAGAAATCGTGATGAATGCTTTATGGACTCGAATTTTGAGAGCCCCCTATCGTAAAGAACCAATTACCAGTTTTGCCGTAACCGTTGGGGCGGTGGATACAGCGATCGGCGGTTTGAGTACGAGTTGGTCTCTATTTAGTTTTGGACTGGGAACAGTAGGCATAGCACTGGCCATCCGTTGGCTGTTAGTCCAGCGTTCCCCCGTACAACAACCTGCAACAGCAGAATTATCTCTTCCGCCCAGCTCCACTCGCCCTCCACTACCGATGTTGACTTGCCACAAATCTAGCCAAAACGGCTAAAGCGCTTAAAACGCTTACCGGCAAACCAGCCCACTTTTTATAAAGTAAACGTTATCTAGGTCATGATACCTTGGAGTATGCGGCCAGCCCCGAGCTTCTATCGTTCGGCATTAAACAAGCAAGTGATTTGAAAAGCTAGTGTGTCGAATGTAAAAAGCCAAGATAACCGAGCGAGGCCAACGTTACACATTTAATGTAGGAAGGACACAACAATGTCCGTCAATTTTGTTTTCGTATTGGATACAAACCGCAAACCGTTAGCTCCCTGTAAACCAGGGGTAGCGAGGTCTTTGTTAAAAGCAGGCAAAGCAAGGGTTTTTCGCCGTTATCCATTCACGATCGTTCTCGAAAAGCGAGTGTCCCAAAAGCCAAAGGGTTTGCAACTCAAAATTGACCCGGGTTCAAAGCAAACAGGCTTTGCTTTAGTTACCCAAGGTACTGAAGTTATTTGGGCAATGGTGCTAGCTCACCGAGGACAGCAAATTAAAAATGCTATGCTTCGACGTCGCGGGGTTCGTCGGGGTCGGCGCAGTCGGCGTATCCGATACCGCAAGCCTCGTTTTCTTAATCGCCGTCGCTCTACAGGGTGGTTAGCCCCGAGCTTAAAACACCGAGTGTTGACGGCTGAAACTTGGGTAAATCGATTATGCAAGTTAGCTCCTGTTGAAGGCTTGGCTATGGAACTGGTGAGGTTTGATACTCAAAAAATGGTTAATCCAGAAGTTTCTGGTGTTGAGTATCAGCAGGGCGAACTTTTTGGCTACGATGTACGGGAGTATTTACTGTCCAAGTGGGGACGCAAATGTGCTTATTGTGGTGCGAAAGATGTACCCTTGCAAGTAGAGCATATTTATCCAAAGTCCAAAGGCGGGAGTAATCGTGTTTCTAATCTAACTCTGGCCTGTCAACCATGCAACCAAGCCAAGGGAAATCGGGATGTTTGCGACTTTCTGGAGGATAAGCCAGACTTAGCGGCCAGAATTTTGAAGCAAGCAAAAGCTCCGCTAAAAGATGCTGCCGCTGTTAACTCCACTCGTTGGGCCTTGTTTCAATTGCTAAAAACAATGCGATTGCCAGTGATTACGGGTACTGGTGCTAGAACGAAATTTAATCGTCGGCGATTTGATTTACCCAAGGAGCATTGGATTGACGCTGCTTGTGTTGGTGAAATGGAATCATTAACATTGTTAACGGCTCAACCATTACTGGTTAAAGCAACCGGACACGGCTGCCGCCAAGTAGTTCAGATGAACAAATATGGATTCCCACGCCCTGGCTATAAGCCCAAAAAACGTGTTCCCGGCTGGAAAACAGGAGATATCGTTAACGTTGTTGCCGGAAAAAATGCCGGACTAAAGGCTGTCAGAATCAAAACAGTTAGGGCTAAAGGTAACTTCGACCTTAAACCATTGGACAAAATTTTGTCAGTATCCAGAAATCATATTAAACCTGTTCATAGACAGGATGGGTATAGCTACTCGTTTTAAAAAGATTTGCTCGTTTCGATCGGATTTTTTCTAAGAGTAAGTCTAAGAAAAATACTCCTTATTAATAGGACTTGATGCAACAAACCCAAACCGGTAAATTGCTGAAAATTGGCACAGTAGCAGCCACCAGCGGTTTGCCTATTAAAACTATTCGTTATTATGAAGAGATTGGCCTGCTATCGCCGAGTGTAGAGCGTTCGGCTACAGGATATCGCCTGTTTCAAGAGTCGGTATTTAATCGACTCAATTTTATTAAACGGGCCCAATCTCTGGGTTTGAGTTTAAATGAAATTAGAGAGATTCTCCAAATTCGCGATCGCGGCGAACTTCCCTGCCACGAAGTCAAAAATCAACTAGAACTTAAATTAGAAAAAATTAACGACCAAATTCAAGCCTTAGAAACTCTTAAAACTGAATTACAACAAATTCTCCTGGGTTGGCAAGAACAACCATCTCCCAGTAGAATTGCCAAAACTATTTGTCCTAATATTCAAACTGACCAATAAAAAAGAGGAAATAAAAAAAGGGGAACAATTGTTCCCCTTTTTTTGATTTTCTTCTAGATTCTCTTGTTTCAGCTTTTTCCTCAGAAGTTGCTGTTGTTTTCTTAACTGTCTCGCCCTGGCAGAACCACCTTTGCCTTTAATATTTCTGCCTTGCTTGCGGGGCGACTCCCACCTCTTTAATTTTTGTGCCATAAATTTTCCTTTTCCTCCTTTTAATTAAAATTCAAAAATTAATTAAAAAAAACAAATGGGCAGGGAGGGACTCGAACCCTCACGACCGAAGCCGTCGCATTTTGAGTGCGGTGCGTCTACCAATTTCGCCACCCGCCCTTGGGTGTTTCTTTTTCTTTTTCTGTTTGTTTGTGACGATTTTTATTATTACACATCATTGACGAACCTTGCAACAAAGATTGATAACTTTGGCTGCTGGCCCATTTGTCAATTTCTCGCGCTCTTAAAACCGGCACTGGATGGGTCAACTGACCCGTTTGAGCTTCCCGGAGCATTTCTCCCAACTCTGTCTGGCTCACATCATCGTAGGCCCGAGCTTGAGCTAAAAAGGCATCTACATTTAACTTAGGGGCCAAAGTAGGAGAACCACCTGCAAGTTTCATCAATACAGACATTACCACCTTTGGGTCTTGAGTGGCAAGTAGAGCAGCGCGATCGCAAGTAAACTCAGCGCAACGCATCCACTCCAAAATCTGATTTTGCAAACCTTGAGCTATTATAGCACCCCAAGTCGATAATTGTCCGGCTGCCAAAACAATTATATTAGCCAAAGTCAAATAAACCCCATGCTCGCACTTCAAATGTCCCAGTTCGTGGCCAATCACTGCCTGGACTTCCTCCGGCGTCAGCAAATCTATTAAAGAAGTGTGAACCACAATAAAAGGCTTTTTGCCCCGCATCGCAAAAGTATAAGCATTAGGCACCGGATGTTGGCGAACATAAAGTTGGGGCGGTTCTAAATCTAACACCTTACAAGCATTTAAAAACAGCTCGTAAAGTTCTGGCAATTGTTTTTCCCCTATTAAAACGCTAGAGGCAATATTTTCCATGTAAAAAAACTGCTCTCCAATAGGTCCAATTAACTGTCGAACCACTAAATCCAAACCGGGTAACTGTTTGAGGGAATTAGTAGCTTGTAAATCTAAGGGATGGCGAAAGAAATCTGCCTTCAAACCTATTAATGGGGCTGGGGAAAAACTCATAACCAATTAACAATTAATAATTAACAATTAACAATTATCAAAAAACGATAACTGTTTAGTTTGCTTCAGGCTTTGACCAAGAACCCTAAGTTTGAGGTGGGTTTCATCGTTAATAACTCAATTGTAACCAAGATGAAATCTAATGAAATCATCGTTAATAACTCAAGACCCACCCCTAACTTATAGTTGACGACCCCAATAAATCATTTAATTTGGGTTACACCAGCAAGTTCTACTGAAGAATTAGTCGGCATACCAGGTTCTATCCGCTGCAATTTAGCACCTAATTTTTGAAGTTTAACTTCTAGTTGTTCGTAACCTCGGTCTAAATGTTGCAAACCTTGAAAAGTTGTTTCTCCATCAGCAGCCAAAGCAGCCAAAACTAAAGCAGCAGAAGACCTTAGATCCGTACCTACAACCGGTGCCCCAGACAACCTGGGTACTCCGTGGATTATAGCGTGGTTTCCCTTGACGCGGATATCGGCACCCATGCGGTTTAATTCGGCTACATGACGCAAGCGGTTCTCAAATACCGTTTCCGTAATCGTGCTATTCCCGTCGCTCAAACTTAATAAGGCCATAAACTGAGGCTGCAGATCCGTGGGAAAACCGGGATAAGGTTGAGTCTCGATATCCGTGGCCATACTCTGGTAAGCGGGGATGATGCGCAAGCGATCGCTAGCTTCTCTGATTATTTTAGCTCCCATCGCTTCTAACTTAAAAATGGCAGCCCTTAAGTGTTCGGGGACCACAGGCCCAATACTAATTTCCGAACGGGTAATGGCCCCTGCCACTAAAAACGTACCTGCTTCAATGCGATCGGGGATGATGGGATAGTCTGTGGTATGAAGCTTAGAAACTCCATCAATAGTAATTGTCTTAGTACCCGCCCCCTCGATTTTAGCCCCCATTGACCGGCAAATATTGGCTAAGTCAACAACTTCCGGTTCTTGGGCCGCATTTTCTATAATTGTTTCCCCATCGGCCAGGGTTGCCGCCATCATTACAGTTTCGGTAGCGCCAACGCTAGGATAATCGAGATAAATTTTGCCACCTTTTAACCTTTGCTTGCCGCCGTTGACACAAGCATGAACTATGCCTTTGTCTATGTAAACATTTGCACCGAGAGCTTGCAGTCCTCGGACGTGCAGATCTACTGGCCTGGCACCGATGGCGCATCCTCCAGGCAGGGGTACTTTCGCAACTCCCAAACGGGCCAACAGGGGACCGATAACAAAAAAGCTGGCCCTCAGTTTTCTGACCAGTTCGTAGGGAGCTTCTGAAGTTTTTAAATCCTTGGCATCGACATCTAAAATATCTCCGTGGCGCTTTAGTTTGACTCCTAAAGCCGATAATACTTCGCCCATTCTGCTTATGTCTGCGAGGGAAGGAACGTTGCGCAGGCGGCAATCGTCCGGACATAACAAGGTTGCTGCCATTATGGCTAGGGCTGAGTTTTTAGCGCCACCGATTTTGACGTGTCCTTCGAGTCGCGATGGACCCCATATTTGCAGCATTGGTTGGTCGGTGTCGGATTTTACGGAGAGGTTTGGTGAATTTAAAGTGTAGGTAATGGCTTTGTCCTCCTAATTGGTTGCTTTATCTTTACAATTTTTTGACTTGATTCTACCGGAAAGTTTCTTAATCTTGACCGATTGATAAAAAATTTTTTTTCAGATAAAATTGGGCTTTTTTTCCTGTTTAGAAGATTTTTGGGATAAAAATAACGATCGCTTTTTAACAGTTAATGGCCCCCAAAAGTGCGCAATTAACTGTTAAAAATGGGAACCAATGGTTCCCATTTTTGAGAGGCCTTTAATCGAGGAGCGATCGCTGGTTGGCAGTTCTAATATCTAAAAAAAATGTGCGCAATTGCGCACTTTTTCTGGCCAGATAATCATTTTTGGGAACCTTATGTTCCCATTTTTGAGTGGCATTTAATCGAAGAGCGATCGCTGGTTGGCAGTTCTAATATCTAAAAAAAATGTGCGCAAATTGCGCACATTTTCTGGCCAGAAAATCAAAAATGGGAACATAAGGTTCCCATTTTTGAGAGGCCTTTAATCGAGGAGCGATCGCTGGTTGGCAGTTCTAATATCTAAAAAAAATGTGCGCAATTGCGCACTTTTTCTGGCCAGAAAATCAAAAATGGGAACATAAGGTTCCCATTTTTGAGAGGCC
>CAZSTZ010000008.1:2844-22680 GCA_964609515.1 uncultured bacterium | reverse complement strand
GTGCGCAATTGCGCACTTTTTCTGGCCAGAAAATCAATTTTGGAATTGGTTCCCATTTTTGAGAGGCCTTTAATCGAAGAGCGAGCGCATCCAGGCCAAAATCAGATTCTCTGTTATAATCCGCTAAAAATCGCAAAATCTAATAGCTAAACTAACTGAGGTCTGAGATGGAAATAGGCGTTCCCAAGGAAATAAAAGACCAGGAATTCCGAGTAGGGCTGAGTCCTGCCAGCGTCAGAGTATGTACCGACAAAGGCCATCAAGTATTTGTAGAAACTCAAGCAGGAATTGGGGCAGGTTTCACCGACGAAGACTACTATCAAGCAGGAGCCAATATAGTAGCAAATGCCAAAGATGCTTGGAACCGAGAATTAGTAGTCAAAGTAAAAGAACCCCTGCCGGCAGAATATTCCCTAATCCAAAAAGGACAATTATTATTCACCTATCTACATTTAGCAGCAAACCGCCAACTAACAGAACACCTCATCAGTAGCGGAGTGCAAGCGATCGCCTACGAAACCGTCGAACTCCCAGACAAAAGACTCCCCCTACTCGTACCCATGAGCATCATAGCCGGACGCCTGTCAGTCCAATTTGGAGCGAGATATCTCGAACGCCAACAAGGAGGGCGGGGAGTATTATTAGGAGGAGTCCCCGGAGTCAAACCGGGCAAAGTCGTCATTCTCGGGGCAGGTGTCGTCGGTACCGAAGCGGCAAAAATAGCAGTCGGCATGGGAGCTAGAGTTACCATTTTTGATATCAATGTCGATCGCCTATCCTATTTAGAAAGCTTATTTGGTTCCAGAGTCGAATTGATTTATAGCAGTTCTTCCCCCATAGAAAAAGAAATACCCGATACCGACTTACTTATCGGCGCAGTGTTAGTTCTCGGACGTCGCGCCCCCATACTCGTTCCGCGAGAATTAGTTAGCAAAATGCGCCCCGGTGCTGTCATTATTGATGTAGCAGTAGATCAAGGAGGTTGCGTCGAGACTCTCCGGCCTACTTCCCACACTAATCCTATTTATATAGAAGAAGAAGTCGTCCACTATGGCGTGCCCAATATGCCCGGGGCAGTTCCCTGGACGGCGACTCAGGCATTGAATAACAGCACTTTACCTTATGTGTTGCAGCTAGCAGATCGCGGGGCAGAGGCTTTGGAAAAAAATCCTGCTTTGGCCAAGGGAGTTAACGTCGGAGATGGCCGCCTGGTTCATCCAGCAGTGCGAGAAGTTTTTCCAGACTTGGCTAATTGACGAATTGAGAAACCCGGTTTTTTGAAAAAACCGGGTTTCTGGGCCAGCGAAAAAAAATTTTTCAAAACTACTTGACAGTTAAAATTAAAGATGCAAGAATAAAAAATTGTCACCAAGCGGAACTGGCGGAATTGGTAGACGCGCATGATTCAGGTTCATGTGGTGCAAGCCTTCCGGGTTCAAGTCCCGGGTTCCGCATTTAATTTAAAATTTTATTTCAACAAAACAGCAATGCTGACCAGCCTCCAAAATCCTTTGGTAAAACAAGCGCGGAAGCTACATCAGTCCAAAGGACGAAAGAGCCAGCAATTATTATTGTTGGAAGGGACTCATCTGCTGGAAGAAGCTTGTGCTAGTTCTTACCCACTGGAAACAGTTTTTTGTACTGCCCAGTGGCAAGGGAAATATCCCCAGCTTTGGGAAAATTTAAGCCAGCGGGCCAAGAAGGTAGAATTAGTCAGTCCCAAAATTTTAGAGGCCATAGCCACGACTGTCAACCCAGATGGAGCGATCGCCACGGCCCCGCGAACTGGGAGAGATTCCCCAATGCTGACCAGTCTGGGACTAGCTTTAGAAACTATCCAAGATCCGGGTAACTTGGGCGCTATTATCAGAACGGCTGCAGCTACCGACGCAGAAGGCTTGCTCGTCAGTTCTGATAGCGCGGACTTAGACCATCCCAAGGTACTACGAGCCTCTGCTGGAACTTGGTTCAAGCTAGCAATGGGAGTTAGCGGCGACTTACTCGGCCAACTAGATAGATACCAACAACAAGGTATGCAAGTGGTGGCTACCGTTCCCAATGCTGGATTAAATTATTGGCAAATAGACCTGCGAGAACCAACCATCATTTTATTGGGTAACGAAGGGGCCGGTCTGTCCAAAGATGCCATCGAACTGGCAGATAAAACCATTTCCATTCCGTTGAGTCGCGGGGTAGAATCTTTAAACGTGGCCATAATTGCGGCTCTAATTCTCTACGAAGCACAAAGGCAACGACAAGAGGAGGCAAAAAGCAAGAAATGATAAAAGTCCAGCAAGCTCTATTTAATTTTAACCTTCTGAATTATGCTGGTCCATGTACTTGTCGATATCCTCGATCGCTTCTTCGAGTTCTGATAAGGTGAATTGACTTGACTTGTCTTGCTGCTTGTTGGGGCGGGGAGCCTTGGGAGTCTGTTTGGGTAACGGTTGTTTTTGTCGCTTGGGCGGGGACTCTGGCGTTAAATTTTCTGTTAATTCATGCTCGAGAGACTCCATAAATTCTTGAGCCGCAGCACGACGTAGTTCTTTATTATCCATCAATAATTACTCCTTTAAACTGTTAGTTGTTGCTGCAATTGCGCGATAATACGGACTTACACTAGATGCCTCCTCTACCTTGCATTTTGAGAGTAAGTTTTTTAGTGTTATGCCAAAATTCTCTTTTCATATGGGCGTAACCTCTAGCAGTATTTTGACAAAAATGGTATTTTTCTGCTAATTGGGCAGCTTTTGTGTTTGTTATCTTAAAATAATTTCATTTAATTAGCTATTGAAAATTTTCGGTGATTTTGCTAAAAAACTAGCCAAAAATTCGGTTGATTTATCTTAGCGATTGCTTTTACAAGTAAGTAAACTCCGGGCATATCTGACGAGAATTATTAACGAAAACCAAAACAAAGGGAAGTAGGAAAGACGAGAAATAAACAATTAACAATAACCCAAGGATTATTGGGGGTTAATTGCCAAGAAATCAACCTCATGTTTCGATTAAGAATAATTACTCTCCCGTAGCAAGTCCCCTGTAAGACTGAGAAAAAAACAAGCACCACCAACAAATACTACTTGTCAAAAGATTGTCTTTATAGTAAAGTCGATTGCAAAGCAGAAATAATTGCTGTTTCCTCAAAAAAATCTTCAATGGCAAGATTGCCAGGGAGAATCTAGCTGAGTAAAAACTCATAGCAAAAGACTCTCAAAACTATATTTGATACCTTACTAAAAAAAGCGAAAAGGAGAAAAAATGAGCGAAAAATTTGATTACGATTTAGTAATTATTGGTGCGGGTGTAGGAGGACATGGGGCAGCCCTCCATGCCGTTAGCTGCGGTTTAAAAACAGCTATAATCGAAGCCGCAGACATGGGCGGTACCTGCGTCAACCGGGGTTGCATCCCTTCAAAGGCCCTATTAGCGGCGGCAGGTCGAGTCCGAGAATTGCGCGACGCCCATCATCTCAAATGTTTAGGAATTGAAGTAAGAAATGTCAGCTTCGATCGCTCCTCTATGGCCTCCCACGCTAATAACATAGTCAGCAAGCTACGAGGAGACATGACCAATAGCCTCAAACGTCTGGGAATAGATGTCCTAGTCGGTTGGGGTAAAATGGCAGGTCCGCAAAAAGTAACGGTGGAGACAGAAAAAGGCGAAAAAACTGTTACAGCTAAAGATATCATCTTAGCCCCCGGGTCTATTCCTTTCGTTCCCCCCGGTATCGAACTAGACGGCAAAACTGTTTTTACCAGCGACGATGCCGTAAGATTAGAATCTTTGCCCCAGTGGGTTGCCATCGTGGGTAGCGGTTATATCGGTCTGGAATTTTCCGATGTTTACACGGCCCTTGGCTGCGAAATTACGATGATAGAAGCCCTGGACCGCTTAATGCCCACTTTTGATGCGGATATTGCCAAAATAGCGGAACGAGTTTTAATTCAACCTCGGGATATCGAAACCCGAGTTGGTAAATTGGCAATGAAAGTCAAACCAGGTTCTCCAGTGGTTATCGAACTGGCCGATGCCAAAACTAAAGAGGTTGAAGAGGTTTTGGAAGTTGATGCTTGTTTGGTGGCCACGGGCAGGATTCCTTTTACTAAAAATTTGGGACTGGACTCTGTGGGAGTGGAAGTTGACCGTCGCGGTTTTATTCCTGCCAACGATAAAATGCAGGTTTTGTCTGGAGGGGAACCGATTGCTAATTTATGGGCGATCGGCGATGCTACTGGTAAAATGATGTTGGCTCACGCGGCTTCCGCTCAAGGGATTACTGTGGTGGAGAATATTTGCGATCGCCCCCGAGAGGTCGATTATCGCAGTATCCCTGCTGCTGCTTTTACTCACCCAGAAATTAGTTATGTCGGTTTGACAGAGGAGGCAGCTAAGGATTTGGGCCAATCGGAAGGTTTTGAGGTTGCCAGCGTGCGGACCTATTTTAAGGCCAATTCTAAGGCGGTGGCAGAAGGAGAAACGGACGGCATCGCTAAGGTTATTTACCGCAAAGATAACGGAGAACTTCTGGGAGTTCATCTGATCGGAATGCACGCTGCCGATTTAATTCAAGAGGCAGCTAACGCGATCGCCCTACGTCAATCGGTTCGCGAATTGGCCTTTAACGTACATACCCATCCCACTCTTTCAGAAGTTTTGGATGAAGCCTACAAACGAGCGATAATTAACAATTAATAATCAACAATTAACAATTAATAATTAGTATTAATTGTTAATTGTTGATTTCTAATTGTGCTTGCATTGTTAATTGTTCATTGTTAATTGTTCATTATGAAAATACGTCGTCGCCAACCAAATCCAGCAGTAGAAATAAAATATTTGCGCTATGAAGTAGCTTTACCAGATTCTCAACCGCGCCATATATTAGAAGAAATAGTCTGGCATAAAGAAATTGAAGTAAATAAAATGCGGGAACAGACTTCCTTATTAGAATTAAAAAACAAGGTAGCATATGTCTCCCCACCTCGTAATTTTTTAGCAGCTTTACGTCAAGGAAAAACTCAACCCGCCGTTATTGCCGAAGTTAAAAAAGCATCCCCCAGTAAAGGAGTAATTAGAGAAGAATTCGATCCGGTGGCGATCGCTCTTTCTTACGAACGAGGAGGCGCAAGTTGTATTTCTGTGTTAACGGATAAAAAATTCTTTCAAGGTAGCTTTGACAACTTAGCTAAAGTCCGCGCCACTGTCGATTTACCTTTGCTATGCAAAGAATTTATAATTTATCCGTATCAAATTTATCTTGCCCGCCAATACGGTGCTGATGCAGTTTTATTAATAGCTGCAATTTTGTCAGACCAAGACCTAAAGTATTTTGTGAAAATTGTTAAAGCTTTGGGCATGACACCTTTAGTTGAAGTTCATAACTTAGAGGAAATGGATAGGGTTTTGGCTATTGAAGGGATAAACTTAGTGGGCATAAATAATCGCAATTTGGAGAATTTTTCAGTGAATTTAGATACCACTAAAGCCTTAATGGAGGCACGAAGCAAGCAGTTGCGGGAACGAGATATTTTAGTAGTGAGCGAATCGGGACTGCACACGGCCCACGACTTAAATTTAGTCGCAAGTGCTGGGGCAGATGCGGTTTTAATTGGGGAGTCTTTAATGAGACAAGCTTCTCCAGATAAAGCAATAGGTCAGCTTTTGGGAGCTGGGGTCGCCAATTCAATTTAAACTAAATGTTTTTGTCCAGAATTAGGATTGTGGGAATAGTAACAAAACTTATCTAGTCAATTTATAAAACTTGTGAATGTCTTTAGAAGACGGCACAAGATAAACTCTAAAACTTAATCTCTAAAATCGATGGAACCAATTCCTATTCCCGCTCGCGTTCACTACGAATTGTTACTGCAAATCCTAGAGAAAAAAACAATTAGGGCAGTGGAACGCAACTCTATTCAATACGAACAAGTTAATCAACTTATCGTTACCCTTCGCAAAGCTTTAGCTATCCAAAAGCAATTGGAAGATAGCTGCCAACAAGCTTCTTTGCCAGTGGAACCGCGTTGGTCTCTCAATGAAATTCAGAGCGAGTAATTGGGCTCGGTTTTTTGGTTGGAGAATCAAAAAATAGGGTGCAAACCCTATGGGCTTGCCATGTCAATTTTTTAACTTCTGGAGATTAGTGCTAAAAATCTTAAGAAAAAAATAAGATGTTTTTCCATAAATTTCGGTTTAAATAAACAACAGCACTAATCCCAGAACGGATTCAAAAGGAGCGACATAGCAATGGACGACAAATTAATGTTGATGATTCCCGGGCCCACACCGGTACCAGAACAAGCGTTGTTGGCGATGGCCAAGCATCCAATAGGCCACCGCAGCGGAGATTTTTCTAAAATTATGGCAGAGGTGACAGAAAACCTCAAATGGGTGCATCAAACTCAGAACGATGTCTTAGTCGTGGCGGCAAGCGGAACTGGGGCGATGGAAGCGGGTATCATTAATTTTTTGAGTAGAGGCGATCGCGTACTCTGCGGATGTAACGGTAAGTTTGGCGATCGCTGGGCCGAAATTTCTGAAGCTTACGGCCTCCAAGTGGAAAAAATAACAGCGGAATGGGGCCAACCCTTGGACCCGGAACAGTTTCGAGAAAAGCTCGAAGCTGATAGCGAAAAACAAATTAAAGCGGTCATTTTTACTCACAGCGAAACCTCTACCGGAGTTCTCAACGATCTAGAAACTATTAATCGTCACGTCAAGGCTCACGGCGAAGCTTTGATAATAGTGGATGCCGTTACCAGTCTGGGAGCAGTTAACATACCTATAGATGAATTAGGTCTAGACGTGGTAGGCTCTGGTTCTCAAAAGGGTTACATGATTCCTCCTGGTTTGGGTTTTGTGTCAGTCAGTCCTAAAGCTTGGGAAGCTTATAAAAATGCGAATTTGCCTCGGTATTATTTAGATCTGGGTAAATATCGCAAGGACGCTGCTAAAAATACTACGCCCTTCACCCCACCAGTAAACTTGTTCTTTGCTTTGCAAGCATCCCTTCAGATGATGAAAGGAGAAGGACTGGAAAATATTTTTGCCCGCCACCAACGGCTGACTAAGACTGCTCGGGTGGCGGTGAAAGCTTTAGGAATGCCCCTGTTTGCTCCCGATGAGGCTGCCAGTACGGCTGTTACTGCTGTGGCACCGCCTGAGGGCGTGGATGCCGAACAAATTCGGGCTTTGATGAAGAAGCATTTCGATATTGCTTTGGCTGGGGGACAAAATCATCTCAAGGGCAAGATTTTCCGCATCGGACATTTGGGTTTTGTCAGCGATCGCGATCTTGTTAGCTGTATAGCTGCTTTAGAAGTAGTTTTACGAGAAATGGGAGTTGAAAGCTTTACCCCAGGGGCGGGCGTTGCCGCAGCATCCAAGGTTTTAGCCGAATCTTAAGTTTGTTAAATTGTCAGTTAGTAGTTCTAGCATTGTTGTTTTTGCTACTAACTACTAACTATTAATTTTTTTTCTTATCGTTAAAATCTTGACTTTCAAGGTTTTTTAAATGGCTGTTTCTAACCAATCAAAGATTTTATCCAATTGTTCTAGAGAAACTAATCCGTATTGCCAGAGAATCATGGGCAAAGAACTTGTATCTGGAGTGGTTTGAGGTCTTTCGTTAGTGCTGGCCCGTTCGGCAACTGCTATTGATGCTTGAGATATCGCTAATTCTTCTTTTAAAAAACGAATAAATCGAGCGTAGGTTTTTGGTGTCATGCTCTTTCACCTCCTTATTCTTAGACACCATTTTCAGCGATGGTTTTGAGAGCCGATCGCTGTCTTGAGCCAGTTTATTATCTGTCTGAGTTTTTGCCTTTCGCTAATTTCAGAGCGAAGGCCAATTTTTCAACCTTGTAGTCACGAGTTCGTTGCTTTTTGAGCTTTAAATGGCGGACTATTAAGCCAGACAAAATAGGCAATGGTGGTTTGAGCCGATCGCTAAAGCCTAGTTGCGAACGTTCCATCTATCTCCAAAAGGAGCGATCGCTATTCCGCAAAGGATTTCTGATTTATTGGCAGATTTTTAGGAATCAATTCTGTCTTACCACCAATCAAAAATTGCTTTGCATCTTTAGCTGTTCTCTTTCTTCTACCAAAAGATAGATATTAGAACCTACATCTTTACTGGTTCGGCGTTTCTACTTAATCTTTTTGTCAACTGTTGTCAACTGTTTCGGTTTTTATACTACTGCTAAAATATAATTTTAGCAGTAGTATAAAAGACAGTTGTGTTTTTGCGCGTTCTTGCTACAAACAATCTCTTTTTATATTATTTGTAGAGATTTTATGATTTCTTCCTCACACCTGCCTGGGACAGCTTTAAGGTCAAAATTTTAGCACTCTTTTGTGCAGATTTGTCTTTTTAGTTTATAAAATAATTCTAAGTTTTATCAAGTTTTGTAAACTTTTTTAAGATTTAGATTTTGGAGTTGAGGGTTCTGTTACCTAGTCAGTCCTCTCTAAAAACTGAAGGTCAAGGCGATCGCCCACTTCCAGTCCCAATTCGGCGGCCCTGCCCGCTCTTAATTCGATTACGCCGTCGATGGGAACATCGGGGCCATAAGTAGGACAAGGTTCGGCAGTACAGGGAGGGACATCAGGGATAATGGCCCGTACCACTCCATCGCGGATAAAGATCATATCGAGAGAAATGAGGCAATTTTTCATCCAAAAACGGACGGGGCGAGGGGGGTTAAAGGGAAAAAGCATACCGCGATCGTCAGCTAAAGAAGTTCTGTACATCAACCCCATAGCTTGTTCTTCGGGAGTTTCTGCCACTTCAAGTTTAATAGTTTCTCCCTTAACGATGGCCATAGCTGTAACAGGCAAAACTTGACCTTGACTAGAGTCTTCCGTAGCTGGTGGGGATGTTTCTGCCAAAGCAAGAGGCAAAAGGCAGGAGGCAAAAGGCGAAAAACTGCCGAGTAACAATAAACTAAAAGTGAAGCCAAACAAACGAGTTAAATAAGTCATATTTTTGGGAATAGGTAATGGGTAATGGGTAATGGGTAATGGGGAATAGAAGGCAAGAGGCAATTAACAATTAGGTAATGGGTAATGGGTAATAGGGAGCATCTCAATGGCAAACGAAGAAGTAGAATTTGTCGCATTTATGGAAGAGGCAAGAGGCAATAGGCAAGAGTAGGCAAGAGGCAATAGGCAATAGGCAAGAGTAGATAAGGAACAGAATTTTCGATTTTTTTCTACTTTTTTAATTTTTGATAACCCCTAAACGGGTTGCTATATTGTTACAAATATGAGATGCTCCCTGGGTAAGAGAAGGCAAGAGGCAATTAAATATTAACAATAGACAATTACCTATTACCCATTACCTATTAGCAATTACCTATTACCCATTACCTATTACCTATTACCCATTTTCTTTTAAGTTTCTCGGAGGACGTAACCGACTCCTCGGACGGTTTGAATAAGACGTTTTTCGCCTTCTCGTTCGATTTTAAGTCGCAAATATCTGATATAAACCTCAATGACATTAGATTCGCCCATAAAATCGTAACCCCAGACATTTTCCAAAATCTGTTCGCGGCTCAAAACCTCCCGTGGATGTTCCATGATGAACTTTAACAATTCAAATTCCTTGATGGTGAAATCAATTTTGCGGCCATGGCGAAAACCTTGACGGGCAGACAAATCTAAGACTAAATCGCTAAAGCGTAATTGATGGGTATCGGGTTTATTGGGTTTGAGATAAAAATGGACCAGTTGTAAAAATTCCTCTCTCCGATAGGGTTTGAGGAAATAGTCATCGGCACCGCATTCTAGGCAAGCGGCGCGATCTTCAACGGTATCCCGTGAAATTAATAGGAGTATATGGACTTCACGGTCCATGCTTCTGAGATGGGACGACAAAGAAAGTCCCGACTCTCCGGGTAGCATCCGGTCAATTACAATCAAGTCAGGCTGAAGTTCTACCGCACGATGAAGTCCAATAGTTGTATTCTGGGCCAGAATGGGATAATAACCAGATTCTTTCAGGTCTAAACTCACCTGTTGGGCGAGAGTGTCGTCAGTTTCAACTAAGAGGACTGCAGGATGTTGAGGGATGGTTAGGGTTTTCATGGTTTTCTTGCTAGAGGAGATTTTCTCTGGTTTTAACACAAACTTCCCGCAAGACAAACTTCCGGCAAGACAAACTTCCCGCAAGACAAACTTCCCACAAGACAAACTTCCGGCAAGACAAACTTCCCGCAAGACAAACTTCCGGCAAGACAAACTTCCCGCAAGACAAACTTCCCGCAAGTCCGCCCTTGTCTTCCTTGTCTTCCTTGTCTCTCCTCTAAGGCAACTCGACGGAGGTAGGTTTGGCGATATGGGGGAGGCCCCAGCCCAATTTTTCTCGGAGGACGTGGAAAAACTCCGGTGGCTGTAACCTAATGAAGCGGGCATTGTATGGCGATCGCTGTATCTTGACCCGATCTTCTGGCAAGACATAACATCCGCCATTCCCATCAACAATCATTACCAAACGGTTAGGACCGGCTGGAAACACGCTCACCGCCTGAGTATCAGCAAAAACCAAGGCTCTAGAAGCCAAAGAATGAGGACAAATAGGGGAAAGTTGCAATACGGGCACTTCAGGAGTTACCACCGGACCACCTGCGGAGAGGGAGTAAGCTGTGGAACCTGTGGGAGTAGAAATAATTACCCCGTCTGCGGCAATATCTACCGGAGCGTGTCTGCCAATTTTTATTTCAAAATGGCACATACTGGTCATGGGTTCGCGGTGAATTACCATTTCGTTCAAGCACAAGGCTTCCCAGAGCAAAGTTTCTTCGCGAAACAGTCTTACCTCCAGCATTGTTCGCTCTTCTACTTGATAATCTCCCGCCAGGACTTGTTCCAATGCGGCGTTTAAGTTATTAAGATAAATCTCGGTGAGGAACCCCATGTGACCTGTATTGACAGTTAGTAAAGGTACGCCACTGGGAGCTACTTGGCGAAATGCCGATAAAACGGTTCCGTCTCCTCCTAGCACGATGGCAAAGCTCATATCTTTGTCAAAACCGGGGGGAGTTAGTTGATATATTGGGGTGTGGCAAACGGGATGTTGGAGGTCGGAATAACCGAGTATTCCTCCGGCTCCAGTTGTCAGACAAACATCCCAGCCACTAGCGGTGAGTTTGTTTTTTAACTCTTCTGCTACCTTACAAGCTATGGGTTTAACGTCGTTATAGATGATTCCAACTTTGGACACAAGAACTATTCGGTATGGTAATGGGTAATGGGTAATGGGTAATGGGTAATGGGTAATGGTGCCCGGGTAACTCTTAGTAAAAAGACGATTAAAGTCACTACTTATTTACCACTACCTTCGATGTTTGAGGATTTTTTCTTTAAAAGAAGAAGGGTTTCTTATTTTGAGAGCCTTTGTTGCCTTTTGATTTTTCGTATTCTAGTTCTTTGAGTTTTTTGAGAATTCGACTGTAGTACTCTTGCAGGTAGGATGCTAGTGTTGTGGTTTCTTCTGGGTTTAAATCAAATACTTTATAGGTTTCATCCATTGATGCTGTCAGTGGTTCCCCTCCTGCTAATACTTCGGCAAAGGCTAATCTGTTGGCTACTTCTTGACTCCACTGAAACGATCTTAAGATTTTACGAACCGTCCGCAAAACGTTAAGGTTGGTGCGGGTTACTTTTGCTTTTTCGCCTGATAGTCGTTCGCAGAGCCTAATTATTTCGTCTGCTTCCCAAGGTCGGGGGCCAACTACGGGAAAGCTTTTCTTTTCGGTTTCGGGAACGGAAAGGGCCCGAATTGCAAATTTAGCTATGTCTTGGGTGTCCATGTAGGCGATGGCAGCTCCTTTTCCTGGAACCCACACTCCTTGATTATCTAATATTGGCACTGCATATTGGCCGATTAACCCTTGGAGGAAGCCGCAGGGTTTGAGTATCGTATATTTTAAGCCTGATTCTGCTAGGAACAGTTCGGTACAACGCTTTATTTCTAATAGGGGGACTTGCCGATATTTTTCCGCATCCAGAAATGAGATAAATATGAAGCGTTCTATGCCTGCTTCTGCTGCGGCCTGAATTAGGGAGACTTTTCCTTGCCAGTCAACTTGTTTGATGGTTAGGGAGTCTGTTGGTCGTGCGGTTGCTGCGTCTATTACTGCATCGACTCCTTCTAGTGCGGGTGCTAGGGTTTTGGGTTTGCATAGATTCCCTGGTACTAATTCTGCGCCCCACTCTTTTAAAAATGCCGCTCGACTATAACTCCTTGCTAAACACCGGACTTGATGTCCTTCGTCTAGGGCCCGACGGGCTATTTGTCGGCCAAGAGTTCCTGTCCCTCCTAAGATCGCTATTTTCATAAACTGTTTATTATTTATCTTAATTTTTCTTTAATTACTTTATCAGATTTCTCTTTTTTTTACAAAACTTTACAAAAGTCTTGAGATTTTTAATTTTTACTCCACTGCTGGCTTTTGGCTTTAAATGCCGAAAAGACAGAAATCAATTAAAAAACAGCGAGTAATTAACACTTACTCGCTGCTTATCACATTTTTTTTGTTTTGTCAAGTTATTATTAGAACTCTTCCAAAAGTCCAAGCAAAATCTTTTTTAATGTATTGCCTTTTGCCTTTTACCTCTTGCCTACTTCATTAACTTGCTTGGTCCAAATATCCCTCGATATCCTCAATAAGGCGGGTAAGTTCGGCTTCGGTAGTCAAGCGGATGCGCTCGTCTCGTAGAGTGATGAGAACTTTGGCAGCAAAAGGACTGGGCCAGATATTGGGATTGCAGAAAATCTCTAAGAAGACATCGCCGGTATATTGAAATTCCATTGGTTTCTGGGGAGTAGGTTTGGCGGAAGTGCCCCCAGTAGTTTTTTGAACGGCGGCGGCCTTAAGCTGTTGCATTAAGTCGGCGATCGCTGCTTTTACTTTCTGGGCCGCTTCAACTGAAAAGCTAAAGGATACAGAACCTTCGACGAGATTGAGAGTTAGGGTATTTGAGGACATCAGCAATAGAAATTGTTAATTGATATTATTTGCTATTAAGAAATCTGCGGGGTTTTTCAGCTCGTAAATTTCAAAAGGTTGATGAATCCAGGGGTTATCCGGGAGATAATCGACGTAATAATCTGGCGCGACAAAAGAAGCGGCTTTATACCAAATAACGGCGGTTCGGAGTTGTTTTATTTCCAAGTTATAACGTTCTTGCAGCCAGAGCAAGGATTCTTTTAAACTAATTCCCGAATCTACTAAATCGTCAACTAATAAAACTTGACTGCCTAAATTATCGGCAGTCATTGTCAGATTGTTAGCTAACTTAATTTTACCTCGTACTTGACCTTTGGGGCCGCTGTATGCAGAAGTTGCTAAAACTGCTAAAGGTTTATCAAAAATGCGGGAGAGGATATCGCCTACGCGCATTCCTCCTCTTGCCAAGCAGATAATACTATCGAATTGCCATTGGGATTGATAAATTTTTGCGGCTAGGTTCTCTATTTTTTGGTGATATTCCGACCAAGAAATATAAAGGTCTTTCACGATTTAATTTAATTTTGGGAAATAGGGAATGGGGAATTGGATGGGGAATTAAAAATTAGAAATAATTAAGATGTATTAATTAATTTAGGTCCAAGCGTTGTGCCCGGACCTAAATTAATATAGAAAAAAAGGTGGTTATTAATTTTTTTTTCCAACATAAAAATGGTTTGCTTGTAGTACACGAGCGGTAGCCTATGCACCTGGCCCACTTTAATCTACCACTTGGAGCCAACCGCGACGAACTGCGTGGAGCAGTCGGTTGATGGCCGTAGTATCTTCTTCGCTTAGGTCGTAGTCTAAGAATAAACTCTTAAGCTGCTTGCGATGCTCGGTGGTCAGGAAGCCAGAACGGTAAACTTGAAACACCAGTTCGGCTATGGTGTATTCGGGTAGAAGGGCTTGATAAGTCATAATTTTTGTTTTTAACTCTTTCTTTATATTGTGCTTTGCATAACAAAAGTTAACAGCGATCGAGGGCTGCAACAATAACGATCGAAATCACAATAAAACACGATCTAGATCGCAATAACTAAATTTAGGGAAGATTGCGATCGCCTTATGCGATCGCCCTGAGGAAGAAATTACGGTTAATCCAGCACTTTCAACCAGCCACGGCGAACTGCGTGAATTAAGCGATTGATGGCCGATTTTTCTTCGTCAGTTAATGCCCCACTTAAAAAGGCAGACATGATTCTCTGGCGATCGCCACGAGTTAGATGACCGGCTCGACAGACTTGGTAAAAGAGTTCGGCGATGGGACCGTTAGAATCTAAAGCGTAAGCTTGCATAGTGGTTTTCCTCAATTTCTACAACTCTAATATCTCTTGTTTTTCGATTTAATTCAGTGATTTCACCCCCCCGGAAAATGCGATCGTTTCGGAAGGAATTGGTGACCAGTAAGCTTACCTATTGGTGATTTCGATCGCTCTTTGGCTCGAAAACCTCGATCGGTCTAGGTTGGCCAGGGCTTGTTGTGTTAATTCTATCCTCAGACAGTTGATAAAGCAACAGTTTTTTAGTAAAGGCTCTGAACTTTTAATCGCGGGTAAAATACTTAGGGGGTAACACCATACAAATTAATTAAATTTAAGAATTTAATAAGCTATTTCGATTGAAGAGTGGGAACGGGGGAAGTAGAGAAAGCGATCGCTCCGAAAAAATTTGCTTTATAATAGACTCAATAACTACAGATAAAATAGTCAACAAAAGCAATAGCTGGGAGTAAAGATGCCAAAAACAATTAAGGGAGAAAAAAAAGACTTTTTGGGAGGCAAAGGAGGGGCGATCGCCGCTATTTTTTTAATAGTAATTGCGAGTATCAACGGATGCGCGATTGCGAATAAAGCGGAAACAACTAACCAACAAGAAAAAGCAGAAACAGAAAACTTTAATATCTTTGCCAGAGAATTAAAATTAAGCCAACAACCGGAGTCTGCGTTAGAAAAAAACTTTCAAAAACGTAGTTTAGCCATACGGGAAAAACTAGCTGCTAAAGACTTAGAAGAACTAGATGCCTGGTGGAGGCGGATAAATTTAGGAGACCCTCATAAATATTTACTACCAGTAATTCTAGCAAGGTTGAGCCTGCAAAACGAAGCGGCGGGTAAAAATTACGACCCTGAAAATTCTTGGGAAGTTCTGCTCAAAATGGATGAGGATAAACGGGATATTTATCATTTTCGGAGTTCTTTAGATACCCGTATTTTCTTTATGTTTAGAGATACGATGCCAGCAGCAGTGGCGAGGTCTTATCGGAGTCAGTTGGAGTCGCCGCGAGTGAAACAATGGACGGAAGGGGGCACGGAAAATCATAAGTTTATGCACCGGGCGTCGGGTTTGGCCTTGATGGACGGTAGCGGGTGGCCGGTGGGAGACCCTTCCAGCGAGGCGACTAACGAGGCTTGGTTGCGTTCTGAATTAGATAAGTTTCTTACTATCGGACAGGGGGAGTTTCATTCTTCTATATATTACGGATATAGTATTGGGGGTTTGTTAAATTTATACGATTTTGCGCGGAATCCGGCGTTGAAACAACTAGCCAAGGGTTTCCTCGACTGGTACGCTACTAATATGGCTTTGCGGTTGAGTTGGGGAACGGCGGGAGGTGCGGAAAGTCGGGGGTTCGATCGCAACACTTGGGATAGCGGTTTGACGGCGGTGGCGTGGATGTGGTGGGGCGACGGCAGTGGGGGCGACGCGGTGGTGGAAGGGATGGACGACAAACACGCTTGGTTGGCGCTGCCGGCGGCTTTGAGCAGCTATCGTCCGCCGGCTCACTTGAGAAGGCTTGCTCGCAAACAGATACCTCTACCTTTTGAAATGCGGGGGAGCCATCCAGGATATTACAGTTACGATAAAAGCAATCGTCTCTGGGAAAAATTTTATGTGACGGAAGATTACAGTCTGGGAACTTTATTAGAACCGGCGCGAATTTATCAGGTTGAAGGAACGATTCGCGCTCAATATGCTACTTATAAGTTAGTAGTGCGAGGCGCTGAAGGAAAGGATAATGCGACTGTCAGTTTGGGGGGCACTTATCATACAGATTTGGCGACGGGACGAACTCCGGGAGACCAATACTTGCAGAAGCGGGGGGCGGTTATTTATCAATCGATTTTGAACGAGAGGGACTTGGAGGCGGGGGTGCCTGCGCGATCGCATTTAGTAATTCCTGCGGGCTATGGGGAACCGTTGCGCTATAAGGATTGGTATATTTGGCGGATAGAAAATGTCTGGTTGTGCGCCCGACCTTGGGGCGACGAAGTGGTATGGGAGGCGGTGGAAAATCCTACCTATCATGTAATAACAGATAAGGATTTAGAGTTTGATGCTTTGGCGGCGAAGGGTACCCAGACGGCGTGGGTGACGGACGTGGCGCGGGTGGCGGAGTATCCGACTTTTGAGAGTTTGACGGCGGCGTTGGAGGAGACTGCGGTTGACGATCGCTCTTGGGAAAGGGAGGGGCGTTTGGGTTATCGGAGTTTGGCGGGCGATCGCTTGGAGATGACTTATCAGCGGGATGGTTCCATTGGCGAGGGGGTTATTAACGGGGAGAAGCGGGTTTTGGAGAAGTGGCCGGTCTTGGAGAGTCCTTATGTGCGGGAACCTTTGTATGGCGGCATCTTGGAGGTGGAAGTGCCGGGGTTCGAGACGTGGCGCTTGCGGGGTACGTTGATGGGGCCGGTGTGGGAATAGGAGGCAAGAGGCAAGAGGCAAGAGGCAAAAGGCAACAGTCGCTTTCTTGTAGGTAGGGCGCGCGCGCACCGAAATCAGCGGTGTTGGGTTCCACTTCGGTCCGCACAACTTACAAAAAACTTTTGCCTTTTGCCTCTTGCATGCATGCCTACAACGAACTCCCATCCCCAATCAAAATCAACGGCGACCAATAAAAAGGATGCACGTCAACTTGACTCAATTTAGCTTGTCGCAAGGCATCAACTTTACTCATGCCCCCTTTGACGTTTTGGTAAAACTCGACCATTATCTGTTTGGTAGCGCCATCCTCCGCATCCCACAAACTCGCCATCACGGCAGCGGCGCCGGCCCGTTCAAATAAATAGGCGACTCCGGCGAATTCTTCCCCGTTGGAGTCGGCTTTCATGGCGGTTTGACAAGCGCTGAGGGCGATTAAGTCGGTATTTTCCAATCCCAAACGGGCGGCGTCGGCGATGTTGAAGGTTTCGCCGTTGGCAAATAGGATGGTGTTCGCTTCCATGTCTAATTTGGGGCAGCCGCCTTTTTGGAAACAGCCGTGGGTTGCTAGATGCAGCAGGGTGAAGCGGGGGGATTTTTCTTGGAATGTTGCCAGGGTTGCGAGTTCGCGGATAAATAGTTCTCCAGAGAGGATTTCGACGATGGTTTTTGCTTCGACTTCGGCACCTTGGAGCTCTATCTCGGCGGGGGTGGGGTTGCCGAAAGCTAAGATTTGGCGAGGAGTGGCGGCGGTGGTGGGGGTGGTGTCGTTGGGAGTCGGGCGGTTGGCGGAGATGCGGGTGAGGTAGTGGATGGGATATTTTTCGAGGAGGTATTGGTCGGTTTCGGCATCGTAGAGGGTTTCAAAGGGGATGTAGCGGAGTTTGCCGGTGGCGATGATGGCGAGTCGTTTGGGGGAGGCGGCGGCTATTTCTGCTTCCACCGGGCGGATGAGGTAGTTGTAGAGTTGTTCTTGGTTGAGGTCGTCGTCGCTGCGGGTGGGGTTTTGGAGTTGGGCGCGATATTCGGTGAGGAGGCGATCGAACTCTTGGGCATTGATGGGTACTTTTTTGACCAGGGTGGCTTGGTCTCGGGAGACGAGGAAGATGCCGATGCTATTGGGGACGTCGGTGATACCCGTCAATAGGGCGGGTTGAATGACGAGGGTGCCGGGTGGGATGTTGGCTTTGAGTTTGTCGATGTCTTGGGGGGTGGTTTCAAAGATTTCGGCGACTTCGGGGTAGCGATTTTTGGCTGCTTCGGCGAGTTGGTTGGTTTCTGCCGTAAGTTGGTTTAGCTGTTGGGAGAGTTGGGGAGTCCATTGGTCTTCGACTCGGGCGTAAAGATATTGGAGGCGTTGATGGTTTTGTTGCCACTCGTCGATTAGTTGTTGGGCTTGGGGGTTTGTAACTTTGGCATCGAGGAGGCGGGTGTAGTCGGCGAGGTCGAAGGTGGTGGCGAGGTTATACCATTTGAAGGCTTCGTTGGTTTGGTTTTGGTCGATGAGGAGATCGACTAGGGCGATGGGGGTTCCGCTGCGAGTTCTTGATTGTAAAAATACCTTGCGGTTTTGTTGTTGTAAGCCCGCACGCATTTCTAGGGTGATTGTTACTGACTTTTGCAAGCTATTTATGGCATCATTAAGTTGGTTACTATTTCTGTAAACTAAGCCCATGTTACTCAAAGTAGCAAATTCCCCCCCACGATCGCCGACTTCTTGCCAGGTGGGTAGAGCTTGCAGAAAGTATTTTAATGCCTCCTGGGGTTGGCTAATGTCACTATAAACTTCACCAATGTTATTGAGAGTAGTAGCTTCTCCACCGCGATCGCCAACTTCCCGCATGATGGGTAAAGCTTGCAGGAAGTATTTTAATGCCTCGTGGGGTTGCTCAATATCGTTGTACACTGTGCCAATGTTATTGAGAGTAGTAGCTTCTCCACCGCGATCGCCGACTTCCCGCCTGATGGGTAAAGCTTGCAGAAAAAATTCTAAAGCTTCCTGGGGTTTGTCATTATTATTTAATAACACACCCATGTTATTGAGAGTAATGGCTTCTCCTCGGCGATCGTTCACTTCCCGCCTGATGGGTAAAGATTGTAGGAAGTATTTTAATGCTTCCTGGGATTTACCAATATCGCTGTAAGCTTGACCGATGTTATTAAGAGTCATAGCTTCTCCTTGAGGATCGTCGACTTTCTGCCAGATAGTTAAAGCTTGCTGGTAGTATTTTAATGCTTCCTGAAACTGACCGATACTGCTGTAAACTGCACCAATGCCATTTAGGGTAGTGGCTTCCCTTCCGCGACCGCCGACTTCCTGCCAGATAGTTAAAGCTTGCTGGTAGTATTTTAATGCCTCCTGGGGTTGACCGATGTCGCTATAAACTTGACCGATGTTATTGAGAGTAGTAGCTTTCCCTCCGTGGCTTTCGACTTCCTGCCAGATGCTTAAAGCTTGCTGCAAGTATTTTAACGCCTCCTGGGGTCGATCGATTTTGCTGTAAGCTACACCCATATCATTGAGAGTAGTAGCTTCCTTAGCGCGATCGCCCATTTCCCTAAAAATTATCAAAGCCTCGCCGTAAAAGTTTAATGCTTCTCGTGGCTTGCCTATATTATCGTAGTTCAAACCAATGCCAGCACTTGCCCATGCCTCGCTTTCTCGGTCTTGGATTTTTCGAGCAATTGCTAACGCCCGTTGAAATGTTTCTATAGCCTCCAGAGCTTGCCTTTGCTGAGTTTGTTGCACTCCTTTTAACAACAATTGCTCTAACTCTTGCACCTGAGAATTTGAAGTTTGCGCGTAACTGCGGTGCGCCATCAGTGACAGCGTTAAAGGAATAGCAGCCAGCATCGCCACCCCCACCAGAGAACCAATAACAACTCGTTTCATAGCACTACCTCCTAGAAATTAAGTTAGTCAAAAGTCGAAAGAACATCAAATAACGAACCTCTAAAGGTCGAGGACGAACCTCTGAAAATCAAAGATGAGTCTCGGAAGGTGAATATATCGTTTTGGGAAGGTCATCGATGAGCCTCGTTGGGTCATTATATCATCTTCGGAAGGTCATAGTATGACTCTTGGAAGGTCAACATATCACCTTCAGAAGGTCATCGA
>CAZSTZ010000008.1:0-2744 GCA_964609515.1 uncultured bacterium | reverse complement strand
AAGGTCATAGTATGACTCTTGGAAGGTCAACATATCACCTTCAGAAGGTCATCGATGAGCCTCGTTGGGTCATTATATCATCTTCGGAAGGTCATAGTATGACTCTTGGAAGGTCAACATATCACCTTCAGAAGGTCATCGACGAGCCTCGTTGGGTCATTATATCATCTTCGGAAGGTCATAGTATGACTCTTGGAGGTCCATCGATGACCCTCGGAAGGTCAACTGTTAGGTTCCACGGAGGTCCGCACAACCTACAAAGATGATGTCCGAATGCTTTGCCCTCTCCTCGCGTTTAAGCTTGGTGTTTTTTAGAGCCATTTTCAACGATTAGTTAATCGAAAAATAGAGTTATTAACAGAGGATTAGACGTGGGGGCAGCGGTGTTGCATTCGGATTTAAAAAATTATGATTTTTATTAACATTTAACGCCCGAATGCTTTGCCCCTACAAGTCTATATTTTTGTGGATGTTGGGTTCCACGGAGGTCCGCACAACCTACAAATAAGTCGATCGCCCAACTAATTTAATTCATCTCAATCTCCTCAAAGAATCTTTTTATATCTCTGGAACCATGCAAAACCCGCAGGACTTCTATTCCCTCTTCAATTATTCGGTAGAAAACCACATAATTTCCTACCGGAAAACTACGCAAGTTCCTAGCTATTTCTTCTCTGCTTCTACCCATATTAGGCATTCTTACCAAATTCTTAACTGTATTGTCAATACTATCGAGAAAGCTGTCTGCTCTCTCGATACTGTCGTCAGCAATGAATTGCCAAATATCAATTAAATCGATTTCAGCCTGGGGTGTTATTATCGCCTTCGATATCATAACTATTGCTCTTGGTTTCTGCGTTTTCTTCCCTCAATTTTTAGCTTTTCTATATCGAAAGGAACGGACTCGCCGCTATTTATTCCTGCTTGAATATCTTGGCGTAATTCTTGCAGTTTTAAATTAGCGATCGCATCTTTTTCTTTAAGAAGTATTAATGCTTCTTGAATCACCTCAGTAGCAGAATTGTACATCCCGCTTGCTATTTTATCGTTCACCAGTTTTTCTAGTTCTGGAGTTAAGGATATATTCATCTATTTCTCTCCATTAAATGGCTTGACAACTAGCATACCTCAATCGTCTATTTTTGTCAACAGCTAGATGCCGGAAACGACTAAAGTCATTACTACGAACTTACTCTTGTCTTAATGCTGCCGTGGCGGTAATAATTAATAATTGATTCTCCACATCGAACTCTATCTCGCTAACAACAAAACGAACTTTACCGCTGTTAACAACTCCTAAAATTCCTCTCAATCTTTTCCCCCTTCCGTTCACATCCTCCACCGCTTCTGAGGAAATATTAGCAATGCCCTGCTCTTTTTCCTCCCACTCAAACCCATCCAGTCGCACTTCCAAGCGAACCGGTTCGCCCTCTTTTATAGTATCGTCTCCTCGAATCACAATGAACTCGCTACCGGTAGGCCACCAAACTTCCCCATCAAATTCTACCCGCACAATATCGGCAATGGATACGGTGGGGCGACTGTTGCCCCTTTTGATAATAAGTTGCTCCGAGTTTAAGTCCACCACTTGACCGGATCTCGTGTTGCCATCGTTTAACGTCACCGTTGCCCCTGCCGGTAGGGATACGGGAATGGGGGTTGCTTCTTTTGTAGCAGTCTCGGTTTCGGCAATGGTGTTAGGGTCGCTTTTCGCTTCTGGAAGGTTTCCCACGAGTCCGGTTGTGGCAGTTAAAACTAAAATTAGGGCTATTCTTAATAATCTTTTCATGGTTAGGGCCAAAATATGGTAATAGATATTAATATAGCGTAAGATGGCCAATACTACAAATTTGGTGGTATCATATTAAGCCAAGGTTTTCAAGAGAAGCAAATAACTGGCAAAAACAAATTATGGACAGAATTTCAGTCAATTCTCAAATCCGCTTTGGCAAGCCTTGTATCGCAGGTACGCGCATTACCGTACAAAACGTACTAGAACTACTTGATGCAGGACTGTCTTTTGAAGACATCATTCGAGATTACTATCCCGATCTAGAAGTTGACGATATCCGCGCTTGTATTAAGTATGCTATTGCGTTAATAGATGCTGAAGACATTTATACTGTTTCTGCTTAACTATGAAATTATTACTCGACCAAAACGTATATGCCTTAACGGCAAGATTTTTGATAGAAGCAGGACATGATGTCGTTCTAGCGGCTCAAATTGGTCTTTCCCGAACCAGAGACGAAGAGATACTTAAAGTAGCTGGAGAACAAAACCGAATCTTAGTTACGGGAGACAGAGATTACGGAAATCTCGTTTTTGTTGAAGGTTTGGGAAGTGGTGTTATCTACCTTCGTATTTTACCTGCGACTACAAATATAATTCACAGCAATCTCAACATCGTTCTACAAACTTACTCCCAAGAGGAATTAGCTAGAGCGTTTGTGGTTGTAGAACCTAGCGGACATCGTTTTAGAAAACTATATTCTTGAGATTGTCTTTAGGGAGAGCCCCTACAGTTTTGGATTTCTAATTACCAAGTACAATGGCCAATGGCGTAAGGTGCGCATTGCGCACCCTACTATTAAATATGTTATAATTCTTATTAGCAGCAAGTCAAAAAAAGTGGTCAGTTTGCGGCCATTGTAACTCTAGTAATTAACAGTTAAGAAAATGACGCGCTTTATCCACGACCAATTCTCCAAAGATTATTTGGAGACATTGCTCAAACCTTACGG